>JABITU010000087.1 GCA_018668195.1 Tateyamaria sp. | reverse complement strand
GCCATAGGGATCTTTCCCCCGGATCCAGAGATTCACCTTCCGTAAACGATGATGACCTATGCTCGCTTGACCCGTAACCACACAAGGCCAAGCCGATGGTGGCCGTTAACTATACAGTTGCATTTCATGCGGCGGAGGCCCGACCGGTTGAGGTGCAATGCGCCGTAGCGCCTGGCCTGGCCAGTTTTCAAATCATCGGACTGGCCAATAAAGCTGTCAGTGAGGCACACGAGCGGGTCAGGGCCGCACTTGACGCCCTCTCGATTGCCCTCCCCTCCAAGCGGATCACGGTGAACCTGTCACCGGCCGATATGCCCAAGGGAGGTTCACATTTCGACCTTCCCATTGTGGTGGCCCTCCTCTCGGCCCTGGGCATGATCCCGCAGGAGGAGATTGGCGCCTGCGTTCTCATGGGTGAGCTGGCTTTGGGGGGCTATCTGGCAGACCCCGCAAAGGCCTGCGCCCGCGCCCCAGACTGCGGCGCCGATTATTTGGGCCGCATATCTGGTCCACTGCTGGATCGGTTTGATTTGCGTGTCGATGTACCACCTGTCGCCTACAGCGATCTTGAATTGCCCTGCGACAGCGCGCCAAGTGCCGAAGTGGCGCTGCGCATCACTGCGGCCCACACACGGCAATCCGAGCGATATGCCAAAATTCCAAACTGTATGGTCAATGCAGATGCGGAAGGGGCCGTGTTGCAGGCATTCGCAACACCCAACGCAGATGGCTAAGCGCTTTTGATCGAAATTTCTGAACGGTTTGGGCTAACAGCGCGGGGCTATCACAGGGTCATGCGGGTGGCGCGCACCATTGCAGAACTGGCAGCCAGTGAGGTGGTTGAACGGGCACATATTGCCGAAGCCGCCAGCTTCCGGCTGCCTGTGGGGCGCGGGCCGTCTCAGCCGCGCAAAAGTCGAAAAGCCGCCGCCGCAGCCCAGCCAGAAAAAATGGCAATGGCCAATGAAAGCAGCCCATAAGCAACGGGGCGCTCGTGGGCCAAATTATACAGCCAACGCTCGATGCCAACCTTCTGCACATCAATTGACGTCTGATACTGCGACACAACCTGGCCGTCGCGCATGAGGAAAATACGCGCCGAATAGGCGCCCTCCACCAAATTTGATGGCAGGGAAACGGAGGTCGAAAATAAAGTTTGCTCTTGCAGCTGCACCGAACCGGGCAGCATTTGATAAAGACCCTGCTCTTCACGCACGCGCACCAACGCTTCGGTAAATTGATCTTTATTGTTGGTGCTGGCAGGGACAGTAACTGCACGGATCAACTGGCGCACCGAGATTTGATGCCACAGATCAGATGCCTCACTGACAACGCGATCAAAGGGCCCGGTGGTGGCGACCGCGTAAAAGCTGGGCGCCAAATCGACATCAAAAGCCTCAACATTTACCCAAATCCCCAAGCGTTTGTCCTTACGGCGCACCGTAACCGGGTCGCGTGGACTGGCAATGGTGACAACAACATCGAGATCACCGGCCGAACTGGCCGCTGTTTCATGTTTTAGGGCACCGAAGATTAAGATCTCCGATCCATTAAAAAACGCCGTGATGCCGATTTCGTTTTTCGACATGCCGAGAACGATGTCCTGTGCCGAAACCGGGCCAGCCAAGGTCAGAATCACGAGAAAAACTCTTGCGAAAAAACCTTGCATCAATGGCCTCCCGCAACACCGAGGCTGAACAGCTCGGCGGGTTCCACAATCAGGTCAAACGCCAGCTTGGCGCAAACAAGTAGCACCATGAGCGCAAGAAGGATGCGCAGCTGCTCTGCTTTGAGCTTGGCGCCAATCATCGTTCCGAATTGCGCGCCAATCACCCCTCCGATCAAGAGCAATACCGCCAGCACCATATCCACCGTGTAATTGGTGGTGGCGTGCAGCATAGTGGTAAACGCCGTCACGAAAATGATCTGAAACAGCGATGTGCCCACCACAACTTTTGTTGGCATACCCAGCAGGCAAATCATCGCCGGAACCATCACAAAACCACCGCCCACTCCCATGATCGCCGCCAAGACCCCAACGGCAACGCCGACAACGATGGGTGGGATTATGGAGATGTACAGACCCGACACCTGGAACCGCATTTTAAACGGCAAAGCATGCACTAAACCGCGTTTTTTGCGCGACTTGACCACGGCCACTTGTTTCGATTTGCGGAGCGCGCGCAGGCTTTCGGCGAACATCAAGCTGCCAACGACCCCCAAAAACAGCACATAACACAATTTAACCAGGAGATCGACTTGGCCCAAACTTTTGAGGTGATTGAATACAACCACCCCAAGCGCAGCACCGACCAACCCGCCGATGAGCAGCACACCGCCCATTTTGAAATCCACCGTCTTACGTTTCACATGCGCCAACACGCCCGAAAACGAAGAGGCCACAATTTGATTGGCTTCGGTCGCAACGGCCACCGCAGGGGGGATGCCTATAAAAAACAAAAGCGGTGTCATCAAGAAGCCACCACCGACGCCGAACATGCCCGAAAGAATCCCCACAAGCCCGCCAAGACCCAGCAGAACAAAGGCATTCACAG
>JABITU010000086.1 GCA_018668195.1 Tateyamaria sp. | reverse complement strand
GTGGGCGACGGAAACCTGCATTACAACGTTTTTCCGATGCCCGGCAAAACCCGTGCTGATCATATCTCAGAACGTGATCACATCAAGCGTGTGGTGCACGATTTGGTTCATGAAATGGGCGGGTCGGTGAGCGCTGAACACGGCATTGGGCGGTTGAAAGTTGAGGATCTTGAGCATTATGGCAATGCTGCAAAACTGACAGCAATGCGCGCGATAAAGACGGCCCTTGATCCAGCTGGTATAATGAACCCGGGCGCAGTTCTACGGGCATAAATGCTTTGCATTGAGGGTGGGCATTAGACTTTTGTTGCGCATGTGCGCCCCTTGGTGGGGTGAAAAATTGACATCCATAGAAACCTGATGCCCGATTATGTTTTTAAACTATGGTTTTTCAGATATGCACACGGATCAACGGTCATTGGTTTGTCGAAGCTAAATAATGCCGCGTTCCTTGTCCCGGTTGATCGATTAACGACTTTTTAATCTGAACACTGTTTAGTGTATTGAGATCGAAATTTTCCTACTACCTTTGGAAAAATTTCCGACAAAGGGAACACGATAGAACAAAAGCTATCAAGCATATATCTTAATACGCCAATTTTGTGCCGTATTGCGCCAAAAAGAAACGCGCAACTTTACTGCCTGTGCTCGCCGAATTTGTACTTAATTAATTAAATGTGTGCTGACCACCACAGACGCTGTGATTGGTGTTTTTGTCTGCGTTGAAAACAATGGGTACGTTGGTTTCGATGTGCGCGTTGTGCCTGATTTAGGATTCCAGATGTAGCAGCTGCGCACGACAAACCGAAAATGACCTGCAAAAAGTGGGGTTGCGACACGGCTAACGCCAATCCTGAAGCACAGTATGAAACAAAGGGGGTGATGAAAAATGGCGAAAACGTATGTTGATCAGTTTTGGTTGGTTGACCCCTCAGCAGCTAATGTTGGTGACGTTCTAGAACTGGTCAGGTACGATATTGTTGATGGTGACGAAGACGGTTTAATCGCGTCCCGACCCGGACAAATTATAGATACTATTGACGGCAAAAATACGCTGGACAGCTACCCAGCGTCAATCACAGTAGACCTTGTAGATGGCAGTCGAGTGATCATCGACGGATATACTTTGTATCCGGAGGGTGGCGAGATTATTTTTACACCCAGCGATGGAACTGTGCTGCAGGAGGGGGCAACTTTTGTAGCTGGCACAGTTAGCGATATTTTTGAAAGAATGCCTGTTAGCAACTTGGCCCCAACGTGCTTCGCGCGCGGCACCTATATCCAAACGCCTAACGGATCGCGCTCGGTTGAAGATATGCGCGAAGGGAATATCGTATTTGGCCATAACGGCAAGGATCTGACCCTTCGTAAAGTGATGCGCAGCCAGTTTTCCGCAGACGATCTGCTCGCCGACCCTAATCTGCGGCCCGTTCGCATTCTGGCTGGTGCTTTGGGCAATGATCTGCCTGCCCGGGATCTGCTTGTGTCGCGTCAGCACCGGATGCTTGTATCATCAAAGATATCAGAACGCATGTTTGGGCAAAACGAAGTGCTGATCCCGGCGATAAGGCTCACCGAATTGCCGGGTGTCTTCATTGATGAAGACGTTAATGACGTGGAATATTTTCACCTGCTTTTTGATGAACACGAGGTGATATTCGCCGAAGGTGCACCAACCGAAAGTTTGTTCACTGGCCCGGAAGCGTTGAAATCTCTGAGCCCTGAGGCCCGAGAGGAAATTTTGGCAATCTTTCCACAGGTCGCCGATGTGAATTTCACCCCAAGGCCGGCGCGTCCTGTGCCGACAGGAAGAAAACAAAAACAACTGATCGCGCGGCACATCAGAACATCCCAGCCGTTAGGCTGACGCAGTGTTTTCCGTTACAGCACCCGCCCTGCAACCGCGTCCAGCTTTTGCAACAGCGCTGGGTCTCGGGCATCTGGCGCTGTGAGGATGGCATATTCGAGCGCGCGGTCGCAGCCATGGGGGCAAGGCGCGCGGTCAGCCCCGAGCAAGGCAGGCAGGCGGCGCACCAGATCGCGGGCCTTGTCAGCATTGCCCAGCAAGGTACGGATGATATCGTTGACATCCACTTCGCCATGGTCGGGATGCCAGCTGTCATAGTCGGTGATCATCGCAACTGACGCATAGCATAGCTCTGCTTCGCGGGCGAGCTTGGCCTCGGGCATGTTGGTCATGCCGATCACGTCTGCGCCCCAGCTTTCGCGGTACATGTTTGATTCCGCGAGGGTCGAGAATTGCGGACCCTCCATCGCTAGATAAGTGCCACCATCATGCACGGTGATACCTGCGTCACTTGCCGCCGACAGGCAAGCTGCCGACAAGCGCGGGCAGGTCGGGTGCGCCACGCTCACATGGGCGACGCAGCCCGTACCAAAGAATGATTTTTCGCGCGCAAACGTCCGGTCAATGAACTGATCTACAACAACAAAATCGCCAGGCGCCATTTCGTTGCGAAATGATCCGCAGGCAGAGACAGAAATAACATCCGTCACACCGAGCCGTTTGAGAATGTCGATATTAGCGCGGTAGGGCACGGTGGTAGGGCTGTGGACATGTCCCCGCCCGTGGCGCGGCAGAAATACCATGGGCGTGCCTTCGAGTGTTCCAGTCAACACCTGGTCCGAAGGGGCGCCCCATGGCGTTTCAACACTGACCCATTCGGCCCCTTGCAGCCCTTCGATATCATAAATTCCAGAGCCGCCGATGACGGCGATTTTGGTTTGGGTCATGCGGTGCCTCATTGTTGTTGTGTTGCCGGGGCGTGTCGGTCAACAAAAGCCTTTACCTAAATTGTATATGACGCGCGCGCGGACTGTACAGCCCCCGCGAGAAACAAAGCGCAAGTCAGGCAGAACTGTCAGATATCGCAGCGGTTTGGACAAATGTTTGGTTTGGTTGTCTTGGGTATCTTTCGTTCACATCGTCGCGCGTTACCGTGTCTTGTCGAAAAGGATCATGGCTGGAAATCCAAGCCCAAAGTTTGTGTTTTTGTGCCGCCAACAGCAGTGTCAAGGCGCAGCAACAACGCTTGCTGTATGCCAAAGTAGACCGGGACTTATGACCCTCTTCTGCTACTTATTATGCAAATATTGTCATTGGACAGCGCCCCATGGTCATTGCGACCTAGATGGGTTAGTCCGCAGCAACAATTACATAGACGGAGCCGATATGGCCTTTTTCGACTTCTCGAACATGCGTACCAAGACACGGTTTGGCGATTTTTCGATCTCGCCAGGGCAGGTAAAGCTGACGCCAGGTCAAATTCAGACGGAACTGTTGTCCGGGCTGACCGTGGCACTGGCTCTTGTGCCTGAGGCAGTGGCCTTTGCCTTTGTCGCCGGAGTGCACCCTTTGGTTGGACTGTATGCGGCGTTCATGGTCGGTCTGATCACTGCTGTATTCGGTGGCCGTCCAGGCATGATTTCTGGTGCGACGGGCGCGCTTGCGGTGGTGATGGTGGCACTTGTTGCCCAGCATGGTGTTGAGTATCTATTTGCGACGGTTGTTTTGATGGGGCTACTGCAAGTGTTTGCAGGTGTCATGCAGTGGGGTAAGTTTATCCGGCTGGTACCACACCCTGTGATGCTTGGTTTTGTCAACGGGCTGGCCATTGTGATCTTTTTGGCTCAACTGACCCAATTCAAGGTGCCGGGCAGTGCCGAGGCGTCTGGCCATGGCATGGCAGGAGGCGACTGGCTTAGCGGGACACCTTTGATCCTGATGTTGGTGCTTGTGGGTGCGACGATGGCAATCATCTGGGTTGCACCGCGCATCACAAAGGCGTTTCCAGCCCCGCTGGCAGGCATCGGGATTGTTGCTGCAGTGGTGATTGGATTTGGGTTGGATGTGCCGCGCGTGGGCGATCTGGCCAGCATCGAAGGCGGTCTGCCCTTGTTCCACATTCCAATGGTCCCACTGACATGGGAAACGCTTGAGATCATATTGCCTTACGCTGTTATTCTCGCGGCCATTGGCCTGATCGAAAGCCTACTGACGCTTAATCTGGTTGGTGATTTGACAGGTCAGCGGGGCGGCGCATCGCAGGAATGCATTGCACAGGGCGTCGCCAACACGGCAACGGGTTTCTTTGGCGGCATGGGCGGGTGCGCGATGATTGGTCAGTCCATGATCAACGTCAAATCAGGCGGCCGGACCCGGATCGCCGGTATCGCTGCGGCTTTATTCTTGCTCGCATTCATTCTTGTTGGGTCCAGTGTGATCGAGCTGATTCCACTCGCGGCACTGGTCGGCGTAATGTTCATGGTCGTTATCGGCACATTCGCCTGGAACAGTTTGAAAATCTTGCGGAAGGTGCCTTTGACGGACGCGTTCGTGATCGTACTTGTGACCGTCGTGACAGTTATGGAAGACTTGGCTGTTGCGGTGGTCGTGGGTGTGATTGTCTCTGCGCTGGCCTATGCATGGAACAATGCGCGACGCATCCACGCAAAGTCATATGAAACGCCTGAGGGGGCAAAAGTATATCAGGTCCAAGGGCCATTGTTCTTTGGCTCGGCCAGCGGGTTTATCGAAATGTTCGAAGTAGAGAATGACCCATCGCAAGTGATCGTGGACTTTGCTGATAGCCGTGTGGTCGATCAGTCTGCTTTGCAGGCAATCGAGGCGTTGGCATCGAAATATAAGGGTGTCGGTAAGCAGGTACAGCTGCGCCATCTGACCCGCGATTGCCACCGTTTGCTTACGAATGCTGGTCACTTGATGATCGACAGTGATGACGATCCCGACTACGAGATCGCCACAGATTACAACGTGCGCACGGGTATCTTGGGCGGCCACTGAGGGGCGGAAAACGGCCGCTGGGAAATTGCACAAAATGGCTCGAGCGCATGTCGCTTGGACATATGCGCGGTCGTCACTCTCCGGGTCGTTTTAGGCTAAACTTTTCGCGTACGACCGAATAATCGCGATAGCCTAAACGGGTCAGAGGGTTGAAGCGCAGCACATCAAAGATGCCGTCGACAATGCAATCGTCGCGCAGGTGGATGCCGATGACTTCGCCGAACACAACATAGTTTGCCTCTCCCTCGATTTTGACCATTTGGGTCAAGCGGCACTCCATCGTGGCTGGTGCGCCTTCGATACGGGGGCAAGCGATCTCTGAGCATTCGGCCTTTTGGATGTTGGCGAGCGCGAATTCGTCGGTTGCAGCCTCCCATGGGCCAGAGGTCTGGTTCATTTCGTCCTTCATCGCGTATTCCACCACATTCACGCAAAACACACCCGTTTCGCGGATGTTAGAGACACTGTCCTTTGTGCCGTCGCGGTCCTCTTTTGATCCGGTTGAGGCAAACATGACCTGTGGCGGCACATAGGCCACTCCGTTGAAAAAGGAGTAGGGGGCGAGATTGTCAGAGCCGTTTGCGCCGCGTGTTGAGATCCAGCCAATAGGGCGAGGCGTGATAATGGCGTTGAACGGGTTATGCGGAAGGCCGTGGCCATCGGTAGGACGGTAGAACATTTTAGCTCCGGATTTGGTGGTTTGCCACAGCATTACCTCCATGCTAGTCCAGAGGCCAGTCCAGACGACAAAAGCCTTGCCCTGATGTACCACCTGAAACGCGAGATCCAGAATGACTGGTGGGAAGTGGAGGCTCTTTATGACCTTTGCTTTGCGCCTGGGCGCGAGGCGTTGTCGTCCTACCGCTTGCGCGACGGAGTGCCGCCCGAAGTGGGTCTGAGCCATGTGGCACGAGACGGCGACGGGATCCTTGCAGGGGCGATCCGCTATTGGCCTGTGCGGATTGGCAGCAAGCAGGCCTTGTTGCTGGGGCCTGTAGCGGTGCATCCGACACGGCAGGGCGAGGGGCTTGGGCGGCAGTTGATAGAGACATCGCTGGCCGTAGCTGAACCGCTGGGTTGGTCGCGGGTGATGCTTGTGGGCGATGCACCTTATTACAGACGCTTTGGATTCGAACAGCTGGATGGAGTCGTCATGCCCCCGCCAACCAACCCAGACCGTGTTCTGGGTCGCGCGATGCGCCGCGGTGGCTGGGACGGTGTGACAGGCGATGTCGCGCGGCTGGGTTGAAAAGATGTGCGATCCCCTCCACTTGTAATCCTATGACTGAAATTGTTGTACCGCCGCCGATCGACCCCAACACCGAGCTTGCGCGCATCGCCGCGCGGTACAAGGCGGCGGGAGGCTTGGGCATTCAGGTCCTGAACCTATTGGGCACACGGGCTGACAATTTGCTCGACCGCTTGCCGACGCCTGTATCGGAAAAGTTGAATGTCGCCACGCTGGCAGCATTAGTGCAAGCTCTGAATGCTGCCAGCCGGTCGCGCGCATGGGTTCCAGATCAGGCTGAGTGGCTGAACACTGCGGTCGGCACTGCGATGGGGGCGGCTGGCGGTCTTGGTGGCCTGCCGACGGCACTGGCTGAGCTACCAGTGACAACGACCTTGCTGTTGCGGGTGATCGAGGGCGTTGCTGCCGAGCACGGGTTCGATCCGACGACGGAGTCGGTTCGCTTTGATTGCGTTCAAGTGTTTGCAGCGGCAGGACCACTCGACCATGATGACGGCAGCGACATTGCATTTTTGTCGGCGCGGTTGGCATTAACTGGAACGGCGATGCAGGCGGTCATCGCCCGTGTTGCCCCGCGTCTTGCTGTGGTGATGGGCCAAAAACTGTCTGCTCAGGCTGTGCCAATTCTAGGGGCCGTGGTGGGAGCCGCCACCAACTATGCCTACACCAGTTATTACACTGATATGGCCCATGTGCATTTTGGCTTGCGCCGACTGGCCATCGAGGCGGAAGTGCCCCACGATGAAATGATTGAGCGTTTGCGCGAGCAGATGCGCGGCTTGCGCTAGCCCGGTTGCGCAGAAATGGCTGACTGCGCAACGGATGTGGCCTTGAGGATTGCAAAGAGCTGTTGGCCTTGGTGAAGACCCATGGACGACACCGCGCGCGCCGTCACGCGCGACAACAGCGCGTCGCCTTCTGCGTTCAGCGCAATTGCTGCTCCTGGCCCGTCGCCAGTCCGGATTGAGGTGACTGTGACTGGCAGTATGTTTTGTGCGCTCAGACCAGTGGGCCGTTCCAGTGATAACAGAACATCCTGAGCAAGCACGCGCAGCCGGATTTCTGCGCCGACTGGGGCCAATACGCCCAGTAGCTGGATGGGCCCCGCCGCCAGCTGCAAAGTGCTCAGCCCGTCAGCGCCGTGTTTGACGACTGTGCCGCGCAGGACTGCGCCTGCCTCGCGCACGCCCAAAAGCGGTATAGCAGCTGGATCTGCCATAACGTCGAACAGCGGGCCTTGTCGCACAATCTGCCCGCCCGACAGCAGCACCATGTGATCGGCCAGCCGCGCGACCTCGTCTACTGCGTGAGACACATAAAGGATCGGCACTGCTGCCTCGGATTTAAGCCGTTCCAGATAGGGTAGGATTTCTGCCTTGCGTGGACCATCAAGCGCGGCGAGCGGCTCGTCCATTAGCAAAAGTTCAGGCGCAGCCAAAAGTGCACGGCCCAGAGCTACCCTTTGCCGCTCGCCGCCCGACAGCGAGGCAGGTCGACGTGCCAAAAGCCCAGCGATGTCCAGCATCTCGATGATGTTGTCACGCACCTTGGGCTTGGCCCCAAAGCGAGTCGCATAATCAAGGTTCTGTGCGACGGTCAGGTGTGGGAAAAGCCGCGCATCCTGAAATACATAGCCGACGCGGCGCTTATGAGGAGCAAGGCAGGTTCGAGCGCTGTTGAAAACTGTCCCATTTAGCGAAATCTCGGCGTGATCAGGCCGCAACAATCCCGCAACAGCGTTCACGATTGTCGTCTTGCCGGCACCAGAACGCCCAAACAGCGCTGTAACGCCGGGCCCCGCTTCAAACTGAACGTCGAGCGTCAGATCACCGGCCCGGTGTGTCATTGCGACCAAGAGCGTCATGTGCCTGCAATCCGCGCGGCGACCCGTCGGGCCAGCCATTCTGACAGGACTACGGCGCCAAGCGCAAGAACGCAGGCCCACAGCACAAGACGTAGCGCTGCGTCTTCTCCGCCGGGCACCTGCAATAAAACATAAATGGCAGAGGGCAGCGTCTGAGTTTCGCCAGGAATATTGGCAACAAATGTGATCGTTGCGCCAAATTCGCCGATAGCCTTGGCAAAGCCCATGACCCCGCCAGCAAGAATGCCCGGTAAGATCAGTGGCAAGGTCACAGTGCGAAAAACCGCCCACTCGGGCGCGCCGAGCGTGCGTGCGGCCTCTTCCAGCTTGGGGTCGACCGCTTCAATGGCGAGGCGTATCGCGCGCACCATCAATGGAAAGCCCATGACAATCGCGGCCAATACCGCACCGGTCCAGCGAAAGGCGAATACAAGCCCGAGCGTTTCCTCAAGAAACCGGCCGACTGGGCCAGTGCGCCCGAATGCAATCAGTAGCAAATAGCCGGTAACAACGGGGGGAAGAACCAAAGGCAAGTGCACAAACGCATTCAGCGCCGCCTTGCCCCAAAAGTCCCGTCGCGCCAAAAGCCAGGCAACCCAGATCGCCAGCGGTAAGGCCAGTGCCGTCGCGGTGACCCCGACGAGAAGCGAAAGGTGCAGGGCCTCCCATCCGGCGGGTTCCAGCATCATGGCAGCGCCGTGAACCCGGCGGCGACAAAGGCGTCTGTGCGGGTGCTAAGATAGGCGAGGAATTCGGCGCCCGAATCTGTGAGTGCTGCGGCGGGGTAGCGGATTGTCGGGTGATGATCGTCAGGGATCGCCCAGAGCACAGATACGCGCGCGTCTGCGAACGCATCGGATGCATAAACGACACCAAGTGGCACTTCGCCCCGTGCCACAAGGGAAAGTGCGGCGCGCACGTTGTCGGTTTCGGCAAGATGTGGACGCATAATGGCCCAAGCGTCAATATGATCTAGCCAGGCTTGGGCGTAGATTCCAGCGGGCACCGACAGATGCTGCCCCATTGCAAGGCGGCTTCCTGCCAGCCTATCAAGCAGGGCTTGCGGATCAGGGTTTGGCAAGGCCAGCGCAGATGCAGGGCCAATCAGAACGAGCTGGTTTGAAACGATGTCGGTCACTGGGCGTGCGATATCGCCGCGATCCACTAGCCAATTCATCCAGACCGTATTTGCCAGGATTACAACGTCGGCGGCCGCACCTTGGCTGATCTGCCGCGCAAGAGTTCCACTGCCTGCGTAGCTGATAACAACATGCTCTGACCAATTATTTACAATGGTATCCAACGGCCCCTGAAGGCTGGCTGCAGCAAAGATGCGCACCGGCGCTGCAACGCCAGAACTTGCGCAAAAGACCCAGCACAGCGCGAAGGTCAAACCTTTGATCCAGCGAGAGGTTTTCATCACCCGAACACTATTAGACAAGGCGCGGGTCTGCTCAAGAGTGGAATTCAGTGACATATGTTTCGAAATGCCATGACCGGCGTGGCGTATATTGAAAAATAACGATAAACTGGTTTTTTTGAACCAGATGCCGTATTGATAATAAAAAAACCAGAGGTTCTTGCAGTGACCGCTCCATTGATCAAACAATTGCCGCTTCATTTTGGCAACGCGCCCAAGACAACGGTGCGTACGCAATTCGCGGCACTCTGTTACCGTATAAAATCGAACAAGGTACAGGTTCTTTTGGTGACCACACGGCGCACGGGACGGTGGATTTTACCCAAAGGGTGGCCCATTGATGGACTCACGCCACAAAAAAGCGCGGCGCGAGAAGCATGGGAAGAAGCCGGCGTGATCGGTCGACCGGATGCGCAGCCGCTTGGGCTTTATTCTTTTTCGAAGTTGATGGCCAATGACGAAATGCTGCCTTGCGTCGCAATGGTTTATTCGGTTCATGTGAAATCTCTGGCTTCGGATTTCCCTGAAAAAGGTCAGCGCGAGCGTAAATGGTTCAGTCGAAAACAGGCGGCGCTTAGGGTCGGAGAGCCAGAGCTGTCCCGTATTTTGCGTGATTTTGATCCGCGCCCAGTGCTCTGAACACAATTGTAATTTCCATCCAACGACCTAAATTACCTGGTGTAAAAATCCGTTTGAGTTCATACAGTCATAATGATCAAATATGCTCTAAAATGCAGTGAAGGACACATGTTCGAAAGCTGGTTTGCCTCTGCAGCAGCTTACGACAGCTTGCGCGCGGGCGGTCATGTAAGTTGCGTGGTCTGTGGTGGAACGGATGTGGCCAAGGCGATCATGGCCCCGAATGTGAGCACCGCACGAGAAAAATCAGACGCGCCTGTATTGTCTGATGCGCCAGCGAAAACTGCGCCGGAAAACGTGACCAATGCGCTGTCTAAAATGCGTAAAGAAGTTGAAAAGAATGCAACTTATGTTGGCGGCAGTTTTGCCGAGGAAGCCCGTTCGATGCATTTGGGTGACGTGCCAGAGCGCGCAATCTGGGGCGAGGCAAACGGGGCAGAAGCCAAGTCTCTCATCGAAGATGGCGTGCCCGTGATGCCGTTGCCTTTTATTCCAACACGCAAAGCAAACTGACGGATGCATATTGTAATTACAGGTGCAACACGTGGGATCGGAGCGGGCCTTGCTGCCCATTACATTGCCGAAGGCCATCAGGTGACCGCAACTGGGCGGTCGGTGGGTGCTGCGATGACCTTGGACGTTACCCAACCTGCCGATCATGCCGAGATGGCAGCAGCGCTAAAAAACCAGCCGATTGACTTACTGGTTTGCAATGCGGGAGTGTTTTTGGACAAGGGAGAGGATTTAGAAACGGGCTACGCGCCTGATTTGTGGTCGCAAAGCTTTGCAACAAACGTGGCGGGGGTCTTTTTGACGATCCAGTCCTTGCTGCCGCTTTTACGCGCGGCGGCCGCACCAAAGGTTGCAATCATTTCGTCTCAGATGGCGTCGCACACACATGCGCCCGGCAGCAGCTATATCTATCGGGCATCCAAGGCGGCGGTTTTGAACGTAGGCCGCAATCTTGCTGCTGATCTGGCGGGCGAGATCGCGGTTGGCATCTATCATCCGGGTTGGGTGCAGACCGACATGGGCGGGGCAGCCGCAGCCATTACGGTCGACGAAGCTGTGACAGGTTTGGTTGATCGGTTCGATGAATTATCGCATGAAACGACGGGCTGTTTTGAGACGTGGGATGGCCGCGCGCATGACTACTGACTGTATCGTTTGAGCCGCGTACAGGGCAGCAACATTGTCGAACCATATGATTGCCGTGACACGATTGTGCGAACGGCGTAGCTGGCGCGCCTTGCACTTAGCAGGCCGGGGCGCTAAGGGCTTGCGGAACGTATTTCGGGGCCTGCGATGCCAGTACTAGTCATGAAATTCGGCGGCACGTCTGTGGCGACTTTGGATCGTATCCGGCGAGCGGCCAAGCGTGTTGGCCTCGAAGTGGCCAAGGGCTATGACGTCATTGTCATCGTCTCTGCCATGTCTGGAAAAACCAATGAGTTGGTCGGTTGGGTCAACGAGACCTCTCCGCTTTTTGATGCACGAGAATATGATGCGGTCGTTTCAAGCGGCGAGAATGTCACTGCTGGACTGATGGCACTGACATTGCAAGAAATGGATGTCCCGGCGCGCAGCTGGCAGGGCTGGCAAGTGCCATTGCGCACGACCTCGGCACATTCAAGCGCCCGCATCGAAGACATACCGACCGAGAACATTACAGCCAAATTCAGTGAAGGCATGCGCGTGGCGGTGGTTGCGGGATTTCAAGGCCTTAGCCCAGAGGGGCGGATCACGACGCTGGGCCGCGGGGGCAGCGACACGACCGCCGTTGCATTCGCGGCGGCGTTTTCTGCGGAACGCTGTGACATTTATACGGACGTGGACGGGGTTTACACCACCGACCCGCGCGTGTCGCCCAAGGCGCGCAAGCTCGACAAGATAGCCTTTGAAGAGATGTTGGAGCTGGCGAGCCTTGGTGCCAAAGTGCTGCAGACCCGGTCGGTTGAGCTGGCGATGCGCTATGACGTGCGCTTGCGCGTTTTGTCGAGTTTTGAAGAGCCAAGCGATGACGCAGGCACCCTTGTCTGCTCAGAGGAGGACATCATGGAAAGCAATGTAGTAGCTGGCGTCGCCTATTCTCGCGATGAGGCCAAGATGACGTTGGTGAGCGTGGCGGATAGGCCCGGAATCGCGGCGACGATCTTTACCGCACTGAGCGACTCAGGTGTCAATGTCGACATGATCGTCCAGAACATCGCCGAAGAAGGGCGCACCGACATGACATGGTCGTGCCCAACCGATCAAGTGGCGCGCGCCGAAAACGCCATGGCTGATGCAAAGGGTAAAGGCACCATAAACTTTCAGGAATTGATTGCGGACACAGACGTGGCCAAGGTCAGCGTTGTGGGCATTGGTATGCGCAGCCACACCGGCGTTGCAGCCAAAATGTTCCGTGTTCTGAGTGCCGAGGGCATCAACATTCGCGTTATCACCACCTCTGAGATCAAGATCAGTGTGTTGATTGATCGTAAGTACATGGAATTGGCGGTGCAGGCGTTACATGATGCGTTCGAATTGGAAAAAGCCGCCTAGGGCAGCGCCACCAATGGGACCGCCGTGCTTGTTTGTTTGGCAAAAGTGCGAACATCGAAGGAACAGCCCCGAGCGCAATGCAAGAATATCATTTCGCTTTGATCGGTGTGTGATCTAAACTGAGATCGCACAAAACAGGAGACGCGCGGCCATGGCCGAACGCATTGAGACTGAAAGTCGAAAATTGCTGGGCCGATTGCGCGACGCGATGGCGGGCGACGACACGGGGCAAGCAAGGCTGGACAATATCACGGCCTTGATCGCGTCGAGCATCGGCAGCGAAGTGTGTTCGATTTATCTGTTCCGCGATGAAGAAACGTTGGAACTTTGCGCGACGGAGGGGTTGAACCCTGAAGCCGTCCACCAGACACGGATGCGCTTGGGAGAGGGTTTGGTGGGCCGTGTGGCGCGGCGCGGTCAAGTTATCAAAACGCCCAATGCCCCTCAGGCCAAGGGTTTCCGTTTTATGCCTGAAACGGGCGAAGAGGTGTATTCGAGCTTTCTTGGTGTACCCATTTTGCGCTTGGGTGAAACCTTGGGCGTCTTGGTTGTTCAGTCCAAGAATGCGCGGGAGTATTCCGCTGACGAAGTTTATGCGCTGGAAGTGGTTGCAATGGTGCTGGCGGAAATGGCCGAGTTGGGTGCTTTCGTTGGCGAAGGCAGCGCGATGGAGGCCCGTCACAGCCAGCCCGCTATGATGCGTGGAACTGTTGGACAAGAAGGCGTTGCCGAAGGCCATGTCTGGTTGCACGAACCGCGCGTTGTTGTCACCAACCCGGTCGCTGATGACCCAAAACGCGAATTGGAACGGCTAACCGAAGCAGTTGAGCAGCTGCGTGTGGGCGTGGACAAGATGCTAAGTTTTTCCACAGTAGATAAAGAACAGACCGAGGTTCTGGAAACTTATAGGATGTTTGCCAATTCCAAAGGTTGGATGCGACGGATGGAAGAAGACATCAGCCGGGGCCTGAGTGCCGAGGCAGCCGTCGAAAAAGAACAATCTCTGGCCCGCGCGCGCATGGGTAAAGTCACGGACAGTTACCTGCGTGAGCGGTTAAGCGATCTTGATGACCTTTCGAACCGGTTGCTTCGGATTTTGACTGGGCAAGGGCGCGACATGGGCGCCAAACTGCCCGATGATCCGATCCTTGTGGCACGGAATATCGGCCCAGCCGAGTTGTTGGATTATGGACGGTCGCTTAAGGGAATTATCCTCGAGGCGGGATCAGTGGGCAGCCATGCAGCGATCGTTGCGCGGGCTCTTGCGATCCCATTGATCGTGCATGCCGAACGCGCCACGGTTGAGGCGCTGAACGGTGATCATGTTATGGTTGATGGCGAACAGGGCATTGTTCACCTGCGCCCTGACGACACGGTCGTAACTGCTTTTCGTGACAAGATCGCGATGCAGGCGGCGGCGCTCAAGCGCTATGAATCAATCCGGAATAAACCGGCGGAAACTTTGTGTGGCGCGACCATTGGCCTGCATATGAATGCCGGGCTGATGGCGGATCTGCCCTCGCTTGCGGGTTCGGGTGCCGAAGGTGTGGGGCTGTTCCGTACTGAACTGCAGTTTCTTGTTCGCAATCAGATGCCAAAACGCTCTGAGCTGAGTGCGCTTTATACACGGGTTTTGGATGCCGCAGTGGGCAAGCGAGTGGTGTTTCGCACTCTTGATATCGGGTCAGACAAGGTGCTTCCCTATATGAAGCCCAATGACGAGCCGAACCCGGCATTGGGGTGGCGGGCCATACGCGTGGGGCTGGACAAGCCGGGCGTTTTGCGGATGCAATTGCAGGCGTTGCTGCGGGCGGCCAATGGCAAACCCTTGACGGTAATGTTTCCATTTGTGGCGCAATACGAAGAGTACAATCAGGCCAAGGCTGAAATGGACAAAGCCATCGAACGCGAGCGTCGGTTGGGCCACGTACTGCCAACCGACATCAAGGTGGGCGCGATGCTGGAAACACCCAGCCTTGCCTTCGCGCCGCAGAAGTTCTTTGAAGAAGTCGATTTTTTGTCGATTGGGGGCAATGATCTTAAGCAATTTTTCTTTGCTGCAGACCGAGAAAACGAAAGGGTGCGGCGACGCTACGACACGTTAAACGTGTCTTTCTTAAGCTTTATTGAGAGGATTGTTGAGCGCTGCAACGTGACTGGCACGCCCTTGTCCTTTTGTGGAGAGGACGCAGGCCGTCCGGTAGAAGCGTTGTGCTTGGCGGCTATCGGCTTACGGACACTTTCAATGCGCCCCGCGTCCATCGGGCCGGTTAAGTCACTACTGCGGCGCACAAACCTTGACGATGTGCGCAAGATAATAGCGGATGCGCGGCATCGGGGCGATATGAATGTGCGGCCTGCGATTATGGATTATTTGCGCGCATCTGCGTAGCGAAGTAATTTTTTCTTAACCATATAAAGAGTATACGCGCCCTAGTGCATGCAGCGCTTGAATAGGTCATTTTGGTCTAGTTCGTTGTGCTATCGCCGCAGTTTTGGCCATGAAGGTCGCCAGAGAGACCGAATTAGCCCGCTGTTTCCGAGGGTGTTGCAATTAACGTCTGGTGTGAAGCAACTGTTTATCCACAGGGCTATCATACATTGACTGTATTATGATTTTTAACAACATTATAAAGCGCATTATTTTACCATTTTTATCCACTTAAATCTTAATAACTATATCAATAATCGAACATAAAGGTAAGTTATTCATATAAAGTAGTACAAGGACTAGGCGTCTTGTGGATTAAATTTGAACGACGCTTTCCCCATAAAAAAGGCCGCTGTCCATTTGGGAACAGCGGCCTTTTGCCCGATGTGTAGTGTGCTTAGCGCAGGCGCGCTTCGGTTTGGGCATCAAAGAACATCACCCGCGTCTCGTCGAAAGCGATGGTGACCGCCGTACCTTCTTCCATGGCGAGATCACCCTTGGACTCGACAACAAGCCGTTCGCCGGTTGGCGTGTTGAGATAGTCATAAGCCACGCCACCAAGTCGTTCGCGTATATCCAACGTGATGGGTGAGGCTGCTGAAGTCAGTTGCATGTCCTGCGGGCGCATCCCTACGGTTACGGCTGTGCCCGGTGCGGGCAGGTTTACGGTCGTGGGGATTACGATATCGGACAATGCGGGCACGCGCACGCCGCCCGCGGCGGCCACGCCGTTCACAAAGTTCATCGCGGGCGATCCGATGAAACCCGCCACGAATTTATTGTCAGGATCTTGATACAAATGCATAGGGCTGCCAACTTGCTCGATATGTCCGGCCCGCAGCACTACGATCTTGTCGGCTAATGTCATCGCTTCGACCTGATCGTGGGTCACATAGATCATTGTCGTGCCCAGTTCTTTGTGAAGGCGCGCAATCTCGACCCGCATGTCGACGCGCAGTTCTGCGT
Organism: Tateyamaria sp.; assembly: GCA_018668195.1. Next base: position 554 of record JABITU010000086.1, on the reverse strand, counting down.
CAAGGTTTGATAGTGGTTCGTCAAATAGGAACACCTCTGGTCCGCGCACGATTGCGCGGCCGATGGCCACCCGCTGCCGTTGCCCACCTGAAAGGGCTGCCGGTTTTCGTTCGAGGTATTCATCAAGTTTGAGGATCTTTGAGGCGCCATCGACCTTGCGTTTGATCTCGGCTTTGTTGACGCCGTTCATCTTTAGGCCGAAGCCCATGTTTTCTTGGACCGTCATATGTGGATAAAGCGCGTAGGTTTGAAACACCATTGCAATGCCACGTGCGGCAGGGTCCATGTGGGTCACGTCGCGATTGCCAATGTTGATCTGGCCAGACGTTGTCTCCTCAAGTCCTGCGATCATACGCAGTAGCGTAGACTTGCCGCATCCCGACGGCCCGACGAAAACGCAGAATTCGCCATCTTCGATTGTCAGGTCGACATCAAAGATCACCTGTGTGGCCCCGTATTTCTTGACCGTCTTTTTGAGTGTCACGCCTGTCATTATTCTCCCCTCCCGGTGATGGTCCGGATCTATTGGCTCGGAAATTGCCAGTTGGCAGTGG
>JABITU010000085.1 GCA_018668195.1 Tateyamaria sp. | reverse complement strand
GAACCCCGGTCGGATTGTCGAAATTATCGATGTGCCCTTTGCACGCCCCCGTCAGCCAGACTTATTCTCAGATCCAGCATTCCATGCTTTGACAGATCGTATCGCTTCGGTGCTGCATGGCTAGGGTGCCGACAGGCCTGCGCAATGTTGCGATCTTGCTTCTGGTCTGGGAAATCGCGGGCCGCATGGATCTAGTCGCCAGTGGTGCCTTGCCGGGGTTTAGTGAAATCCTGATCCGGCTGTGGGAAGACCGCGCAGATTATCCGCGCCATATCTGGGCGACACTTTATGCTTCCGGCGTCGGTTTTCTGATTGGCAATGCGATTGCGTTGATAGCGGGGGTGGCTTTCGCGATGTCGCCGACATTGTTGCGCCTCTTTCGCGGCGTGAATATCGCCGTTTTTGCACTACCGCCGATCGCTATTGCCCCGATCCTTGTGCTGACCTTATCTGGCATGGCACCCCGTATCGTCCTTGCAGCGTTGGCGGTCTACTTCGTGACCATGACAGCCACGGTCATCGGGATAAGCCAGTCAGACAGCAGGGCAAGTGACCTCGTGAAGGCTTATGGTGGTGGCCGGTGGCGTATCCTTTGGCTGGTTCAACTGCGCAGCGCTTTGCCCACCATTATTACCGGCTTCCAGATTGCTGCCCCCAACGCTGTATTGGGGGCAATTCTGGCCGAGTTTGGCGGTGGTGGCCGTTGGGGACTTGGAACCTATCTGCTTGGATCGCTTGGTCGAGGAGAACCAGACAGGCTTTGGGGCATTGGCCTGATCGCAACCGCAATTGCAGGATTGGGATACTTGTTCTTTGCATTGATTTCACGGCGCTTGATTGGGGCGACGCGCGCTGTGACGTTGAACACGGCCACTGCGATCGGCGAGGCGGTGTCTACATCACAGCTGAAACGGACCATGATGCTGATAGGCGTTGTCTCGCTCCCTTTCCTTTTGTGGTGGGCCTTCATAGTGCTAACGGGCGTGCCTGCGATGATAGGGAAAACACCTTTTGGGGTGATAGATTATCTGTTTTTCGCAAAGACTGCCCCTGTCGCACAAGAAAAGCTCTTGCAGGCATTGTCAGAAACACTTCCCATCACTTTTGCGGGCATGGCGGCAGGTATTGGCTTTGCCTTTCTGCTGGCAATCTCGACACGGCTGTTTCCAAACGCTATTCGCGCATTCATGCCTGTGGCCCTTGTCACGCAAACGATGCCGCTGGTGGCGCTTACCCCGCTCTTGGTACTCATATTCGGACGCGGCACCTCTTTGACGCTGTGGGTGACGATCTCTGTGACGTTTTTTCCCGCTTTCGTCACTTTGGCTCAAGGGATCGCATTGGTTCCGCGCAATGCACAAGATTTGCCACGCGCCTATGGCGCATCTGCTTGGCAAGAAATGCGGATGGTTACGATCCCCGCGTCTCTACCATATCTGTTTGCGGCGACGCGTCTTACTGTCCCAAGGGCGTTGCTGGGAGTGATGATTGCTGAGTGGCTGGCAACCGGTCGTGGACTGGGGAATTTGCTGAATCAATCGCGAGGCTACCTCGACTTTGGTATGATCTGGACTGTTGCATTTGTCTCTGTCCTCCTATCAGTCGTCTTGTACCAGTTCGTTGTTGTGATTGAACGAAGAGTGTTGCGACGCTTAGGCATGCAAACCGCAGAATGAAACTATTGAGCCGCGGCCTTGGTTGAGGGAACGCGGCTTTTTATTACATACATGATTGAAGAAATAGCGTAGATACATTCGGGATGTTTAGAAGAAACTCCTACCAAAAGCGGCCATTGGAGCACCTGCGGCGAAAGCTCGCTAAGTCCCGCAGTGTGTGAATTCGGGTGGGTTCGGATTTCGGCACTGCGGCGAAAGTCGGCTCTGACGGGCCGCACCGCAGCGTGACGGAGGACAGGTCAACGTCGGCTGTGGGCCGGGCACTGCGCTCATGATCTACCCCCCTCCCAATGGTTCCTCCCCGGCCCCGAACGTATACGGGTGGGCTGAGCGCGGCATTTTTCTAGCGACTGACACTTTCACCGGGGAATCCACTTGGAAGCCACCTTTGCAGAAGCTTTGAATTATGTTACTATAATACAGTGGGTTACGCTGGCTCACCCAGCTTGCAGGGTGGATTTTACTATTTTTGTCAAGAATCCACCCAGCAGAAGCCAGGGAAGCCACTTTGACGAGAATCCAGCCACCGGAAGCCACCCCACTTCAAAGGCTCAAGCCGCGCAATATTTGCTGTTGACAGACCTGCCCCCCCTTGACTCATACCCTGATCATCGAAGCAGTTCGCCCGGAGGAAACCCCTCGCGGGCGTTTTTGATTT
>JABITU010000084.1 GCA_018668195.1 Tateyamaria sp. | reverse complement strand
GGGCACGAGTTCCATTATTCTTCGATCCTTGAACAACCCGATGCAGGGCTGGCACAGGTGTTTGACGCGGACGGCGCGCCTGTTGCACAAAGCGGGTCGCGGCGTGGCCATGTCACCGGCACATTCTTTCACCTGATCACCGGAGAGGAAACATGACTGGCTTTGTCAGCTTTGTGGGATCGGGGCCCGGAGATCCAGAGCTTTTGACGCTGAAGGCGGTGGACCGGCTCAAGCGGGCGGATGCCGTGCTTTTTGACGATCTTTCTGCAGGGCCAATCCTTGGACATGCACGCGCCGGGGCGGACCTCGTGGGTGTTGGCAAACGCGCCGGACGGCCATCGCCCAAACAAAGCCACGTGAGCCGCCTTTTGGTGGATTACGCACAAGAGGGGCAGCGGGTGGTGCGCCTGAAATCGGGTGACAGCGGCACATTCGGTCGGCTGGAGGAAGAGACAGATGCGCTCAAGGCTGCGGGCATTGGCTTTGAAATCATCCCTGGTGTGACTTCGGCATGTGCTGCGGCGGCGGCGGCAGGCATCCCGCTGACCCGCAGGCTCACAGCCCGACGGGTGCAATTCGTGACAGGCCATGACGTGACCGGCGCTCTGCCCGAGGATCTGAACATGGCCGCTCTGGCCGATGCGCAGGCAACCACGGTTGTGTTTATGGGGCAACGCACCTTTCCCGCACTTGCGCAGATGCTGATTGAAGGCGGCCTGCCGCCAGACACGCCTGCACTTCTGGCCAAAGGCGTATCGACGGCCGCAGAAGCCCTGCACAGGTCAACTGTCGAGGAACTGGCAAGGCGATTGACCTTAGACATCAGCGACGCCCCGGTGTTGATCCTTTATGGAGCATTGGCAACCGGGTGAACATCTGGCGTTCTGTCATTCTTTGGCAAACCAAGACAATCTGCCGTACCCCCTTTTGAAAACGGCTGCTCGCGACCAATCCAAGCCATCAAATGCCGCGAACGGACTTGCTGAGACGAAAGATCGGTGTAAACCTATTTTTACGATGGTGACCCTTTGGGGTCTGAAAAGGGAACCGGGCGAACATCCCGGACTGCCCCCGCAACTGTGACCGGAGAGCGGACCGGAAAAACCACTGGCCATGCACGGCTGGGAAGGTTCGGACCCGCAGAGACCCGCAAGTCAGGAGACCTGCCATCACACATGCAACAGATCAGTTCACTGGTCACAAAAAGCTGCCGGGCGGGTGGCGGGGAGAGACTGAAATGCATATCGAACCAGGTGTCGTTGATGGCGCAAAGATGGCTTTTGCCTATGGCACGGCCGCAGCAGCAGCAGCATATTCGCTGAAGCTGGCAGCAGATGATCTGAAAATGGCGGCACTTCCGGCCTTTGCCGTCCGGGCGGCGCTGGCGACCATTGGCACATTCTTCTTTTTCGAGGTGATGCCGCACTTTGCAGTGGGGATATCCGAGGTTCACTTCATTCTGGGCACCACACTGTTCCTAGTGCTCGGTGCAGGGGCGGGGGCAGCTGGGCTTGTACTGGGCTTGCTTTTGCAGGGCATGTTCTTTGCGCCATCCGATCTGTCGATGTTTGCTGTCAACATGACAACACTACTGTTTCCGCTGTTCGCCCTGCACGCTTTGGCAAAGCGCATCGTGCCCAAATCGCGCGCCTATGTTGATTTAGACTATTCACAGGTGTTGAAAATGTCAGCAGTGTATCAGGGCGGCATCGTGGCTTGGGTCGCATTCTGGGCAATCTATGGCCAAGGCGTGGGTGCTGAAAACATCCAATCGGCATTAACTTTTGGTGCCGCTTATATGCTTGTCATTATCGTCGAGCCTGTGGCAGATCTTGCCATTCTGGCCGCTGCTAAGACAGCGCGCACACACAAGCTTTCGAGTCTCTTTACACAACGACTGTTCAACGCGGCCTAAACAAACAAGCAGACGAGGGTTGGGGCCGCATTATGCGGCCCTTTTGCACAGAGGTTTTATGATTCAGCTGTTTCTGATTGGCATAGGCACCGGAAATCCGGACCACCTGACAGGCGCGGCCAACCGCGCCATAGCAGATGCTGACTTGTTCCTGATCCCGCAAAAAGGCCTCGGGAAAAGCGACCTTGCGGATCTGCGTATGCAGATCATCGCCAACATCCGCAGCGATGCCCAGACTGCTGTTTTCGACATGCCGACCCGCGACCCCGCACTGCCCTATCTTGAGCGGGTCGATGACTGGCACGACAAGATCGCAGTGCTTTGGACCCAGACCATGGCGCAGCATCCCGATGCGACCCGCGTCGCACTTTTGGTTTGGGGCGACCCTTCCCTATACGACAGCACCCTGCGGATCGCAGCGCGCTTAATCCCCCAGCCCAAAGTGACGGTCGTGCCCGGAATTACCGCCGTGCAAGCCCTGACGGCGGCACATGCAATACCGCTGAACACGTTGAACGCACCCGTTACGATCACCACAGGACGGCAGTTGCGCGATCACGGTTGGCCCGATGGCACCGAAACACTGGTTGTCATGCTGGATGGCGAATGCACCTTTCAACAGCTCGATGGGCGATGTTTTGACATCTGGTGGGGAGCTTATCTGGGGATGAACGAACAGATCATCGCTTCAGGCAGGTTAGACGAAGCAGCCTCGCAGATCGTCAAGATGCGGGCCGATGCACGGGCAAATCATGGCTGGATCATGGACACATACATGCTTCGGATGACTGACTCCTGAAATTGTCGCCGTAAACTGCCTAATTTATAGGCATTTAGGTGTTATGTTCCGCGCTATTTAAACTCAAGACTGGTCGCAGCGCTTTGGTCATGGTCAATTCTGGCTTTGAATAACTGGCACAGATCATATGACTTCTCACGCTACCCCTTTGCCCTGCTGTGACACGCAACCGCGTGCGATCGGCACCATGCGTCTTTCGACCAAAGCGCAAGGGTCAAAAACTATGATCGACCGGCTTTACCAACAGGGCGCCAGCAAAGTTGTGTTTCCGCGCAGTCCCAAGGGCCTGACCGGTGTGATGCTCAACACCTCGGGCGGGGTGACGGGTGGCGACTGCTTCGACAACAGCGCACATGTTGGGGCTGGGACGCATTTGTGCCTGACAACGCAGGCCTGTGAACGCGCCTACAGGGCCTCCACCGGTCAGATTGGGCATATTCGCACGAAGCTGACGGTGGCAGAGGATGCATCCCTTTGGTGGTTGCCACAGGAGACACTTCTGTTTGACGGCTGCGCGCTTGAACGGCGACTGACCTGTGATCTGGCCCCGGGCGCGCGCGCGCTGATCGTGGAGCCGGTCTGTTTTGGGCGCATTGCCATGGGTGAAACACGCGTAACGGGCCAGATTGCGGACAAGATCGCTGTCACGCGTGCCGGACGCCCGCTGGTGCACGATGCTTGGGGCTTGCGGGGCGACATGACGGCACAATTGACGCGAACCGCCATTGGAGGGGGCGCCGCAGCCATGGTCAGCCTGACCTATGTTGCGCCGGATGCCGAAGTCCAGCTTGCACCACTGCGCGCGCTCTTGCCAGAAACCGGAGGCGCCAGCATGATTGCTTCGGACGCTCTTGTGCTGCGTTTGCTGGCGCCCACAGGATTTGACCTGCGCGCCACTCTTTTGCCCATTCTTGACCATTTGACCGATGGTCACCTGCCCCTTTGCTGGAGACTGTAATCGATGCAACTAACCCCTCGAGAAAAAGACAAATTGCTGGTAGCGCTTGCCGCCGAAGTGGCGCGCAAACGCTTGGCCCGCGGAGTCAAGCTTAACCATCCAGAGGCAATCGCGCTGATCACCGACGCGGTGGTAGAGGGTGCGCGCGACGGGCGCTCTGTCGCGGAGATGATGGAAGCCGGGGCCCATATCATTACCCGCGACCAATGTATGGAGGGCATTCCCGAGATGATCCACGACGTTCAGGTCGAAGCCACCTTTCCCGATGGCACCAAATTGGTGACCGTACACAACCCCATTCGCTAGGGCAAAGCCGTTGGAAATGCTTATTTTTGGAACAATGAAACAGGAGAGTCAAAGATGATCCCAGGTGAAATGATTGTGGCAGATGGCGATATCAGTCTGAATGCAAATGCACAGCCCATCACGCTGCGCGTGGCCAATACTGGTGATCGGCCTGTGCAGGTCGGATCGCACTACCATTTTGGCGAAACCAACGCGGCTCTGTCCTTTGACCGCGACGCTGCACGCGGTACGCGTCTGGATATCGCGGCGGGAACGGCTGTGCGCTTTGAGCCGGGCCAGGAACGGGACGTTCAATTGATCCCCATCGGCGGTGCGCGCAAGATTTACGGATTTAACCAGCAGGTGATGGGCGCGCTTTGAGCATCGCACTGTCATACAATGGGTGGCTTGGATTATATGATATACGGTAGCCGGCTGGCTCGGCCAACGCGCGACTTGCCTGCTGACACCTCAGCAGCTCGGCATAAGACGGTCAAAAACGCTGGCTATTCTGTTGGCAATCTGACGCCCAACCCAAACTCTTTCACAAACGAAACGCTGGACATCGACGCCCTCAGCGATGCCCACGTCCCTACTCTGGAGACTTGACATGCCCTCATCTATCCCACGCGCAGATTACGCCGCCATGTTCGGCCCCACCGTTGGAGACAAGGTCCGCCTTGCTGATACCGACCTCATCATCGAGGTCGAGCGGGATCTGATCGCCGAACGTGCGGGGGCCGCTGCAACCGGCGGCGGCCGTGGCGGCGGAGGTGACACAAACTTGCTTTACGGTGAAGAGGTCAAGTTTGGTGGCGGCAAGGTCATTCGTGACGGTATGGGGCAAAGCCAGACAACACGCGCCGGAGGGGCCGTTGACACGGTGATCACCAACGCGCTGATCGTGGATTACACCGGCATCTACAAGGCCGACGTTGGCCTGAAAGACGGACGTATCGCCGCTGTGGGCAAGGCCGGAAACCCAGACACGCAGCCGGGTGTTGATATCATTGTAGGCCCCGGTACAGAAGCCATTGCCGGCGAGGGCCGCATCCTGACAGCCGGGGGATTTGACAGCCATATCCATTTTATTTGCCCACAGCAGATCGAAGACGCCCTGCATTCCGGCCTGACCACCATGCTGGGCGGCGGCACCGGCCCGGCCCATGGCACGCTGGCCACCACATGCACGCCGGGGCCTTGGCATATCGGACGCATGCTTCAGGCGGCGGATGCTTTTCCAATGAACCTGGCTTTTGCGGGCAAGGGCAATGCATCGTTGCCTGCCGCACTCGAAGAACAGGTAAAGGCGGGCGCTTGTTCGCTGAAGCTGCACGAAGACTGGGGCACCACCCCCGGCGCCATCGACTGCTGCCTGTCCGTCGCTGATGCGATGGATGTGCAGGTAATGATCCACACCGACACGCTGAATGAATCGGGCTTTGTCGAAAATACCGTGGCTGCCATGAAGGGCCGGACGATCCACGCCTTTCACACCGAGGGTGCGGGCGGCGGACACGCACCCGACATCATCAAGATCTGCGGCGAGGATCATGTGCTGCCCTCTTCCACCAATCCCACACGCCCCTTTACTGTGAATACACTCGAGGAACATCTCGATATGTTGATGGTGTGCCACCACCTTGACAAGTCGATCCCCGAAGACGTCGCCTTTGCCGAAAGCCGCATCCGCCGCGAAACGATTGCGGCCGAAGATATCCTGCACGACATGGGAGCGTTCTCGATCATTGCCTCGGACAGTCAGGCAATGGGACGAGTGGGCGAGGTACTAATCCGAACATGGCAAACTGCGGACAAGATGAAAAAGCAGCGGGGGCGGCTCGCAGAAGAAACCGGAGCCAACGACAATTGCCGCGTCCGCCGATATATCGCAAAATACACGATCAACCCCGCGATTGCCCATGGGATCAGCCATGAGATCGGCTCGATCGAACCTGGAAAACGGGCCGATCTGGTGCTTTGGAATCCAGCCTTTTTTGGAGTCAAACCGGAAATGGTGTTGTTGGGCGGCACAATTGTTTGTGCTCAAATGGGTGATCCGAATGCCTCGATTCCGACACCGCAGCCGGTCTATTCGCGACCCATGTTTGGCGCGTTTGGGCGATCTGTAGAGCGCTCTGCAGTGACCTTTGTGTCAGCAGCGGCACAAGCCGAGGGGATCGGTGCATCTCTGGGGCTGGCTAAGGATACGGTGGCCGTCAAAAACACACGCGCCATCGGCAAAAAAGATTTAAAGCTTAACGATGCGACTCCCCATATCGAAGTGCACCCGGAAACCTACGAAGTGCGCGCGGATGGTGAATTGCTGACATGCGCGCCGGCAGAGGTTTTGCCCATGGCGCAACGCTATTTCATGTTTTGAGCCGCAGGCATGACAACAACAACACAACGTTTATGTTGCAACAGGACCGGCTCGGTTGCGAAAACTTCTTGGAAGATTTGGGGGGCCGTTATGCACAGAGCAGATAACGGCAATGCATCCGGCGACCTGATCAAAGGGGGCGAAGAACTTATATGACTGGAGTAACCAAAATGAAGGTGTTCCATGACAATCCTCCAACACATCGCGGTGTTTTTTGCCCGCATCAGCCCCCCCCACGGCACATTGGTACAGACGCAAGCCGTCTATGCCCTGTCGGACGAAGACCTCAGGGCGCGCGGTCTCAAACGGCGCGACGCGGCGCATCAGATCATGATCAACGGCGACTGGAGCTGACAGCAGGGAACATCCCATGCTGACAGCGCAGCGCTATCATGACCATGCGCACAAAACACCTGATGACAGCGTGTCGCTGACCTATGAAGACCGCTTTCTGAGGCGCAAGGTTCTGACCCTTGCTTCGGGAAATCAGGTTCTGGTTGACCTGCCGCAGACAACATCGCTAAACCACGGCGGCGTTCTTATCACCTCTGATCACCGCGAAATCCGCATTGATGCTGCCCCTGAACCTCTATTAGCTGTCACAGGGGCAGCGCTGCATCGTATTACCTGGCATATTGGCAATCGACATACTCCGTGCCAGATCGAAGATAGCCGTTTGCTGATCCAGCGCGATCATGTGATGGCTGACATGCTGGCCAAGATCGGTGCGTCAGTGACAGAAGTGGTCGAACCGTTCACGCCAGAGGGTGGCGCATATGGGCATGGGCGCACCCATGGCCACGATCACAGCCATGCGCACACATGACGGACTACGGCCTGACATTGATGCAATGGCTGTCGCCGGCCTTTCCCGTCGGCGCGTTTGCTTATTCTCATGGGTTGGAACAAGTCATCGCTGACGGAACGGTGCGCGATGCACAAACGCTGCGACAGTGGCTTTCAGACCTGCTGACGCATGGCTCGGGTCGCGCTGATGCAATTTTGTTGGCGGTGGCCTACAGCACAGAGGACCCATCCGAGATTGACGCAACCGCGCGCGCCTTTGCTGCCAGTGCCGAACGCCTGATGGAGACCGATCTTCAGGGTGGGGCCTTTTGCGACACGGTCCGGGCTGTTTGGGGGCTGCCATTGCAGGGCCTGACTTATCCGGTCGCCGTTGGATGTGCGGCCCGCGCCATAGGCATACCGCTGGCGCGGACACTGCCACTTTATCTGCAAGCCTTTGCAGGCAATCTAATCTCGGCAGCGCAGCGCACCCTTCCCCTTGGGCAAACAGACGGGCAACGGGTGCTGGCGGGGCTTTCCAACACGATTTTGAGCGTCGCAAAAGACAACAAGGGGGCATCCCTTGATCACCTTTCTTCCACCAGTTTTGCCGCCGACATCGCGTCGATGCGCCACGAGACTCAGCAACCAAGGATATTCAGGTCATGACACAACTCAACGGTCCCCTGCGGATAGGGATCGGCGGACCTGTCGGCGCGGGTAAAACCACGCTGACCGCCGCCCTCGCCGCTGCGCTCAAGGATCAACACTCCATCGGGGTGATCACCAATGACATTTATACGCAGGAAGATGCCGAGGAATTGATGCGCCGCCAGATCCTGCCACGGGACCGCATCATCGGAGTGGAAACCGGCGGCTGCCCGCACACGGCCATTCGTGAGGATGCATCCATCAATCTGGCTGCGGTCGCTGAAATGCGCAGGCGCCACCCCGAGGTCGAAGCGATCTTGATCGAATCCGGCGGCGATAACCTAAGTGCCACCTTTTCGCCCGAACTGGCCGACATCACACTTTATGTCATTGACGTGGCCGCAGGCGAAGAAATCCCACGCAAGGGTGGCCCAGCAATCACCAAATCTGATCTTTTAGTGATTAACAAGACAGATCTTGCACCCCATGTGGGCGCTTCGCTGGATGTGATGGACCGGGATGCGAGGCGCATGCGCGCGAGCAAACCTTTTGTTTTTGCAGCTTTGCGACACGGATCAGGCGTTAAGGACATCATTGACCATATCCGCGCGCTGTCGGGCTTGGGGATGGTTGCCTCTTGAGCATTTTGGCGAAGCACCGTTGGTGCGACAAAATCCAGCTGCTGACTATGTGCTGTTGCGCAAGCCGTAGCCCCACGACGTTATAAGAAGATTTGAACCACCTCACGTGGCCTGAAATCAAACGGGTCAACCCTTGAGGTGGCGCCTGATGTTTCAGGAATTTCGGCAGCCATTATGAATGAGGCCAGGCCCATTGCCGTTGTTACGGTGGCGTTTCGTCGCGCAGTTTAGAGCCTATCAGAACTCGACGACAGCCCGGATCGACTTGCCTTGGTGCATCAAATCAAACCCATAATTGATCTCATCCAACGTTAGCTTGTGTGTAATCATTGGATCGATCTCGATCTTGCCATCCATATACCAATCGACAATCTTGGGCACATCTGTGCGACCCTTGGCACCGCCAAACGCAGTACCCCGCCAGACGCGGCCAGTCACAAGCTGAAACGGACGGGTCGAGATTTCTGCACCTGCCGGCGCCACCCCAATAATAATGCTTTCGCCCCAACCCTTGTGCGCCGCTTCCAAAGCGGTACGCATGACAGACGTATTGCCAGTGGCATCAAAAGTGTAGTCTGCACCGCCACCGGTCAGCTCCACCAGATGCGCAACCAGATCACCTTCAACCTCTGTCGGATTGACAAAATCGGTCATGCCAAAATACGTGCCAACCTCGGCTTTGTCGTCGTTCAGATCAACGCCAACGACCTGATCCGCACCAGCAAGACGCAGACCCTGAATGACATTCAACCCAATTCCGCCCAGCCCAAAGACCACACAGCGTGCGCCAATCTCAACCTTGGCCGTGTTGATGACCGCACCAATCCCAGTTGTCACACCACAGCCAATGTAGCAAATCTTGTCAAAAGGTGCATCTTTTCGAACCTTGGCAAGCGCGATTTCGGGCACAACAGTGTGGTTGGCGAATGTAGAGCAGCCCATGTAGTGGTGGATCGGCGTGCCATCCAACATGGAAAAACGTGTGGTGCCGTCCGGCAAAAGGCCCTGCCCCTGCGTGACGCGAATCTTCTGGCACAGGTTCGTTTTACCCGACAGGCAGTACGAACATTCACGACATTCTGGCGTATAAAGCGGTATAACGTGATCACCCGGCTCTAAGGTGGTCACGCCTTCGCCGATCTCAAGCACAATGCCAGCGCCTTCATGTCCCAGAATGGCTGGAAAGATACCCTCGGGGTCGTCGCCCGAACGGGTGAAATCATCGGTGTGACACAGGCCTGTGGCCTTGATCTCTATCAGCACCTCGCCTTTGCGGGGACCGTCAAGATTGACCTCCATGATTTCAAGTGGTTTGCCGGCCTCTAATGCAACGGCAGCACGGGTTTTCATCATGGTTTTCCCTCTCTCGATATTGGGATCATCAACGCCAGAGAAACCAACGCTGTCAATGAAAAAGGCACCGTGGCCAGCGCAGTAAGCCAGCACAGGCTAAGCTGAGCAGCCTGACTTCCATGGATCGCGCAGCACACCCGCAAATCAACTTGTCGACTTAGGGCCCGTTGCATGAATGCAAATTTAACCCGAGCCACTGCATGCTAAGGCAAAACAGCCCAAACCATCGCGACATAAGTCCACTGGTGGATTGCTTGATCAACACCAAAAGCGCGCCAAAAACCAGCCTGTGTCGGATTATGCCCACTGTGGTCAGACCACCGCCCTTTGCCCCAGTCCACATGAAAATGGACCACCCATTCGATGGCTGCGACTGTAAACGCCAGCGCAACCGGCACACCTACCAAAACGAGCGCCACCAGCGAAGCTGCGGCGTGTAATCCTGCATGCTGCAGCCGACCAAAATGCAGATATACACCTCGATCTCGCAACATGCGCGGTGTCTGAAGAAAAAAATCAGCGAAAAGATGCTTGGTTTGCAGCAATACCAGCAGCACAAGCGCAAAGATGACTGGGTCGACCACAGACAACTCCTTAGTGTAATTCAAACAATTGTTAATGCGCCAGCGTCCGTCCTGCAATAAAACAATGCAAGGCGTTGAATAACATGGGGCGCTCTTGCTAAGCTGGTAGGTGTGACGCTGCTTACTAATTGGATTGGTATTATAGAACGTTCGCTTTTTGGATTCATCTGGACCTATTCTAAACGGGATCAGCTTTTACTATTGGCAGTGACACTCACGTTGTTTCCGTTGCTCTATCTGACGCTTGAATTGCCCAAGCGGATTATTAACGACGCCATCGGTGCAGGGTCTTCGACGATTGACGCCTTTGGGTACCAGTTCGATCAGATCACCTACTTGATGATGCTATGCGGCATGTTCTTGCTGGCAG
>JABITU010000083.1 GCA_018668195.1 Tateyamaria sp. | reverse complement strand
TGTGCCTCGGCGCGGATATCGGCTTGCAACCGATCACGGCGTCTGGGGTCGAGGCCGTCTGCGGTTGAGAATTCGTCTAACAGACTTTCAAGCTGCACAAGGCGGTCGGGCGTCGCGCTGGGTTTCATTGGCGGTGGCATATGGCCCAGTGTGATTGCGCCAATGCGCCGCTTGGCCTGTGCGGCTTCGCCGGGGTCATTCACAATAAACGGATAGATAACTGGCAGCGTGCCCACGAGGGCTTCGGGCCAGCAGGCATCCGACAGGGCGACAGACTTGCCCGGCAACCACTCAAGCGTGCCATGAGCGCCGATATGGATCAGTGCATCGGCCTGTGATTGAAGCCACAGATAAAATGCCACATAGGCGTGGCGTGGGGTGCGCGCCAGATCGTGATACTCGTTGTCACGCTTGTCTGGTGTCCCGCGTTCAGGCTGCAATGCAATCAGGGCCGTCCCACGGCGCGTGGCGGAAAAGTGAAACTGCCCGTCTTTCGTGTCCCTCTCCGGAGCGCCCCAATCCCGTGCCAGATCATCTTGCAAGGTTTGCGGAAGGGTGCCCAGCATGCTCAGGTATGCAGTGAGCGGCCACGGAATTGTTTCGATGCCAAGCGCCTTTTGCAGGGGCGGTCCGTCATGATCCACCCCATAGCCCGCACCCCCGAGGTCATCGAGAATTGCATGCGCTGAAGCCAGCGCATCAAGGCCCACCGCATGCGCCATGTTCCACTCTTTGCCGGGATATGTGCTAAGCACCAGTGCCGGGCGCCGATCTGCCGCCGGTTTCTGTGCCAGATCGACCCATGCCGTCACCTTGTCAGACACCGCGTCGACCCTTTCCAGATCGGCTTTGTGGGCAAAGCGGGCATATTGCAACTGCGCGTCGCGCGCCTGTGGTTCCTTGAACGAGGCCACGCCTGCAAAAAGGCGTCCGTCCACCTCGGGCAGGACAACATGCATGGCAAGGTCTGCGGGCGACAGGCCGCGCTCGGCCCCGGCCCACATGTCGCGGGTTGCGGTGGATAGAGCCACCTGAAACACAGGCACATTACCAGCATCAAGTGGTGAGGCACCTGTGCTGCCCTTGCCGGAAAAAGCGGTGGCGTTTACGATTGCAACCGGCTTTAGGTGGGCGATTTGACGGCTAAGCCACTGTGCTGCATCCGGGGCTTTGAGCGATGGCGCAAAAAGGCCAAGCACGCGAAATTCGCGCCTGTCCAAAGCATGATAAAGCGCCTCGATCGCGGACAAATCTGCCGCCGCCAGATAGGCTCGGTAAAACGTGACCAAGACCAAGGGACGGTTACTTTGGCTGCCAAACAGTGGACAGGTCACCCCATGTTCCGGTGTCCAGGCGCCAACCGTTGGCAGCGCTTTCGCTCCATGTACAGGCCCTGCGTACAGGCCAGAAGCCAAAGCCATCTGCGCCAGCGCTGCTTGGGCTGCGACCGTGCCACCGGTGTCGCACAGATGCGCAAGACGGCGCAGAGTGCTGACGGGCAGCGTGGAAATCTCATCCAGTCGAGTGTCGACGCGCCCATCCGCCGGCAAAACCGCAAGCGCGATGCCCTTGGCCCGGCACATAGTTTCGACCTGTTGCAGGCCGTATGACCAATAAGGAACGCCGCCGATCAGGCGGATAAGGATGCCCTTGGCACCTTCCAGTGTTTGCTCCAAATAGGTGTCGACCGATAGCGGATGTTTGAGCCCGACCAGATTGGCCAGCCGTGTCGTCGGCATTTTTTCGGCACCACCGCCGCGATGATAAGCTGCTGCAAAAGCCCCAAGGTCACTGTCGGAAAAAGACAGCACCACCAGATCTGCAGGCGCTTGGCCCAGATCGGTCGGCGTCTCGG
Source organism: Tateyamaria sp. (assembly GCA_018668195.1). The sequence goes on along the minus strand of JABITU010000083.1, from coordinate 24,620 downwards.
TTTCCTCGAGGCCGTGGCTTTCACGAAAGACGACATGCATGGGGCTGGCTCGTTATCTCGCTGCGGTTGCTGCAACGTGGACCAAAGCATCCCGGATGGCTGCGGCATTCACGTCGTCATGTTCGGCAATCACGACCAAACGGCCCTGTCGAACCTCATCTGGGCGCCATGGCCTGTCGAACTGATGACGCACCCGCGCGCCCACGGCCTGTACGAGCAAGCGCATCGGTTTGCCTGCGACGGCGGCATATCCTTTGACGCGCAGGATGTTTTGCGCCTTGGCCATGGCTTCGATCCGGCGCACGAGCTCTGCGGGATCAGCAATCTCGGGAATGTCGATTATGACGCTTTCAAAATCGTCGTGTTCGTGGTCATCATGGTCGTCGTGATGGCTGGGACGGGCCTCTATGTCGTCTTCGGCAGCGGCCTCAAGGCCCAGCAGGATGCGCGGGTCAACCACGCCCTCTGCGACCTCGACCATCGGCAATGTGCGCGGGGCCTCGGCTGCAATGATGGCTTTGGCCTTGGCCACGCCTTCTGGGCCCGCAAGGTCAGGTTTCGTCAGCAGGATAATATCGGCACAACTGATCTGATCCTCGAATACCTCGGATAGGGGCGTTTCATGGTCGATGGACTCGTCTGCTAAACGTTGCGCATCAACCGCGGCCACGTCGGGTGCGAACCGCCCTGAGGCGACCGCCTCTGCGTCGGCTAGAGCGATCACGCCGTCCACGGTGATGCGGCTGCGGATATCTGGCCAGTCAAAAGCTTTCAGCAGTGGTTTGGGCAGGGCAAGGCCCGATGTTTCAATCAAAATATGCTCGGGCTGCGGATCCAGCGCCATCAGCGCTTCGATCGTCGGAATAAAGTCATCTGCCACCGTGCAACATATACAGCCGTTGGCCAGCTCCATTATGTTTTCCGCCGGGCAGTCAGGGATTGCGCAGGATTTCAGAATGTCTCCGTCGACACCGACGTCGCCGAACTCATTGACAATGATAGCAAGGCGCTTGCCCTGAGGGTTTTGCATCAGGTGACGGACAAGCGTGGTTTTGCCAGAACCTAGAAAGCCGGTGATGACGGTGACGGGAACCTTGTTGAGTGACGACATGGATCAAAACTCCTGTGGGGGAATGCGGGCGATACAGTTTTTACGAAAATGCTCGGGGCGCTCGCGCCAAGGCACAAGCCCGTCAGACGTGGCTGCATATTTGGCAACGCCCTCGATCACGAGATCCGCATCGCGGTCCTCAATCAGGTTGCCATAGACATAGGTCCAGCGTGTGGGTCCGCCGCGCACCGCGACCGAACAGCCCGAAGCGCAGTTCGACAAACATTCCACGGCTTTCAAGGTGACACCCTCGGGCATGTCGCGCGCGGCAAGCTCAGCGTGCAAGGCGGCACCGGGGCGGGTGTCGTCTTGGGGTACCTCCATCTCGCGGCGGCATTTCATGCAGACCAGCAATTCGACCGGTGGCAGATCGCCCATCGTTCATATCCCATAAATGGCGGGGGTCAGATGGCGGGACGGCAGCGCCGCAAAACCCGACACCCGGCACACCCCGTCCGGTTTCAATCGTCTCGGTGCTGGCAGGTCTCCCGGCTTGCGGATGTCAGAGCATCGCTCTGTCGGTCGCCCCACCTTCCCGGCCTTTCGGCAAGTGGCGCGGGGGCACCTCTCCGGTCACGGTCGCGGGGGCGGCTGCGTTTGGGTTGAAAACAACCCGCGGCATTCCCTTTTCACCCAAGACGATCTTGGGCACCAGCATGATCGTAGTGGGCGCGGTACCTTTGACTGTCAAGCGATTCATCTGCTCTGGTGCCGCACGGCATTGCGTGGCACACAACGCACACCGTTAATTCAGCCCCGGAGCTACCGATGGACGACGTCACCGCCCGCCACAATGCCAAGATGAAAAAGATCAAGGCCGCCCGCGACAAGATGATGGCAACCAAGACCGAGCAAAAAGGTCTGATCATGGTCCACACCGGTCCGGGCAAGGGCAAGTCTTCGTCCGGATTCGGAATGGTCATGCGTTGCATTTCGCATGGAATGCCTTGTGCTGTGGTTCAGTTCATCAAGGGGAACTGGAACACGGGCGAAAAGACATTCCTGCGCGATCGTTTTGCTGACGAGTGCAAGTTCTTTGTTTCAGGCGAGGGGTTTACCTGGGAGACGCAAGACAGGGAGCGCGATATTGCCGCTGCACAGAATGGCTGGAGCATCGCCAAGCAACAGATCCTTGATCCGGAGATCAAGTTCGTTTTGCTGGACGAGATCAACATCGCTCTGCGGTATGATTATCTCGACATCGACGAGGTTGTAGATTTTCTTTTGACCCACAAACCGGTGATGACCCACGTGGTACTTACCGGTCGCAACGCTAAGCCCGAGCTTATTGAGGCAGCCGATTTGGTGACAGAGATGACACTGATCAAACACCCCTTCAAGGAATTGGGGATCAAGGCACAAAAAGGGGTCGAATTCTAATTCTCGAATTATAGCGATGACTGGCCGCTTACAAAGGTATGCGCCTGAGCGTGCAGTTTTTGATCTGGCCCAAACCCGGAAACTGAATTACGCTAAAGAAGCGAGGGCTGTCGAGACGGGTCCGACGGGCGGCATCAGGGCGGATGGATGAGCAAATCTTTGATGATTCAGGGCACCGGATCCAACGTGGGGAAATCCATGTTGGTGGCAGGCCTGTGTCGTGCTACGCGCAGGCGTGGGCTTTCAGTTGCGCCGTTCAAGCCTCAGAACATGTCGAACAATGCCGCCGTCACCGCAGATGGCGGAGAGATTGGGCGCGCGCAGGCATTACAGGCGATAGCCTGCGGCCTGCCAGCCCATACGGACATGAACCCGGTTCTTCTCAAGCCTGAAACCGATGTCGGATCTCAGGTCGTGGTGCAGGGCAAAAGGGTGGCGACAGTAAAAGCCCGCGATTATGCCAAGATGAAGCCCGCGTTGATGAAAGCTGTGCTGGACAGCTTCAACCGTCTGAAATCGAAGAATGATCTGGTACTTGTCGAAGGGGCCGGCAGCCCGGCCGAGGTCAATCTGCGCTCCGGTGATATCGCCAATATGGGGTTCGCCCGCGCGATCGATTGCCCTGTGATCTTGACGGGTGACATCGATCGCGGCGGTGTCATTGCCCAGATCGTCGGCACCAAAGCTGTAATTGACGCTCAGGATGCGGCGCTGATCCGTGGTTTCATCATCAATCGTTTTCGGGGCGATCCGACGCTTTTCACGGATGGCTACCGAATGATCGAAGCGCATACCGGATGGCGTGGATTTGGTGTGGTGCCCTGGTTTAAAGATGCTTGGAAATTGCCTGCCGAAGATGCGCTCGATATTGCAACACCAAGCCGGACGGGTGGTTTGCACGTGGTGTGCCTCAGGCTGTCGCGTATATCAAACTTTGATGATCTCGATCCGCTGGCGCAGGAACCTGCGGTGAAGCTGACCATGTTGCGCGCAGGCCAGCCGTTGCCCGCTGATGCGGACGTGGTGATCCTGCCGGGCAGTAAATCGACGCGTGGGGATCTTGAATTCATCCGTGCCCAAGGTTGGGACGAAGATGTGCGCGCGCATTATCGGCGTGGTGGTCATGTGCTGGGCATCTGTGGCGGATTTCAGATGCTGGGCCGCGTTGTGTCTGACCCTGATGGGATCGAAGGGGCGGCTGGCTGCACACCGGGTCTTGGGTTGCTCGATGTCGAAACAGTGATGACTGGTGATAAACGCCTGACAGAGGTGGATGCGATCCACGTACCAACGGGCTGCAAGATGCAAGGCTATGAGATGCACAAGGGGCGCAGCGATGGCCCGGATCGCGCGCGCCCTTATGCGCGTGTTGGGACCATCGAAGAAGGTGCTATCAGTGCCGATGGTCGGATTTCGGGCAGCTATCTTCACGGTATGTTTCGCAGCGATGCGTTCCGCCGTGCTTGGCTTGCCGGATTTGGCGCGCAGGCAGGCGACGTGGCTTATTCCACCACAATAGAAGCCACCCTTGATGACCTCGCTGACTGGATGGAGATGCATCTTGATGTAGACGGCATTCTGAAGCTTGCGCATTAAATCTCTGCGCTAAAAAATTTGAATCACCCAACACTACCTGAAGCCATATATTTCAAGGTGTTAGGTGATTTTCACTGTTCAGATGTTTCGTCAAATATCATGAGACAAACTATTTTGTTTGGGTTGTATGCCGGCGTATGATTTTGCGCGGGCGGGCCGCACACTGCGCAAACGGGCCCAAATGGTAGTGATCAATTTGGGCGATGGCGCGGTTGTCGAGCAAATTGTTAAGTGCTGGGCACAAAGCGGGTGCCGACCGTTTCCAGATCCAAATACGATTTTCGCGCAGGTTTCATGATGATTGGCACGAAATGTCCGCGTTTTTGCAATTTCCGATCCTAGTATTGGCAAGTACAGAAAAAAGGTCTGTTGCGACAGTGACATCCGGTGGACATGCGTTGCGATTACCGCCACCCTATGCAGGATTAGGGAGGACACTGAATGAACGACAGCTTTATGAATTTGAGCTTTGGAATGCGCGCAGAGCACCGCGATCTGCTCAATCGCGTGGCAACGATGATCCGCGACGATATCATGCCCATCGAAGAAGAATATGCCGCCGAAGTCGCCAAAGGTGATCGCTGGCAATACACAGACCGTCAGACCGAAATTCTTGAAGGGCTGAAGTCCAAAGCCAAGTCCGAGGGGCTGTGGAATTTCTGGCTGACTGACAGCGATAAAGGTTTTGGTTTGTCGACCGTGGAATATGCGCATTTCGCCGAAGAGATGGGCAAGACGCCGCTTGGTGCTGAAACGTTCAACTGTTCCGCTCCGGATACCGGCAATATGGAAGTATTCGAGCGTTATGGCACCGACGACATGAAAGAACGTTGGTTGTCGAAGCTGCTGGAGGGTAAAATCCGTTCAGCTTATCTGATGACCGAGCCAGATGTGGCCTCATCGGATGCAACCAACATCTCGATGTCCTGCGTCCGCGATGGTGACGACTATGTTCTGAATGGCGAGAAATACTGGGCCTCTGGCGCGGGAGATCCACGCTGCAAGGTCTATATCGTAATGGTCAAGACAGGCGGCGATGATTTGCCAAAGCACAAACGCCAGTCGATGATTGTTGTGCCTGCGGGCAGTGAAGGCATCGAAGTGCTGCGGCCAATGCTCGTTTATGGCCATGATGACGCGCCGCATGGGCATATGCACATCCGTTTTACCAACGTGCGGGTGCCGGCCGACAGCATTTTGCTCGGCGAAGGACGTGGTTTTGAAATTTCCCAAGGGCGGCTTGGGCCCGGGCGGATACACCACTGCATGCGCGCGATCGGGCAGGCCGAGGCTGCGCTTGAATTGATGTGTCGCCGTTCTTTGTCCAAAGAAGCTTTTGGCAAGCCATTGGCGCAATTGGGCGCGAATTATGATATCATCGCCGAGGCCCGCATGGAGATAGAAATGGCACGGCTGTTGTGTCTCAAGGCTGCATGGATGATGGATCAGGGTGACGCCCGGGCAGCAGCGCCCTGGATCAGTCAGATCAAGGTGGTGGCCCCGCGTGTGTCGCTAAAAGTCATTGATGAAGCGGTGCAGATGCATGGCGGTCAAGGCATCAGTCAGGACACGCCGTTGGCGCACGCCTGGACACACCAGCGTACATTGCGTCTGGCGGATGGCCCGGATGCGGTGCACCGCCGTCAAGTCGCGCGGGCCGAGCTCAAAAAGTACACGCAACAACCTATGTAAGGTCGCGGCGCCAAAAAAGGTCGGCGCCAACCGGCGGTAAAGCGTGTCGCTTTGCCGCCGGTCTTGTATCGAAAAATGCTTGCATCCGGGCCATCAAGCGCCGCTAACTGGGCGCGATTGCGTTTAATGGTGGCAACGATGAAAGACCTGATGCCGGAAATCTCCCCGCTGCGACCTCCTTCAGAGGTCATGCGGCTCGCGCGCATGGGCACTATGATGCCCACGCGCCTCAGCTTTTTGCGGGTGCTGGTGCGGCGTTTGTGCACTGAAAACGCAACGGTAACCCGAACGGTTTGGGACATGAACGCTGCGGGGTACGGGCGGGCTGTTTATTCAATCGACCTTGGGGGGCATACCTATTCGCTTGTCGCCATATCGAATGACCTGCCATCCGACCAGCGCAGCGACCGGGTGATTGCGACGGCTTGGGACGCGGCTTTTGTGCTTTACGACGGTGTACCAACAGCGCTGGAAATTGACCGAATCGCCGCAAATGCACCGAAACAGGAGGCGGGTCGTTTCAATCCACGGGATCTGGTCTTGAGCCGCGCTAATAAGTCTTTGCGCATGTGGACAGCGACGGTGGATGCATTGCGCAGCGGTGGACAGCCTGAACCGGCCATGATCCGCGATATCGGCTATCTGATGCGGACGACTGCCGTTTATGGAAACGGCAAATTTGGCATTGCAGACCGTTACCTTATTGCAGACCGGCCCGGCCTTGACGGCCCCTTTGCGGCCGAGATGTTGACGGTTTATATGATCCGACATTTCACGCTTGATCTGGTGCAACATGTTGGCGGTGCGCGGCTGGACCCGAACCTCGCGCGGCATTTGGGTGTCGGCAATGCCACCGGGCTTGGCATGGCACCGTTTCTTGTGAACCACCCTGTTTTGCTGAACAACTGGATGCTGGCCCGCGAAACTGCTTTTGCCCGTGTGTGCGCCATCGACAGCTTGTCACCTGACAGTCAGGCCCAGATTGCAAAGCTTGGCGCGCGCGCTGCCTGGCATCTGGCAGAATGGCATGTGCCCGCACCTGATCATGACGCCATATTGCGTGCGCTTGAAACGGAGTGGGCTGATTTCCGCCCCAAGCTTGATGCGCTGGGCGGGCCGCATCCGATTGAGGCCGTTTGGCAAGCAGCCAAGGACAGCAGCATGCCGCTGCAAGAGCTTTTGTTCGCGCTGCTCCTCGAACCCTTCCCAGATCTGCTGGATGGGTTGGCCGAATGCATGGGCGATCCCTTTGGCCCACTGGCTGTACCTTTTTCGGGGATAAGCGCCTTGCGTGCCGCGATTGAAACGGATTGGGATTGGGCGTTGACGCAGGATTTTACCCAAAACGAAAACTGCCGCCGCTTTTGGTATGTAAGCGCGGCCAAGCTTGAACCACGGCTTGGCGACCGCTTTCTTGAGCCGGGGGCCGAGCTTGAGACGCCTCTTGATATCGCGCGCCGGGTTGTGGCGTTGTACGCTGATTTGCCCGATGGTGATGGACCAGTTTCGACCTTTTTGGCGCAGCATCCAGATCATGTGCTTGCCGTGCAACGCGTCGCAATCTTGGCGCGCTATCCTTATGCTGATATCCGTGACAATCTGATTGCCGCGACGTGCCGCCCCATCGACATGCTGCGGTGCAAGCTGAGCTTTTTCGGGGCTACGAAATTTGATCCTAAATCTGATTTGTGGACCCGTATTACCCTTGCGCAGGGCGCACCGCTTGGGGATGAACTGACGCTCGAAAACGATGACTGGTGGCTGCCCGTGATGGCACAGTGACCCATTCCTGGACCGAGGTACAGTCGCTCGCGATCCGTGCGGCCAGAGGCGCGGATGTCCCAGCCGCTCAGGCGAGTAACTTTGGAAATATGCTGACACGGCATTTGGCAGACGGTCGCGATGAGGCCCCCCTGTCAGAGGCGCTGAAAACACAGGGCGCTATTGTTGACCTGGCGCTTCGCGTTGAAAAAGTGATCGAAGCCGCATCCATCAGCTCCGCGCCTGTTTCGCTGAGCGAGGATGCACCGTATCTATGCGCTCTGTTGGTCAGTTGGTTCAATAGCTTGCCCTGCCGAACGCAAGTTCAATTATCTGGCAACACAATGACCGTCACACTGTCGCTGTCAGAGCCCAACGCCCGCGCACGGCCTGCGCGTATAACGCTCAGTGCGGAGCTTTACGCCCAGATGCACGATCTTGCTGCAAACACATATGTTCCCGATAGCGAAGCGTCGCGAATGGGTGGCGCTGGTGCTGAACAGATGGGACTGGACTGACAAGTTCAGGCGAACGGATCCTCGGGATAGCTCACACCGGCGAGGTATAGGCCCTGAGGTGGGCAGACCGGCCCACAGGCTGCGCGATCGCAAGCAACGAGTGCCGCTCTGACGTCGCTGGGGGTCCAGGCACCTGCGCCCACTCGTTCCAAAGTACCAACAAAGCTGCGCACCTGATTGTGCAAAAATGATCGTGCGCGCACGTCAAAGCAGGCTTCGGGGCCATGTTGGCCATCTGTCTGCGTCACGGTTAACGCGTCGAGTGTTTTGATCGGGCTTTTGGCCTGACAGATCGAGGATCGAAATGTCGTGAAATCGTGCTTTCCGATCAGAAAATCCGCGCCCGCCTGCATCGCTTCGATGTCGAGTGCATGGTTCACGCGCCAGACCAGACCCTTTGAATGGGTCGCCGTGGCACGGCGCATCAAAAGGCGAAACTGATAGCGTCGCGCGACTGCAGAAAACCGCGCATGCCAGTCATCGGGTACAAGGGCGCAGGCGACAATGGCCACAGGATGGGGCTTGAGGTGATGGTTCAAAGCTTCGGAAAGCCGAAAAGGATCCCAGGGCTTTTCCATGTCGCAATGGGCGACCTGTGCGAGCGCATGCACGCCCGCATCCGTCCGACCCGCTGCGGCTATCGTGTGATCGCGCTGCTCTAGTTTGGCCAAGGCAGATTCTATGACGCCCTGAACGGACGGTTGATCCTTTTGCCGCTGCCACCCGGCGAACGGCCCCCCATGATATTCGACTTTCAGCGCATAGCGTGGCATGTCGATCCCCTAGCGCCAAAGTGGCGCACAGGCAACGGGCTAGCTGTTTGGTACAGGCACTTGCGCGGTTAAAATTGGCTCTGGATGATCATAAAATGTAAAGTCTAAAAAATTAGTGCGCAAAAGACGAAGCTTCATCTAACAAAGGTATCACCGGACCTGTGTTTGATCATACGCTCTGTCCGGTCCTGTTGTGACAGGAATGGTCTTTTGCGCTGCCGAATGCCGGGACTTTTGGAATGTTTGTATCGGCATTTTCCGGAATGTGGCCGCTGTTCGTCGTATTTTTCCAACCAGTGATCAACATCGGTCTGCAACGCTTACGCCGCATCCTCGGCCTTCTCGAATAGTCGTGATAAAACCCCCATCGATGTGTCTGTAAAGACTGGCAGCCTGACAGCGCAGTTTCAAGTCCGCGTGCCTGTCACCGATGGCAGCACAGTTCAGTATCTAGAGTTACACTTCAGACGTGATGCCACTGGTGTCAGCCGGTAGGGTTTCTTTGGATGACAGACGCACCTTATCCATAGACGAGATCGTCACCTTCTTGATCGCTTGGTTGAAGCGCACGACCACAAAACGCAAATGGCGGGAGTCCATGTAAAACACGTGCCCATGCAGCCTCTTTTCAGGGCTGGGTTCGTTCCCCGACCTATGAAAATGCGCAGAAGGGGGACATTTTGCGCAAAAAAGAACGCCACAACCTGGTCATTGAGCATGTCAGCGCTGATGATCGCGGTTTTCTTAACGTACAGCTTTGCCAAGCCCAAGCGGCAGCAGGTCTCCACGAATGTTTGCTGGTATATGCGCCGCGCACCCTTCGTTGTACCGACCAAACAGGTGTCTTGACTGCCAAGATACCCGGGCTCGTGCGTTTCAATTTCCCCTGTAGCCTGACGTTTTGATGTCGCTGTTTCAAGGGCCATGATTTGCGCTTGGGGCAATACCAAGCGCTCCTGTGCCCAGCATGTTTTCAGGGTCTTGAGCCGTTTCTTCTTCCTCTCAAGCTCATTGCGCAACCAAATCGGGCGCAAACCGCCGCTTAAGTCGGCAGTGATCGCTGCAACACGTCCTGGCTGACCCGCAACTGCCCTGAAAACGAGGGTTTCAATCGCCAGTTCAACATGCTCTGGAACGCGGTTGCGGATGATCGGTTTCTTGCGGCTGATCTCGCGCAGCGCTTCTTTGCCACCATTCTCATACCGCTTCTCAAAACGTTTAAATTATCGCGCGAGCAACCCATGGTCTTGCACGCGGCACTGACCCTCCCAAGCTGTTTGACAAGTTCCAAGACCTTCGCATTGGGCCTGATGCGTTTGCTTTTGATGTTCTTCATGTTTCTGACTTCTTTTGTCTAAAATTACAAAGTTGTCAGGTCAAATCTCGATCCACGGTTCACGGGTTCTGCCCCTAAGGCCTGTGAACATTTAGCGGGCCTGCGCCGCTCCGCTTTTCTGTTTCGCCCAAATTGCCTATGTCCGAGGCCTCTGCAGATGCTTGACGGGCGGCGTCCTCCCGTGGGGAGGGTCAGGCGCTTCCTGGCCTGCGACCGCGCAAAAGTTGGTCGCGTAATAGTCTTTGTTTGTGTCGTTTGGCCTTGGATTTTTGGATAAGCCATTGCCGGCCGCGTCCTTGCGTTCTGCCCCGAGCCACCGGATAATATTGCCAAAAGAAGTCATGGCTTGTGAGCGTTGGGTGGCGTGCGTATAAGGCGCGCATGACATCTGTTACGCGTATTTCACGAATTATGTCCCCGGCGCTCTGACACAAATTTTGAGCCGCCGGGTAAAGGTGCTTGAGCCTGAGCATCGAACCATGTCATCCCCCTCGCGACCGATAGACAAAGGACGCCACCCATGTGCGCCGATACGCCTGAATACAAACATACTCTGAACCTGCCCCGCACCGATTTCCCAATGCGTGCGGGTCTTCCCAAACGCGAGCCCGAGTGGCTGGCGCGCTGGGAGCAGATCGGCGTTTACGATCGTTTGCGCGATAATGAGGACAGGCCACCTTTTACGCTGCATGATGGTCCGCCTTATGCCAACGGGCATTTGCACATCGGGCATGCGTTGAACAAGACGATCAAGGACATGATTGTACGTTCACACCAGATGATGGGTTTCGATGCCCGTTACATCCCCGGCTGGGACTGCCATGGCTTGCCCATCGAGTGGAAAATCGAAGAACAGTATCGCAAAAAGGGCCGGAACAAAGACGACGTTCCGATCAACGAGTTCCGCGCGGAGTGCCGCGAGTTTGCATCTGGTTGGGTCGATATCCAGCGCGAAGAGTTCAAGCGTCTGGGCATCACCGGCAATTGGGCAAACCCCTACCTGACGATGGATTTTCATGCCGAACGAGTGATCGCAGAGGAATTCATGAAATTCCTCATGAACGGCACATTGTATCAAGGATCCAAGCCAGTGATGTGGTCGCCTGTCGAACAGACCGCATTGGCCGAGGCCGAAGTTGAATATCATGACAAGGAAAGCTTTACCATTTGGGTGAAGTTCAAGGTTGTCGGGACAGGCGATGCAACACTCGACAGCGCGCAGGTCGTAATCTGGACCACGACGCCGTGGACCATGCCGTCGAATAAGGCGGTCGTTTACGGGCCAGAGATTTCTTATGGTCTATATGAGGTCATTGGCCGACCTGAGGAATGCTGGGCGAGGATCGGAGAGCGTTTCATTTTGGCTGACAACTTGGCGGCTGACGTTTTGGGCCGGGCGCGGCTGGACGAAACCATGTATCGTCGCCTTTGTGACATCAGCCAGGACGATTTGGGAAAAATCACCCTGTCTCACCCGCTTTCAGGGGCTGAGGGTGCAAATGGGGTTTGGGATGACATCCGTGATTTTCGCGCGGCGGATTTCGTGACCGATACCGAAGGCACTGGATTTGTTCATTGCGCACCTAGCCACGGTCTGGAGGAATACGAGCTTTACCGAGATCTTGGCATGCTCGAGCAAGTGATCACCTATAACGTGAACCCCGACGGCAGATTCCGCGACGATTTGCCGTTCTTTGGGGGCAAAGCGATCCTGAAGCCGAATGGGAAAGAAGGGAATGCCAACGCGGCCGTGATCGAAAAGCTGGCTGAAGTTGGCGGGCTGCTTGCGCGTGGCAAGATCAAGCACAGCTATCCGCATTCCTGGCGCTCAAAAGCGCCGGTTATCTACCGAAACACGCCGCAATGGTTCGCCGCCATCGACAAGCCTGTGGGCGATGGGCTTGATACCCACGGCACCACGATCCGCGCGCGCGCTTTGACCGAGATCGATAATGTCAACTGGACGCCAAAATCCGGGCGTAACAGGCTGCACTCCATGATGGAGGCGCGCCCCGACTGGGTGCTTTCGCGGCAACGCGCTTGGGGCGTGCCGCTTACCTGCTTTACCAAAAAGGGTGCGCTGCCGACCGATGATGATTTCCTGCTGCGCATACCGCAGGTTAACCGTCGTATTGCCTCGAGCTTTGAAACCGAAGGTGCTGACGCGTGGTATGAGGAGGGTGCGAAGCAGCGTTACCTAGAAGGGATCGTAAATCCGGATGACTACGAGCAGGTGACCGATATCCTTGATGTGTGGTTCGACAGTGGATCGACGCATGCGTTTACCCTGCGCGATCGCGAGGACGGCACCAAAGACGGCATCGCCGATGTTTATATGGAGGGCACTGATCAACACCGTGGCTGGTTCCATTCATCATTGCTGCAGTCCGTCGGCACAACTGGGCGCGCGCCCTACCGTAATGTGGTAACCCACGGATTCACGCTGGATGAAAAGGGCATGAAGATGTCCAAATCTGTTGGCAACACGATTGTGCCCGAACAGGTGATCAAGCAATATGGTGCTGACATCTTGCGCCTTTGGGTGGCTCAGACCGATTATACCGCAGATCAGCGGATTGGCCCCGAAATCCTGAAAGGGGTTGCTGACAGCTACCGCAGGTTGCGCAACACCATGCGTTATATGCTGGGGTCTCTGGCAGATTTCAGTGAAGCGGACAGGGTTGAAGCAGCGGACATGCCCGAGTTGGAGCGTTGGGTTCTGCACCGTCTGACCGAGTTGGATCAGGTCGTCCGCGAAGGTTATGCGGCTTTTGATTTTCAGCGCGTGTTCTCTACCGTGTTCACATTTGCGACGGTGGATCTGTCGGCGTTCTACTTCGACATTCGCAAAGATGCGCTGTATTGCGACGGTGATACTGAACGGCGGCGTGCGGCACGCACTGTGCTGGATCTGCTGTATCACCGGTTGACGACCTGGCTGGCGCCAATTTTGGTCTTTACCATGGAAGAAGTCTGGCTTGAGCGCTTTCCGGGCGGTGACAGCTCTGTGCATCTGGTGGACATCCCAGAAACACCTGCAGCGTGGCGCGACGATGCGCTTGCTGCCAAATGGGCCGGTGTGCGTGGCGCGCGCCGCGTGGTGACGGCCGCTCTTGAAGTGCAGCGTACCGACAAGGTGATCGGTGCATCGCTCGAGGCTGCACCAATTGTGCATATCGAAGACGACGATCTGCGCGACGCAGTCACGTCTGTTACGTTCGAGGATATCTGTATTACTTCGTCTATTTCTGTGACCGGTGATCTGGCTCCGTTGGATGCATTTCGCATGCCCGAGGTGGCAGGTGTCGCCGTTGTCTTCGAAAAGGCGGCTGGTGCGAAATGTGCGCGCTGTTGGAAGGTGCTGCCCGATGTAGGCCTGTTTGCTCACGCAGGTGTATGTGCGCGCTGTAACGATGCACTAAACTGATCCAAGGGGCGGCGCGCGAAACGCCCGCCCTGTTTCGGCCGCTACAAGTACTTCATCAGAAAAAACTTTGTGGGTCGATATCGACCGCAAGGCGTAAATCACCCTTGAGGTGCAGTTGCGCGATCCATTCTGAGATAGCACCTTGCAGGGCCACGCCCTTGCCTGCTTTGACCAACAACCTAACGCGATGCCTGCCGCGAATGCGTGCGATCGGTGCAGGGGCAGGGCCAAAGACCTGCGCACCCACCCGTGTCAGAGGTATCGTGTTCCGCGCCAGCGCATTGGCCGCATCAAAGACCTGAGCGACATCAGGCCCGCTCAGGATGATCCCAGCCATCCGGCCGTAGGGTGGCACGCCTGCCTGTTCGCGTTCAGCAGCCTCGGCACGCCAAAACCCTTCTTCGTCGCCAGCAAGTATCGCTCGGATCACGGGGTGCTCTGGCTGATATGTCTGCAAAAGCGCAGTGCCTGGTTTCTCGGCTCGTCCAGCCCGACCTGAGACCTGTCGCATCAACTGGAACGTTCGTTCCGCCGCACGCAGGTCAGAGCCTTGCAGCCCCAGATCAGCATCGATGACACCGACCAAAGTTAGGTTTGGAAAGTTGTGACCCTTTGCGACCAGCTGCGTGCCAATGATCACGTCGGCCCCGCCTGTGGCGATCGTTTCTATCTCGGCTTTGAGGGCGCGCGCGCTGCCATACATGTCTGAACTGAGAACTGCGACGCGGGCTTGCGGGAACAGCTTGACCGCTTCCTCTCCTAAACGTTCCACGCCAGGGCCGACGGGTGCCATGCGACCTTCGGCATCACACGATGGGCATTTGTCGGGCATGGGTTTTGTTTCGCCACATTGGTGGCACATCAACCGCTTGAGAAACCGGTGCTCGACCATTCGGGCGTCGCATTGGTCGCAGCCTATCTGATGGCCGCAGGCCCGGCATAAGGTGATCGGCGCGTAGCCGCGGCGGTTGAGAAACAGCATCGCCTGCTCACCGGCTGCCAGCCGCGCTTCCACGGCGCGTTGCAGTGCCCCGGAAATCCACCGATCCGAAGGCAACGTTTCGGTGCGCATATCGATGGTTTGCATTGTTGGCATAACGGCGGGGCCAAATCGTGCCTCAAGATTGAGCCGCTTGTATTTGCCGCTTTGCGCATTGGCCCAGCTTTCAAGGCTGGGGGTAGCCGAGGCTAGAATGACCTGTGCACCAATCAAAGATGCCCGCAAAACGGCCATATCACGGGCATTGTACAGCACCCCATCTTCTTGCTTGTAAGAGGTGTCGTGTTCCTCATCTACCACGATCAAACCAAGGTTTTGGAATGGCAAAAACAGAGCGGAGCGCGCGCCGATCACCAGTTGCGCCTGTCCCTGACCAACCATGCGCCAGATGCGACGGCGTTCTGTCATTGTGGCGCCTGAATGCCATTCAGCAGGTCGCGCGCCAAAGCGGGCTTCGACCCGGGTCAGGAATTCGGCCGTCAATGCAATCTCTGGCAACAAAACCAACGCCTGACGACCTGCGCACAAAGTGGCGGCCAACGCTTCGAGGTACACTTCGGTCTTGCCCGAACCTGTCACGCCGCGCAGTAGCGTTGTTCCATAGTCGCCCGCGCTGACCTGTATAGAAAGTTTATTCGCTGCTTCGGCTTGATCTGGGGTCAATTTCTTACTGGGCAGGTTCGGATCAAGCGGCGCAAAAGGCAGATCACGTGGACTGTCTTCTTCATGGATGGCTTTGTGGGTGACCAATCCCTTGATGACAGATGGGGTGACACCGGCCAATTCTGACAATTCTTTTAGGGTGAATGATAAATCACCATAATTTGCCAGAAAATCCAGCACTCTGCGCCGCGCATCTGTCATGCGATCTGGGTCTCTTGCCCCGCGCCGGTAGACTTTGCGCATAGATGGTGGATCGCCCAATCCCGGTGCCCGAGTGGCCAGACGCAGCATCGCAGGCATGGGCGTTAGCGTGTAGGCTGCTGCTTTTTGCAGAAAGTCGCGCATTTCCAGCCGCATGGGTGCTGCATCAAGTACGCGGATCACCGAGCGGATCTTGGCATAATCATAATCGCTCTGTCCCGGCCCCCAGACGACTCCAATCACTTTGCGTGGCCCGAGCGGCACCTCGACGAACGCACCAAGGTGACAGCCGCCCTCGGGCGCTTTGTAATCCAGCGCACGGCCCAGCGGCTGTGTTGTCAGAACGCCGACAAGTGCACCTTCGTCAAAAAACGAGGGACTCACGTCAGGGCCAACTTATGAGGGGTTTCAGCTTCACCCCTCTTGAGGTAAACGCTGAGCCAACAAACGCCAAGCCATCACGAGGGGCCCGAGATGAAATTCTTTGTTGATACTGCCGAGATCGACGCAATTGCCGAGTTGAATGACCTTGGCATGGTCGATGGGGTCACGACCAACCCATCGCTGATTTTGAAATCGGGGCGTGATATTCTCGAAGTGACCAAAGAAATTTGTGATTTGGTTGCAGGGCCAGTTAGCGCTGAGGTTGTCGCACTTGAAGCAGATGCCATGATCGCCGAGGGGCGCAAGCTTGCTGGGATCGCCGAAAACATTACCGTCAAGCTGCCTCTTACTTGGGATGGTTTGAAAGCCTGCAAGGTGCTGTCGGGTGAGGGCAAGATGGTGAACGTGACCTTGTGTTTCTCGGCCAATCAGGCGCTTTTGGCGGCCAAGGCAGGGGCGACGTTCATCTCTCCGTTCATTGGTCGGCTGGATGATATTCACATCGACGGTATGGATCTGATCGAAGACATCCGCACGATTTACGACAACTACGGTTTTGAAACGCAGATTCTCGCAGCGTCCATCCGCTCGGTAAGCCATGTTCAGGAATGTGCACGCATCGGATCGGATGTGATTACTGCGCCGCCGGATGTGATCAAAAAGCTGGCAAGTCATCCGTTGACTAGCGCAGGCTTAGATCAGTTCATGAAAGACTGGGCCAAGACTGGTCAGAAAATCATCTAAATTCATATATGCGGTCATTTTTAAACGCTTGAAACGCATTGGTGCTCGAGGATAACGCTTTGGGCACCTATTTCCGAACGAGTGTTTTGTGTGCTTGAACAACAGCGCTTGTATGTCTTTAAAGCATCGTGCGAAATACTTGAGACATCGCGCATCACCTAACGCGTTGAAATCTTTGATTTCAGGCAGCGTTGGATTATTCAGGTTTTCCGCGTTGTGCTCTAGTGCCGTCCGCGATTACACAACAAAGTCAGCAACGCGTGCTGCTTCATGATGCACGCATGCAATAGGGTGACCGGCCTGTGCACTTTTTGAAAGATCAGTGCAGATTTTGAACTGGGCACATGCTATGGGTTCAAAAAATAAGATTTGAGCATGGTATGAGCAGCCAACCCAAAATAGACGACGCCCTGCGAGAGGCGATTATTTCACGTCCCGATGTGATTCTTGATGACAAGGATCTTATGAATGCCCTGATTGCCGCAAACGAACACGCGATGGGGGGAAATATCGTTGATCTGCGCGGACTTGCTATGGATCGGCTCGAGTCGCGTCTTGACCGTCTGGAAGAAACGCATCGCTCGGTGATTGCAGCAGCCTATGAAAATCTGGCGGGGACAAATCAGGTTCACCGTGCCATTCTGCGAATGCTTGATCCGCTAGAATTCGAACCATTCTTGCGCGATTTGAGCGGTGAAGTCGCAGAGGTTTTGCGTGTAGACGCGGTTAAACTGGTGTTGGAATCGGTTCAAAACGATGCTGATCCAGCTGTGCAGCGATTGGGCGATGTCTTGAGCGTGGCCGAGCCGGGTTTTATCGTCAATTACCTTACCTCTGGCCGGGGCGGTATGGTTCGTCAGGTCACGCTGCGCCAAATGAAAGACGCCGATCACGAGATTTACGGTGAAAAATCTGACTGGATTCGCTCTGAAGCATGCCTGAAACTAGACTTTGGGAATGGGCGCCTGCCTGGTTTGTTGCTTCTTGGTGCTGAAGATCCTCACATGTTCGGCCCGCAGCAAGGAACCGATCTTTTGGCCTTTTTCACAGGCGTATTTGAACGTGCCATGCGGCGTTGGCTGGGATGAGCCTTATCTCTCCAGCCGCTCGTGACGCGTTGGAAGACTTTCTTGCCCATCAGCAGAGCATAAAGGGCGCTGCCGAGAATACCCTAGTGGCCTACGGTGGTGACATCACTGAATTTCTAAGTTTCATGACCGTCCACGCGGGCGCGCCGCAAGGTCTTGGTGCGCTGGCTCATATCACGACTCGCGACATGCGAGCGTGGATGGCGCGTGCCCGGTCCAGCGGGGTGGGTGCCCGGTCGCTCGCGCGCAAATTGTCAGCGGTCAAAGTGTTCTACAACTGGCTCGCTGTGCGGCAAGGATTTGACCCCACGGCGGTTTTGTCCATCCGGGCCCCAAAATTCACCAAAAAGCTACCTCGGCCACTGGCCGAAGATGCCGCCCGAGAGGTTCTTAACGTCGCGCCGCTCCAATCCGTCAAGCAGTGGGTGGGTGCGCGGGATGCCGCAGTACTAACCCTGCTTTGGGGGTGTGGTTTGCGAATTTCAGAGGCACTGAACTTGACCGGTGCCGACGCGCTGCTACCACAGGTTTTGCGCATTCATGGCAAGGGCGGTAAGGAACGGATTGTGCCGGTGATCGACGCGGCGCGCGATGCCGTGACGGCCTATGTTCGGGCCTGCCCTTATGAATTATCTGAGGAAGACCCGCTGTTCCGGGCGATCCGTGGCGGGGCGCTGGCGCCCCGAGCAATCCAGAAAGTCATGAGCCAGACTCGGATGCAGTTGGGCCTGCCCGCGAGTGCGACGCCACATGCTATGCGGCACAGCTTCGCTACGCATTTGCTGAATGCCGGCGGAGATTTACGGGCGATTCAAGAACTGTTGGGGCATGCGTCTTTGTCAACCACTCAGGCTTACACGGCTGTAGATACGACGCGCCTGTTAGACGTTTACGCGAACGCGCATCCTAAAGCCTAGCGCGCACGCCAACCTGTGGCCATGGCGCGCTTTTGGTTTGCATCAGCAGGCATCTTGCCCCATGACGACGTTATGACAAACAAAACATATGCGCTGGCGGTTCACTTGCTAACCGCCACGGGAGCCGTTTTCGCGATGCTGGCAATGCTGGCGGCGGTTGATGGACAGTGGGACCTGATGTTTTTGTGGCTCGTCGTCGCCTTTATTGTGGACGGGATTGACGGGCCCCTCGCACGTAAGTTTGACGTTAAATCAAACGCGCCTGAGTTTGATGGTGTCTTGCTTGATCTGATCATCGATTACTTGACCTATGTCTTTATCCCTGCCTTTGCCCTGTTCAAGTCCGGATTGATGGATGGGTGGACGGGGTGGTTTGCGATCATTGTCATCACCTTTGCTTCTGCTATGTATTTTGCAGATACACGAATAAAAACAAAGGATAATTCATTTAGCGGGTTTCCCGGCTGCTGGAATATGGTGGTGTTGGTGATATTTGCGCTTGAACCGAACTTCTGGATCAGCTTGGGCATGGTCACCACATTGTCGGTTGCAATGTTCTTGCCGCTGAAGTTCATCCATCCGGTCCGTACGGAGCGTTGGCGCATGATCAGCCTGCCGATCGCCGGAGCGTGGACATTCTTTGCTGGCTGGGCCGCCTGGGTTGATTTTCATCCTGAAAGCTGGGCCCACTGGGGGCTGATCCTGACGTCGGTCTACCTCGTTTTGGCTGGGGTAGCCCAACAGGTGATCACCAAGCGCGACTGATGCTGCATGTACGTCGGTCAGCTGGCGATTGTGCGTTCTGATGTTAGGTGAACATGCAAAGAGCTGCTTGCCAAAAGCGTTGGACGAAATGCCCAAAATGTCGTGCATGATATCACACGTTGGAGACTCTGATTTTAGGCAGAGCTGGGTGATTCAAGTTTTCGCTTAACGTTTCTAAGTGCGGGTACACTGTGGAGATTTGGGTGGTGTATGCAGGGCGCTGGACTGGTGCACGGCTTTGTTGATAGCAGCGGGGGCGTTTGCAGGCAGCATCTTTTGCATTTAGCCAATTCACCCCCTCGCCCGATTTGAATAAAAGGCGTAAAGCAAATGTATGAAACGCAGTGTACCCCTTGCTGATGCATTAAGATTGCCCCGTTGGCAGCGCCCCATATCGCTTTTGTTCCTAATGGCATTCGCGATGCCGATCGCGTTTTCGGTATGGCTGGCGTTGTTGAACAATTTCGTGGTTGAGGCTGCGAATTTTGACGGTGCTGACATTGGGTTGTTGCATACAGTGCGTGAAATTCCCGGGCTCTTAGCTGTGGGCGTGATCCTTATCATCATATTTCTGCGCGAACAGGTGCTAGGGCTGGCTTCGCTGGTGTTGTTGGGCGTGACCACAGCGCTGACGGCGCAATTCCCTCAGTTACAGGGCATATTGATCCTGACATTTCTCAGTTCAGTTGGGTTTCATTATTACGAGACCGTCAACCAGTCTTTGCAATTGCAGTGGTTACCCAAAAAGAGCGCGCCACAGACGCTGGGCTGGCTTATGGCAACAGGATCAGTGGCGACACTTCTGGTCTATTTTGTAATCATGATCCTTTGGGAGCCGCTGGGGCTGACGTTTAATGCGCTTTACATGGTTGGCGGTGGCGTCACCGCCGCCATCGCTATCTTTGCTATGGTGGCTTATCCGCAGTTCGATGCGCCGTATCCGCAGGTAAAAAAGATGATCCTGCGCCGTCGTTACTGGCTGTATTATGCGCTGCAATTCATGTCGGGTGCCCGCCGGCAGATATTCATGGTCTTTGCAGCGTTCATGATGGTCGAAAAATTTGGCTTTCAGGTGCATGAGCTTACCGCGCTTTACCTAATCAATCTGGTGATCACGATCATTGTCGCACCACTTTTGGGGCGTATCGTGGCCGTATACGGCGAGCGCAAGGCGCTTGTGGTCGAATACGCTGGCCTTGTGGTTGTGTTTCTTTGTTATGGCGGCGTGTATTTCCTTGGCTGGGGATTGTTCGTCGCAGCAGGGCTTTATGTGATTGATCACATCTTTTTCGGGCTGGCGCTTGCGCTCAAGACTTATTTCCAAAAGATCGCGGATCCGGGTGATATTGCTCCTACTGCCGCCGTGGCCTTTACGATCAACCATATCGCTGCAGTCGGTTTGCCGCTGCCCCTTGGATTTCTGTGGCTGGTGTCGCCTGCGTCGGTTTTTTTGCTTGCTGCGGGCATGGCCGCGGTGTCGCTTTTGCTGGCATTGCTGATCCCGCGCCACCCAGAGCCAGGATACGAGACCCGTCTGGCCCGGTTATCTGCGGCACCTGCCCAATAGCAGAGCATTGGCAAGAGCCTGATTTGTTCGATACTGCGCAGAATGATATTTTTGGATAGGTATTTCCTTTGTACTTGGTCGTGATCCAGCTACGGCGATGTGGGTCTTGCAGTCAGGTGTGGGACAACTGTGGGCTTGCAGCGACTAAGGCTTGCCAGTATTCCGCATCCCTTGAGTAAGAGACCGCGATAAGCTGCGTGCCCCTCGCCGCAATGGATACACACCGGAGACGAAAATGCCCACATGGACCGCGCTGACCACTCTGGATGGCAAGACCGCTGCCACCGCTCTTGGCGAGGCGCTTGAACGAATGGAACCTGAACCTACAGGGGTCGGTGTCTTTGAGGTCGAGGATGGATCGGGACTGTGGGAAGTGGGTGGATATTTCACTGACGCGCCGGATGAAACAGCATTGCTGATCTTGTCGACGGCATTGGACGCTAAGACCTTTACAGTGTCTGAATTGCCCGAGACCGACTGGGTCGCACATGTGCGTCGAGAGCTGTCGCCGGTGGAGGCGGGCCGTTTTTTCGTCTATGGTAGCCACGACGCGGATAAAGTGCCCTCAGGCAAGCATGCGCTGCTGATCGAGGCGGCAATGGCTTTTGGAACTGGCCACCACGGCACCACTTTGGGATGTCTGGAAGCGCTGGATAGGCTTGCGGAGTCAGGTTTCCATGGTCGCCGGGCAGTTGATATCGGTTGTGGCACCGCAGTTTTGGCGATGGGGGCGGCCGCTGTATGGCCCGAACGGGTGCTCGCCAGCGACATCGACATGCAGGCCGTCGAAGTGGCTCTGGCCAATTTGCGCGCCAATGACATGGAGGGGCGGGTCACCGTCGTCGAAGCCGCCGGTTTCGATCACCCCGAGTTGACGGGGCCGTTTGACCTAATCTTTGCCAACATCCTCAAGGGTCCGCTAGTAGCGCTTGCGCCCGACCTGACGGCCCGGCTGTGTGCGGGTGGATACGCGATCCTTTCGGGGATTCTCAATGAGCAGGCCGACGATGTGGTTGAGGTGTATAATCGCCTTGGAAACACTCTCCACCATCGTGCAGAGATTGGTGAATGGACGACACTAACGTTGCACAAGATGTGCTGATCCTAGGTTATTTTCCAATAGACTGAGCGAAGTTGTCGGTGTTCAGAGCGCTATAGGTAAGACGTGACGCATCCAAATCTGTCTGAAACCTTACGTTTCAACGCTTTAGATAACGCAAGACTTTTGAGGTATTTCGGCATCCTTTATAGACACTTGAGTGACCTCAGGTTCGTTCATTAAGGATGCGAGCAGTCGTGCCATATGGGTCAAAATTGCAAAAAAGCCGCGGACCCTTTTGGGGCATACGGCTTTTTCTTTTAGTGCGGCCTCCAGTGAAGAGGGCTTTGGCACCTTAGTATTTCGCGACGTCTTCGATATCGCCGCGCATCAGACCGATGTCTTCGAGTTCGCGATCGGTAAGGCTATTTAGGGCATTGCGGGTCAAACGGGCATCGTTCCATGTCACGACTGTATTGATCAGTACGTGGAAGAAGCGGGTGATTTGGCCTGCAATAGGTGCAGCGCCATGTGCGGAGCGGTTGGTGTCGAAAGCAGCCATTGCAGCAGTCCTTTTTAGATTTGGAACGTCGAACCATTCGGCGTTGTGCACAGCATTTAGGCGGCATGCAAAGAGGCGACAAGCGGTGAAAAAGCATATGTGCTATGCAGATTTTGCATGTCACGGACATGTGTTAACATACAGAAAATAATGGGAAAATTTGCGCGTATTATATGTCGTAATCTGACACTCTTAGGGCGATTTTGACACATTTACTCAAGCACTTGTCGCTGTTGGAAAGATGCATGTCACAAATGTTCATCTGCGGTTAACTCTTGGCGGATGTTCGCCTTTCGTGCTAGTGCGTTACAAAAGCCACGAAAAAGTCGGCACAGGTGAAGGACAAGCATATTACATGCGTATTTTGGGAATCGACCCGGGTCTGAGGCATATGGGGTGGGGCGTCATCGAGTCAGAGGGATCGAGGTTGCGTCACGTAGCCAACGGTGTCTGTCACTCGACTGGTACAGAACTGCCAAGCCGCTTGCTGAGCCTTTTTGAACAGCTAAACGAGGTCATAGCTGCCCATGCGCCAGAGGCGTCGGCGATCGAAGAGACATTTGTGAACAAAGACGGTGCAGGCACGCTCAAGCTGGGGCAAGCGCGCGGCGTAGCGATGCTGGCGCTGGCGCGTGCTGGTCTGCAGGTCGGTGAATATGCGCCCAACTCGGTGAAAAAAACGGTCGTTGGGGTTGGGCATGCAGACAAGCGGCAGGTGGCGCATATGGTGCGCGTGCAACTGCCCGGCGTTGAACTGGCAGGGCCGGATGCAGCAGACGCCTTGGCGATTGCGATTTGTCATGCGCATCGGTCGGGGGGTGCGCTGGCTGCGGCGATTGCACGGGTGCAGGCATGATTGGCAAGCTGACGGGACGGATTGAATACCGCGCCTTGGACCACGTTTTGATGGATGTGCGCGGTGTTGGGTACCTGGTGTTTTGTTCGGATCGGACATTGGCGGCTATACCCGAAGCGGGACAAGTCTGTGCGCTTTATACTGATATGGTCGTGCGTGAAGACCTGATGCAGCTTTACGGGTTTCCAACGCTGGTCGAAAAAGAGTGGCATCGGTTGTTGGTGTCGGTTCAGGGCGTGGGTGCCAAGGCTTCGCTGGCCATTTTGGGTACGCTGGGTGCCGATGGCGTGAGCCGGGCGATTGCTTTGGGCGATTGGTCGGCGGTAAAGGCTGCAAAGGGGGTCGGCCCAAAGATAGCGCAGCGTGTTGTGCTGGACCTTAAGGACAAGGCGCCGTCTATGATGGCCATGGGCAATGCGGTTGCCGAGGCGATGGGCGATGCGGAGGCGGATATGATAGAGCCAGTTGCGGTCGCGATGACGCCTGCAGTTCCGATTTCGGCGCAGGCGGATGCACTGTCAGCGTTGGGAAATCTTGGCTACAGTCCATCTGACGCAGCTGCGGCTGTTGCGCAGGCGGCAGGCGAAACACCCGACGCGGATACGCCCGCACTGATCCGGACAGCGTTGAAACTATTGGCACCAAAGGGGTGATGCATGTCTGAACCGGATCCGACATTGCGCCCCACGGCCTTGCCCGATGATCGGGATCGTGCGTTGCGGCCTCAGAGCCTGGATAATTTTGTTGGTCAGGCCGAGGCGCGAGCGAATTTGCGCGTCTTTATCCAATCAGCCCGGCAGCGTGGCGAAGCGATGGACCACACTTTGTTTTATGGTCCTCCGGGGCTAGGCAAGACCACTCTGGCGCAGATCATGGCGCGGGAACTTGGGGTCAATTTTCGAATGACCTCGGGTCCGGTGCTGGCGCGGGCAGGGGACCTCGCAGCGATCTTGACCAATCTGGACGCGCGCGACGTTTTGTTCATTGATGAAATCCATCGGCTGAATCCAGTGGTCGAAGAGGTGCTTTACCCGGCGCTTGAGGATTTTGAGCTGGATCTTGTGATTGGTGAGGGGCCTGCGGCGCGCACAGTGCGCATCGAATTGCAGCCATTTACGCTGGTGGGTGCGACGACCCGTATGGGCTTGCTGACAACACCGCTGCGCGACAGGTTCGGCATTCCGACGCGTTTGCAATTCTATACTGAGGACGAGCTGTTCATCATCGTAGAACGCAATGC
>JABITU010000082.1 GCA_018668195.1 Tateyamaria sp. | reverse complement strand
CTTTGCTCGGACCGGTCAGGGTCGAGGATCTAAAAGCTGGCGATGACGTCCTGACACTGGACACAGGCACCCAAAAAATCCGCTGGATCGGCAGCACGCACCGCGATTCCATCGACCTTGCCGCCGACCCAAAGCTGCGGCCCGTGCGTATCAGTGCCGGTGCCTTGGGCGAGGGCTTGCCCGCGCAGGATCTATTGGTGTCGCGCCAGCACCGCCTTCTCGTCCGATCTCCTATCGCGCTGCAGATGTTTGAAACTTCCGAAGTTCTGTTGCCCGCGATCAAGCTGATCGGTCTGGAAGGCATTGCTATCGCCCAAGATGTCGACGCGGTCGAATATTCCCACATCCTGTTTGATCGCCATGAAATCGTGTGTTCAAACGGTGCCTGGTCCGAAAGCCTGTTCACCGGCCCCGAGGCGCTGCAAGCCGTACCACCAGCGAGCGCGCAGGAAATCAAAAAACTGTTTCCCGAGATCTGCGAGTCCGGTTACGAGCCCGCGTCTGCACGACACATCCCAGAGACGGGCAAACTGATGAGAAAACTCGTGGCGCGGCATAAGAAGAAGAACAAGCCACTCTACACGATCCA
This sequence comes from Tateyamaria sp., assembly GCA_018668195.1. The sequence continues at coordinate 2,247 of JABITU010000082.1, read as the reverse complement.
CTGAACAATCTTGCTTGTGACCACAGTTGTGAATTCATGGCGAAGCGAAATTTCTGTGTCTTCAGTTTCCGTTCGATGACTATTGGTAGCTGCAGGCTCGGCGAAGGGCGGCTTGTGGTTGCTGGATCGCAGCGAGGTTTCCCAGCTAAGGCCATTGAAAGGCTGGGTTTGCAAAGTTTACTATCTGCGGAGGGTGTGTGAAAACTCCCCGTCTTTTCTCAAATGGTGGTATGATTTCCGTATTCGGTACGGAGGTTGTTGATGGCACAATTTATCGAAGGGTTTGATCGGCAGCAGACGATGCTGCTGCCTGAGCATCTGGACGATTACGTCGACGAGAAAAGTCCTGTCCGTGCGATTGATGCCTTTATAGACCTGCTTGCTCTGTCGACGCTTGGTTTCAACGCGCAGGCTGCTGCCACGGGACGACCGGGGGTATCATCCTGGACTGATGCTGCGGATTTATCTCTACGGCTATCTCAACCAAGTACAGTCATCGCGGCGTTTGGAGCGGGAATGCGGCCGCAATCTTGAGCTCATGTGGCTCACGGGTCGGCTGAAGCCAGACTTTAAAACGATTGCCGACTTCAGGAAGGACAACGGTCCTGCGATCCGCAAAGTGTGTCAGCAGTTTGTGGCGCTCTGTCGTAATATGGAGCTGCTCGACGGTGACGTGGTCGCGATTGATGGCAGCCGTTTTAAAGCGCTGAACTCCAAGGCCAAGAATTATACACGCGGTAAACTGCGCCAGAAGCTGGGTGAGATCGACAAGGCCATCGAGCGCTATTTGGGTGAGTTGGATCGTGCCGATGAGGTGTTTAAACAGACCGGCACGGTGCTGCCGGAAGCCCGCATGGAACGCACCCTGCGAAAGCTGGAGCATCTGCAAAAGGAGGCGGTGCGTTACCGGTCAATCGAGCAGTGCACGGATGAGACAGGCGAGACGCAGGTCTCACTGAGCGATCCTGATGCCCGGTCCATGGCAACAACGACACGGATGCCGCGCATTGTCGGCTGCAATGTCCAAACGGCGATTGAGGCTGACAATCATCTGATCGTTGCCCATGAAGTCACGATGCTTGGGTTTGATCGCGACGCCTTGTCGATGATGGCAGTGGCCGCGAACGATATCATGGTATCAAACGAACTCACGGCGATCGCAGACAAAGGCTACTACAAAGGCGAAGAAATTGTCGCAAGCGTTGAGGCTGCCATCTCAGTTGTCGTCCCCAAGCCCATGACTTCAAACGACGCCGCACGCGGTCAGTTTGATAAAGCTGACTTTGCATACGACCCCGATCTGGATGTCTATGTCTGTCCAGCAGGCGAGAACCTGACTTACAGATTTACCGGCCCACAAGACGGCAAAGCTATCAGAACGTATTGCTCGGGAGCCTGCACCGACTGTGTGATCAAAGACAAATGCACGACCAGCAAAGAGCGGCACGTCCGCGGGTGGAAGAAAGATGATGTGCTCGAGCGAGTTCAGGAAAAGCTGGATGCAGACCCAGCTCAATTGGCCGTCCGAAGTATGACCGTTGAGCATCCGTATGGCACGATCAAGTCATGGATGGGAGCCACACACTTCAAAATGCGAACGCTGAAAAACGTTGCCACAGAGATGGCGCTGCATGTGCTGGCTTACAACATGACCCGTGTGATGAACCTGATGGGTATCCCCGCCATGATCAACGCGATGAAGGCGTAAACAGCCTCCTTCGCCCCGAAATTTGCGCCCAAAATGCATGATTACCCTCAGATCGGTGCAATCAGCCCCATAACCCGTCAAAGCGGCCAAGAAAATGATACCACGACAAAATATCAAAACGGACGAAAATATCCGCTTGCTCCAAGAGCAACAGAATTTCCACACAGCCTCTCCGCAAAGCTGCCATCCCGGTCGACTGCAGAGAATGACCGCCCTCCGCCCGCTGTGAAGATCGAGGGTGTCCGCTTTGGGCCGATGCTGGTCATCAGAAATGCTTCACCGAAAACATAATTGTGGACCGAACTCGCTGCCACATTGCTTTCGGTTCCTCTTAGAGAATGAACACACGCGGGTAACGCGACACCCCGATGTTTTTCTAGCGACAGGAAATTTTGAACGGTTCTTGGATTGAGACAGGTGGGACACTGATAAGAGTATAGTGAAGTGGTCCTGCATTTCAGGACAGTTTTGCGGTATAGCTAAGATGCATCGTGTTTATGTTCATGCCGCTTTTCGTATTTCTGTTTGGGAGAAGTATG
>JABITU010000081.1 GCA_018668195.1 Tateyamaria sp. | reverse complement strand
CGCAATCTGCGCATCGTCCAATGCACGCATACGCAGTGATGCCATATCAGCTGGTGAACGCACAGCTTGAGTGGTCGTGATCACGCCGGATGCTGGCCCAAGCGGTGCCAGTGCCAAAAGGATTGCATCTTGTTCCGCTAGGTTTTCATTGATGCGGGTGTAGACATCCCCCGCAGCCAGTGTGCGGTCCATATGATCTATGTTTTCAAAGATGTATGGCAGACGGACCCCATAGATAAACGGGTCTACCTGAGCGACAGCGCGCACATCTGAAAGTGAGATTTCAAGCAAGCCAGTCGAGACCTGATCGAATTTTTCGGCTTCGTTGCCAACAGAGCCACGTGGCATTTCACGCACGTCCATGCCTGCGGCTTTCAGTGCTGTGCCAAAAGCGAATGCCCAGTTATACGAACCCGATGTTTCCAGATCCGGCTTGCTGTCCAGTGCAATTTTGACCTCAGCAGATGCAGATGTAGCCATCGCAAGCAGAGCCGCAATTGTAAGTGTCTTAAGTTTCATTGATAGTCCTCCCTTAGTTTTGGTTAGTTCACGGAAAATCCGAACAGGCGCGGCAGTGTGAGGCTAAGCGCCGGCCAATAGACCAGAGCAAGCAACAAAAGCACCTGAACGAAAATGAAGGGCAGCACAGCGTAAGCCAGCCGCCAGTAATTAAGGTTTGTCAGAGCCGACACGACCACCAGGCATTTGCCCAATGGCGGGGTAATCAGACCAACGCATAGGTTAAAGCACAACACGATGCCCAGTTGGATCGGGCTTATACCTTGTTCCATGGCTTGTGGTGCAAAGAGCGGGATCAACAGGGTTAACGCCACGGGGGTATCCATGAACATGCCTGCAATGAGGAAGATAATTACGAGGAAAAACAGGTATTTTGTGCCCGTCAGTCCGAAAGAGTCGACCCATGTCGCAAGCGCCTGTGACCAGCCAAGTTGCCCAGCGAGATACCCCAGCACAGAAATCGCTGCCAGAATGATAAAGATCGTGCCTGTCATCTTTGCCGTGGCTTCGACCGCGTCAAAGATCATCTTCCAGTTCAAACCTTTGTAGAATTGCCCCGCGATGAGCGCGAAAAAGACCGCAATCGCTGATCCTTCCGTTGGCGTCGCCAATCCGAACACCAGTGAGCCAAGGATCACGATTGGAAGGCAAAGTGCAGGCGCGGCGTTCAGCAAGCTGGGTAAGAAGCGTGGCAGATCGTCAGACGCGCCACCGGGGTGTCCTTTGACATGCGCGATGGCCGCGTTCATGACCATTAGCGAAACGGCCAGCAGTAAACCAGGCACAACTCCTGCAATGAACAGGGCCGCGACTGATGCACCTGTCAGGCCACCATAGATAATCATGATAATTGATGGGGGTATGATTGGCCCGATCATTGAGGAGGCCGCAGTGATCGCCCCCGCATAATAGGGATCATAGCCCCGTGCCTTCATCTCAGGCACAAATGTGCGTGATAAAGCAGCGCTGTCTGCGATCGCAGATCCTGAGATACCCGCAAAGAAGACGCTTGTAAGGATGTTCACATGGCCCAGACCGCCGCGAAAACGCCCGACAATAGACATCGCGAAATCAATCAAGCTGCGAGTCACGCCGGCGCGGCTCATGATCTCGGCGGTTAGAATAAACAAGGGCATCGCCATAAAGGCAAATACGTCAAGCTGGGCGAAAATCCGTTGCGGCATGATCGACAGGAACTGTGTTTTGTCTACCGCGACAAAGGTCACGACGGAAACCGCGCCCATCAGGTAGGCAAAGGCCGTGCCACTGATCAGCAGTATAATAAAGACAATTGGGATAAACCACATATTACACTGCCGTCCGCATGTTAGAGCTGTCGGATGAGGGCACGGCAAATAAATCAGGGGGGTGGGTCACAATAGAGGTCAATTCCACAAGTGAGTGTTGAAGGGTTTGCATATTTGCCAAGGGCCGCGCGGCCTGGTCTGAGCGCGCAAAGAGGCTTTCTATCGCTTTCGCGGCACCGAGCAACGCCACGTCACCACGCAGCGGCCCCAATACCTGAAAGCCGAACGGCATGCCGTGGGTATCTCGACCGCAGGGCAGCGTGATAGCAGGTCCGCCTGTCAAAGACCCCCGATAGCACAGCGCAAGCCAGCGATAGTAGGTGTCCATCTTGTGCCCATCGATTTCTTCAGCATGTGACTGTGTCCACGCGAAGGGCGATACGGGTGATGTCGGCAAAACGATCACATCAAACTCGGCCATCAGTGCGTTAAATTTCCGCAAAATGCGGGATTGTTCTGCATGAGCCCAGCCACGGTCGGCCAACGACATGCTATGTCCAAGGGCAACGTTGTCTTTGATATGCGCGCCAAAGCTATCAGGGTCGGCCTCAATCCCCCCACCAAAGGCGACAATAAAACTTTCGGCCCGAAGAATATCAAAACACCGGTCCATTTCACCAAGATCAAGATCGGCCGCGCGGCATTCCTTGACCTGAGGCCGCAGCACCTCAAGACGCGCGCGAAATGTTTCGCGGATGCTTTGCTCGACTGGCGCGCCACCAAAGTCTTCGCAATAACCAACCCGTAGATCCTTTAAGTCAATGGCAGGCAATACTGCAAAACGGCCTGTGTCCGAGGGCGCGGATAGCGGGTCATCCGCGTGATATCCCTCACACACGTCCAGCATTAGTGTCAGATCATCGACCGTCCGTGCCATCGGACCAAGCACCGAAATCCCCGACCACCCCAAAGGGCGTGTGGGATGAGCGATCACGTCAACAGAAGGCCGATAACCAACCACGCCACAGAGTGCGGCAGGCATTCGCAGCGACCCGCCCGTGTCCGAGCCTGTGCACAGCGGCAACAGATTGGCCGCAAGGGCAGCGGCAGACCCACCAGAGGAGCCGCCAGCAATCAGATTGGCATCAAACGGGTTGCTTGTCGCGCCCCAGACAGGGTTACGGCTGTTTCCACCCGCCCCCATTTCAGGGACATTTGTCTTTGCAAGAATAATAGCGCCCGCCGCGCGCAGGCGCGCAACCATCGGCAAATCATTGTCAGGCACGTGCCCCCTTGCGCGAATGCTGCCATGGGTGGTCAACAAGCCTTTGGTGTTTTGCAAATCTTTAACGCCAATTGGCAACCCGTCGAGCGGACCAATCGGGCAACCCGTTTGCCAGCGTTTCGTCGAAGCAGCCGCCACAACAGTGGCATGATCGATATCCAGCGCAGCCAGTGCATTGATTTTGGGATTGAAACGCGAAATTTCATTAAGGCAAGCCAGCAGATAAGCCGTCGGCGTCAGGCTCTTGGCCTTAAACGCTGCAAGCACCTCACAAGCAGACAAAGCTGTAATGCTCAACAACAGCCTCTCACATTCTTGACATATGGAATCAACACCAAAGCCCTCCCAAACCGTGCGTTTGGTTAAGGTAGTGAATAAAAAATAGGAAAAATAGTGAATTATTCGCCCATAAAATTAACCAAATGGAATGGTTTCGATATCTGCAGTGGTTTGTTGCAAACATTTAAGGAACAGCGAGAGTGTCGCGTTTTGTGAAACTTGGTCTTTGCGCCAAAAACAGCGGGCCTCTGACAACAGGTCGCGCGTTTCAAGTGACAGTATCACAACGCCACCCTTCGCAGCCTGTGCCTGCGCCAGCCTTAGCGGGAGCAAGCCAAACGCAGGCATCGCACGCAAAAGTTCAAGGTTCAGCGCTATCGACAATGACGCAATCGTATTGATGGGTGGTGAAAGTCCGTTCGTAGCAAAAAGCGCGTCTACTGCTTGGCGCGCTACGGAAGTGGGGTGTGGTAAAATCCAAGGATAACTGCTGACATCTGACCATGCTACATCACCAACTTGCACAAGCGGATGATTGCGACCAGCAACCACAACAACAGGCTCAGAGAACAACGCCATTTGGTCAATTCCAGCCAATTCGTGCGGCTGCCAGACCCTCGCGATCACCAGATCCAATGCGCCTGATTTTAGCTGCGGCAAAAGTTCAACAAAATGACCCTCAGAAACGGAT
>JABITU010000080.1 GCA_018668195.1 Tateyamaria sp. | reverse complement strand
GTTGGTAGGCTCATCAAGCAGCATCAGATCCGGCGCTTCGGCCATCAAACGCGCCAGCGCCGCGCGCCGCCGTTCCCCGCCAGAAGCAGTAGCAACCGGGCGGTCAGGATCAAATTTCAGCCCTTCGCCCGCACGCTCAACCTTATACATCTCTGACGGATCAAGACCATGGAGCGCAAACTCTCCGAGGGTGTCAAAGCCAGATAGATCAGGATCTTGCTCCATATATCCAACCGAAACTCCGGGGCCGGAAACGACGTCACCACGGTCCGCTTCCACCAGCGCACCCATGACCTTCATCAAGGTGGATTTACCCGAACCGTTGCGCCCCACAAGAGCCACCCGATCGCCGGGCTGTATGACCAAGGACAATCCATCGAAAACAGGATCACCGCCAAAAGTGAGCGAAATATCTGAGAGCTGAAGAAGCGGTATACGAGCCATAGCTGCCAGCTATTCGGTCACGAGCCACCCGTCAACCAAAGGCATCATCACGACTGCACTCAAAATGGATACGAACCCAAAAGAGCGCGCCAACCTTGTTTATTTTCAGATTCTGAGCTCATCCAACAACAGCACGCATCAACCTTTTGCGCACCGGAGGAATGGCCGCGATCTCGACACCGGTAAAAACATGCAATGTGTTCAATTGCCGATCAATCACAGCGTGATCGCTGACCCACCCCCCCATGGTCAAATATGTTCGAAGCAATGGCGGCATCTGCAACCTTGCCTTTTTCAGATCGGGGTGGCAGCGCAAATGGGCCGCGTACTCGAACACACAAGGCGCTTTAATTTGGGGTAGCCACCGCTTGGGCGCAAGGTGGCGCGCCGTTAGCATTGCAAACGTATCTAGATATTTCTCCGTCTCAATTCCGGCAAAAGACGAACAACCGAATATAAAATCAATAGCGTTTTCATCCACGTAAGCTGTCATTGCACCTAACGCAAGGCGCAGAATATCGGGATCATTTTGTGCAGGGGCCACGCAAAAGCGCCCCATCTCAACCATGCGCCCACTAAATTTCTCAAGCGCACTCAAATCATAATATTGCGCAGAATAGCTATTTGATATTTCTGCGCCGCTAAGAGGCATCATTCGGAAACACCCAACCAACTGGTTATCCGCCTCTGAATGGATGAGAATGTGGGTGCACAGCACATCAAATTGGTCCACGTCGTACGCGCACTCAATGCCAAAACACCGGGCACGCAGTGCTTGTGCCCAAGACACCTCATCTTTTGACGTTGCGACCCGCGCTGTATAACGCCGATTAAGCAAAGCGATCACGCCGTGCCCTTTCTACCGCCCGCACGACCGCGTTCTGGCCAAACGAATGTGTCGGGCACGCGCGATGCCTATCCGTCGCGAGACAGGGCGTCGGCCGCATCAAACTGGCCAATATTACCCAAAAGCTGCCTGATCAAAGAAACATTACCCACGGCGCTTGACGTAACGCGCCGAGACAGTCTCACGACTCGTCCGGCCTCAAGCCCAAATTGTTCGACATTTTGCAACACACCAGCGGCGTCAAAGCTAACAACCAAAACCTGACGTTCCGTCTCTTTTGCGGCCCGTATGCCAAAGGTTTTCGTCCGGCTGCGCACGTAGTAATAGTCGCCACCTTCGAGCAGGCCACCGGACGAAGGCGGTCCAACAAGGTCCTCGACAGAGGCCCGGGTGTCGATACCAATCGCCAGTTCCTGCAGATCTTCGTCTGAAGGTATATAGCCGTGGTTGCGATATGTTGGTGAGCAGCCGGCAAGCGCCAAAGATGCTACGAGAATAATCACAGATGCGTAACTGCGCATGTCGACCCCCTTGTTCGGTCTTGCCCCTTGCTCAAATCGCACAGGCCTTTTATTCCGACTTACTCAAGGAACGCCCCCGACACAAGAAACGAAAGTGCCCGCCTATGTCCAAGACCCCTCCGTCCCATACGGCCCTTTGGGTGGCTGGACTGGCGCAGAACGCGGCAACACAGTTCCTTGTGCAGCCAGACGCAGCCGCACTGGCGGCTATCGCGCAGACCCTGAACCTCGCCGGACTACGCAAGCTGCGTTTTGAGGGCACGCTGCAAGGCCACAGCTCAGCAGACTGGCTTTTGGTCGGTGCTCTCGGGGCAACCGTTACCCAGCCGTGCATCGCAACTTTGGCGCCGGTCACTACGCGAATCGACGTCACTGTGCGCCGACACTACCAGCGCGATTACATAGAATTCGAAGCGCCCGAAGCAGAAATGCCCGATGATGACGAAACCGGGCCGCTGCGCCAGTGGATTGAACCCGAAGCGGTCATGATAGAGGCCCTAAGCCTTGCTCTGCCGCTGTACCCGCGGGCAGACGATGCCGTTGATTTGGGCGAAACCGTGGTCACCGAACCGGGCGCCGCCCCACTCACCGCCGCGGCAATGAAACCGTTTGCCGGCCTTGCCGCCCTCAAAGACAAGCTGAAAGACGACCCCAGCGCCTGATTCAGACTTGCGTTTTGGGCAAAATTGCGTATTTTTCATACTTCGCGGCATTTTGGGTTGGACATGCGCGGGGCGTTTGCCTAAACGCACGTCACGCCTTTGCTGGCTAATCAAATACTGCTCGAATGATGAGCTCCGTAATGCGCCCCCCAACGGGCATTTTTTAACCCCGCATCCGCATAACTGCGGCGCTGCCGAAATCCAAAGGCCCATTCCAATGGCTGTGCAACAGAATAAAGTGTCGAAATCGCGTCGCAACAACCGTCGCGCACATGACAGCTTGACCCCCGCCAATCCCAACGAATGCCCTAATTGCGGTGAGCTGAAACGCCCTCATCACATTTGCGCGGCCTGCGGGCACTATGACGACAACGAAATCGTAGTGATGGCCGATGAGGTCGATCTAGAAGAAGACGCAGCCTGAACAGGCACGCGGGAAAAAAGGCAGGCGCAGCCCGGATGACGGCCCAAACACAAGATCAGGCCGATCAAAGTGGGCAACGCGCCTTTCCCATCATATTATCGGTAGACGCAATGGGTGGGGACAATGGACCCGCCGTCGTTATCTTTGGCTGTGAAAAATCTGCCATCCTCAACCCACGCATCGGTTTCATCCTTCATGGGCCAAAAGATGAACTTGAAGCTTTGGTCGCGCAGCGCAAACATTTGCGCGGACGCTGCGAGATCAGGGATGCTCGTGATGTCGTTACAATGGACGACAAACCCAGTCAGGTCGTGCGCAACGGCAAGGCCACATCGATGTGGTCTACAATCGAAGCCGTCAGATCAGGTGACGCAACTGTCGCGGTGAGCTGTGGCAACACTGGTGCCCTGATGGCGCTGTCCATGATCCGCCTACGCAAAATGCCCGGCGTGAACAGGCCGGCAATCGCCGTTCTGTGGCCCAGCCGAAATCCACAAGGTTTCAATGTCATGCTCGACGTGGGAGCAGATGTACGTGCCGACGCTGATGACCTGCTTCGGTTCGCCTTGATGGGCGTTTCGTATGCACGAAATGGCATGGATCTGTCGCGACCGCGCATTGGCCTGCTGAACGTTGGCACCGAAGAGCACAAAGGCCGCGCCGAATTGAAAGACGCCTTTGAGCTGATAAGAGCACAGGAAGCCGAAGCCGACTTTGACTTTGTGGGCTTTGTTGAGGGGAGCGATATCCCTGGCAATATTGCAGACGTTATCGTGACCGACGGTTTTACTGGCAATGTTGCGATCAAAACTGGCGAAGGCACCGCAAATCTGATCGGCGACTTGCTGCGCGAGGCGTTCCGATATTCACCACTGTCCAAGCTGGCCTCTCTTTTAGCGGTGACATCACTGCACCGCTTGAAGCAGCGCATAGATCCACGCTTGGTAAATGGTGGCGTTTTCTTGGGGTTGAATGGCACGGTCGTAAAATCGCATGGGGCAGCGGATGCAACAGGCATAGCAGCTGCAATAAAGTTAGCGGCCCAATTGGCGGAGCTTGGTTTTAACGATAAGGTGGCCGCGCGGCTTGCTAATGTCGCCACCACTGCACAGGAGACCAAGTAATGACTGTTCGTTCGGTTGTGCGCGGTGTTGGCCACTACCTACCGTCCCGCGTGGTAGAAAACACTGAATTCGAGGCAACCCTCGATACAAACGATGCGTGGATCCGAGCAAGGTCAGGAATTGAACGGCGCCACTTTGCGACCGACGGCGATACCACGTCGTCCATGGCAACCGCCGCAGCCAAAGCAGCACTGGCAGATGCCGGGTTAAATGCGAACGATATCGATGCAATTGTACTTGCCACGTCGACAGCCGACCTGACCTTTCCATCAGCTGCCACGATGGTTCAGGCCCAGCTGGGCATGACGTCAGGCTTTGCTTTTGATGTGCAAGCGGTGTGCGCTGGATTCGTATATGCTTTGTCCAATGCCAATGCGATGATCATATCAGGGCAAGCCAAGCGTGTTTTGGTCATCGGTGCCGAAACATTTAGCAAGATCATGGATTGGACCGACCGCAGTACGTGTGTGCTGTTTGGTGATGGGGCTGGGGCGCTTATTCTGGAAGCCCAAACTGGCGGCGGCACGACTGAGGATCGCGGAATTCTTTCGACTGATCTGAACTCAGACGGGCGCTACCGCGATCTTCTTTTTGTTGACGGTGGAATCAGCACCGGCTCAAGCGGTTATTTGCGGATGCAGGGCAATCAAGTGTTCAGACATGCTGTGGAAAAGCTGGCGGGAACTGCGAACACTGCCATTGAACGCGCAGGAATTAATTCAGAAGATATCGACTGGGTTGTGCCACACCAGGCCAATATTCGAATCATCCAAGGCACTGCCAAGAAGATGAATATTCCGATGGACCGCGTCATTGTCACCGTACAAGATCATGGCAATACATCCGCTGCATCAATCCCGCTTGCTTTGTCCGTAGGACGCGACCGCGGACAGATCAAATCTGGCGATTTAATCGTCACGGAAGCGATCGGAGGCGGCTTGGCTTGGGGTGCGGTCGTCCTTCGCTGGTAAACGTGATTCCCGCCCTAATTGCGGCGATTGTTCATGTTATTTTCGCAGCCTGTGCAAGTCATTGATATTGACTCGGAATTTAACACTCCCCTATGGTCATCTAAAGGGGATTTGTAATGACCGATAAGACTTTGACACGGATGGACCTTAGCGAAGCAGTATTCCGCGAGGTTGGACTTTCTCGAAACGAAAGCGCGCAGTTGGTAGAAAGTGTACTTGAGCATATGTCTGCATCACTCGTGCGTGGTGAGCAGGTAAAAATCTCATCTTTTGGTACGTTTTCAGTGCGCGACAAGTCAGCCCGTGTCGGTCGCAACCCAAAAACCGGGGAAGAGGTTCCAATCAATCCGCGCAGGGTGCTGACGTTCCGCCCCTCGCATCTGCTGAAAGATCAAGTTGCCTCAGGCAATAAGTCCTGAGACGATGATAAAATCGGCCGACGCCTTTCGAACTATATCCGAAGTGGCCGACTGGCTAGGCGTTCAGACCCATGTGCTGCGGTTCTGGGAAAGTAAATTTTCACAAATAAAACCGGTAAAGCGCGCCGGTGGCCGTCGTTATTATCGACCGGTCGACATGCTGTTGTTGGGCGGAATCCGCAAATTACTGCATGGTGATGGTCTGACGATCAAAGGTGTGCAAAAAATCCTGCGAGAAGAAGGCATAGCCTATGTCTCGGACATGTCGGGCCCCCTCGAAGAAGAGGTCACAGCGCAGATAGAAGGCGACCTCGCGGGCGAAAGTGGTTTTGTTGAGGTGGAACTGGCGCCGATTTCCGCAACCGAAGATACCGTAACATTGTTCCCCACTGGTTCGCTGCCAGATATGGCAGAGCCCGAATCTGTTGCCGAACACACGCCAGAGCATCAACCTGATGTCACGTCCGAACCAACATTTACGGTGAACGAGCCCGAACCACAGCCACTGTTTAGCCTGACTGAGTTGGAAATGCCTGAGGCCTTTGACGCTCCGGACGTCGCAGAAGACCGACCCGCATCTGACCCCTTTGCAGCTGAACCTGAGCCACTCTTTGAGATATCAGAGAAACCGGCCACCCCCGAGGATGAGCCACAGGAATATGATCTGTTCCTGAAACCTGCAACGGGGCTGGACAACGCAAATGCGGACCAACAGGATGCGGGTGACGCGTTACCCGATCTTCCGCTCATGCCAGACCTCGCCCCGATCGAGGCGGAACCATTGGCCGACTTAGGTGCAACATCGCAAGAGACCGAACTGAACACAGGCACCGACGAAGAACCGACCGCCTTTGCGATAGAGCACCCCATAGTATCGGAGGATGAAGCCAAAGTCTCCGTTTTGCCGTCTTTTCTCTCAGCTCCCATGTCTGTTTCTGAATCCCAACAAGAACCGGCTCTATCCAAGCCGCGCATCGTGGATGTGCCCGAAGATGTCGACCCAGAAACGCTGAATGCCGTGCCGTCAATTCTAAGCCATGTCATGCATGTCAGGCACCTGACCGCTGCACAGCGCAGCGCAGTTCGCCCAATACTGGCTCAGTTGACCGCCCTGCGGGATCAGATGGCCCAGACGCGCTCGCCGCACAGTGATCAACAGTAAAGAGTCCTGCCCACGTGCCACTTCCCCCTTGCCCACGGCAAAAATTCGGGTATGACACGGCTCAAGTCGGGCTATGGCGCAGCCTGGTAGCGCGTCCGTCTGGGGGACGGAAGGTCGCAGGTTCGAGTCCTGCTAGCCCGACCAAATACATGTTGCCCTTGCGCTGCGGGCAGAAAAACGAACCGGCCCTCGTTCACAAAGGCCAGAGTGGACAAACATGACCGGTGTGCTCCCAGATATCTTCCTGCAACAGATGGTAAACCGCGGCGAGATTTCAGCCGATCCCGCGGTAACGCCCGAGCAAGTGCAACCGGCAAGCCTTGACCTGCGGCTGGGGCCCATCGCCTACCGCGTTCGCGCCTCGTTTCTGGCAGGACATGGACGGGCAGTCACAGACCGCCTAACAGAATTCGAAATGCACCGCATCGATCTGAGTGACGGGGCGGTCCTTGAAAAGGGCTGTGTCTATGTTGTGCCACTGATGGAACGATTGGCCCTGCCCGATGGTGTCCAAGCCGTTGCTAACGCCAAAAGTTCTACTGGGCGGCTTGACCTTCTGACGCGCACAATCACCGATGGTGGGGTCGAGTTCGACAGGATCGCGCCGGGCTATCACGGCCCTCTTTATGCGGAAATCTGCCCGCGCTCTTTTTCAGTGTTGGTGCGCCCGGGCATGCGGCTCAATCAGATTCGCTTTCGAACAGGGCACGCTGTTCTGAACGACGCTGAGCTGACCGCATTGCATGCACAGGCCCCACTGGTCGATGGTGACGCGGTCATCGACGAAGGTCTCGGATTTTCCGTAGATCTGAGGCTGTCAGAGACGCGCCTGGTTGGCTATCGTGCCAAGCCGCACACCGGTGTCATCGATCTAGACAAGATCGGTCATTATGATCCGGCGGAGTTCTGGGAAGAAGTGCACAGCACAGACGGACACATCATCCTTGATCCCGGCGCATTTTATATCCTCGTGAGCCGTGAAGCCGTGCATATTCCACCTGAATACGCTGCAGAAATGGCTCCTTTCCTTGCGATGGTCGGCGAATTTCGCGTGCATTACGCAGGCTTTTTCGACCCCGGCTTTGGTCACGGGGCAGCCGGTGGCGCTGGTTCAAGGGGTGTGCTCGAGGTACGCTGCCACGAAGCGCCCTTTGTGCTGGAACACGGACAGATTGTCGGACGGCTGATCTACGAACGTATGGCAAAACCACCCGGCCAGTTGTACGGTTCCGGGATTGCGTCAAACTATCAGGGACAAGGCTTGAAGCTGTCCAAGCATTTCCGCGCCCTCTGAGTTAAAGAGTTTGGTGACATACCCGAAACATTGCGACCGACTTAGCACTTAGCGATATTGTGGCTTTATACAGCGCCAGTTTAGGCGCCCATCCTCGCCTAACAGTCTACGATCTGTGAGGTCCGTCCTGATCCGTCACAT
>JABITU010000079.1 GCA_018668195.1 Tateyamaria sp. | reverse complement strand
TTGATGACAGCGCCAACCGGAAGGATGAGCCGGTCATAAATTTCAGTGTCATGCCAGTCACTACCAAAGTGAACACGGCGTATTGCTTTAGGCGCAACCTCAGCGTCAGACTTCGGAGCTAGAGTCGCCAGATCAAACTTGGGGCGTTTGCCCGTCACCGCGCTGCGCAGGTTCAAAATCCGGCGCACACCGTTTTTCAACAAGCGGCCAAAGGTGGCTTGATAGGTCGCATCAAAGGCCTCTTCGATCTGCGCTTTGGTTGGCGGTACAACTTTGCCTTTAACCGTTTCAATCGTGATCGGAACCGGTACGGTGTGGGTTTGGCCGATATAGGCCATGTCTAGTTCAAAGCTGAGTTCACGGCTGTCAAACTTGGTTTTGGAGGCGTCCAGCAAGGCCATGCCCTGGTCAACATGGGACTGCATGAAATCTGTCAGCGCCGCCTCGTCCAATGTGCTGACCAATGTGTTGATGGTTTGCACAAAATCCTGTCGCATGTCGGCGATCACACATCCCATGGCCGAGGTCACACCGGGGTAGCGCGGCACAATGGCGCGCTCGATCCCTGTCTCGGCCAACACCGCGCCCGCATGCAGGGCACCGCCGCCGCCAAACGGCATGAACGCAAAGCGCTTGGGGTCAAACCCGCGCTCGATCCCGACAAGGCGGATTGCGCCGGCCATCCGGCTGTTGGCAACCCTCAATATAGCCTCTGCGGCTTCCAAGGTTGTTAGGCACAAAGGTTTGCCAACATGGGCGTCAATCGCCTTTGAAGCGGCCTCAACATCAAGCCGCTCCAGCTTTCCGCCAATTGGGTTTTCGGGGTCAATACGCCCGAGAACTATATTGGCATCGGTCACCGTCGGCCTGTCATTGCCAAGCCCGTAAGCCACAGGACCGGGGTTTGATCCCGCGCTTTCCGGCCCGATGTTGAGCAACCCGCCCTTATCGACCCAAGCGATAGAACCGCCGCCCGCGCCGATTGTTGTGATCTCGATCATCGGGGTGCGCACCACCATCCCAAAATCAATCGAGGTCTGCGGGGACAGGATCGACCGACCCTCATGGATAAGGGACACATCAAAGCTGGTGCCGCCCATGTCCCCCGTGATGACATTCTCAAAGCCCGCCGATCCGGCGATGTATCCCGCCGCGATGACGCCAGCGGCAGGGCCTGACAGGGCCGTGCGCACCGGCATTTTGCAGGCCGTTTCAACCGCCATAACACCGCCATTGGACTGTACGATCATAAATTCGCCGTCAAAGCCAACGTCATGCAGCGCGCCCTCAAGGTGGCCCAGATAGCCTGATATTTCAGGTTGCAGATAGGTGTTCAGGGCGGTGGTTGAAAACCGCTCGAACTCGCGAATTTCGGGCAGGATTTCATGCGACGCTGAGACATGCGCATTCGGCCAGACCTCGCGCAGGACAGCAACCGCCGCTGCCTCGTTTTCAGGGTTTGCATAGGCGTTGGCAAACAGGATCGCCGCCGCTTCGCATCCATTTTCCAGCAGCTGCTCTGCTGCGGCGCGCACCGCCTCCAGATCAACCTGCGTTCGTATCGTTCCGTCAGCCAAGGTGCGCTCGGGCACTTCAAGTCGGTTGCGCCGGTCTACGACGGGTTCAAAGTCCCCGCGCAACCCCCAGGTGCGTGGCCGGTCACGGCGGCGCATTTCAAGCACATCGCGCAGACCGCTGGTGCAGATCACACCGGTCTTTGCGCCCTTTCGCTCAAGCAGCGCATTGGTGCCAGCAGTCGTGCCGTGCACTACAACCGAAATCTCTGAGAGGTCTTTAACTTCGCGTCCGATCCCGTCAAGAAAGCCGCCGGATTGATCCGGTCGGCTCGTCGGTACCTTGGCCACAGCCGCAGTGCCCGCCTCTTCGTTTAGAACGAATACATCTGTGAATGTCCCGCCGACATCCACCCCAATCATACGTTTACTCATGATGTCACCTCGCGCCATGTTATGCCATAAACCTGGTCTGCCGCCTCTTCACTGACGAGGCCGCGATGCACGTCTTGTGCGATTGCAGCCGCCGAGCGCTCGGCACTTGGCCCGTAGCCACCACCACCGGGGGTTTCCAAGCGCACGGCTTGCCCCTGAAGCAACTTGATCCCACGGATTTTGGAGGCCAGCGGCGGAGTCTCCCAGCCTTCTTCCTGCTCATAGGTGAACACGTTCATTGCACCATCGGAACCCTCTGCGATGCCTTTGGGCGCAAACCGGCCGCGCTCGCCAAACAAGAACGCTTCAGCGCCGTTTTCTTCGAGAACTTCGATCTCGTAAACAGCACCAACACCGCCACGATGTGCGCCATGTCCGGCGCTATCAGGCCTAAGCCCCCATGTGCGAAACATCACAGGATAGGCGGCTTCAAGGATCTCCATCGGCGGGATTGTCGCTGTAGAAATCGGCGCATTTCCGTGGTTTAAGCCGTCGGTTTCAACCGAGCCGCCGTGCCCACCGCCATAGAAGCTGAACATCACCCAAGGTTGCCCGTTGCTGCGTTTGCCAGCGATAGACAGCGCGTTGATTGTCCCGTAAGCGTTCGCTACGACGCTGGTCGGAGCAACCTTGGCAAAGGCGGAAAACACCACATCAATCATGCGCAAAATGGTTTCGGTATATCCCCCAGTCGGGGCGGGGAACTTTGCAGATAACAGCGAATTTTCTGGCACAACCACATCAATCGGGCGCATCACACCTGCGTTTGCGGGCAAGCCTGGGAAGATGTGTTTGACCGCCACATACGCCGTGGCGACGGTTGTTGGCAGTGCGATATTAACAGGGCCAGCGCATTGATCTGCCGACCCTGTGAAGTCGAGCGTCATTTTGTCGTCAGCAATTTCGAGCGCCACTTTGATCAACAACGGCTCATCTGTGATGCCGTCATTGTCGAGGAAGTCTGCAGCTTCCCAACGGCCATCGGGCAGGTCTTGCAACTCTGAGCGCATCAAGGCTTCGGCGCGATGGCCAAGCGCATCAAGAGCGGCGGACACAGTGTCGGCCCCGTATTCGTCAAGCAATTCGTCCATACGCTTGATACCAAGGTCAAGCGCGCCGAGTTGCCCGTTCAAATCTCCCATCGCCGATTGCGGCAGGCGGGTGTTTCTCAGGAGGATATCAATGATGTCTTGATTAATCTTGCCTGCGCGCGCCAGTTTGACGGGGGGCAGAACAAACGCTTCTTGAAAAACCTCTGTCGCAGCGGGGTTGTAGTTACCCGGCACAGCGCCGCCCACATCATGCCAGTGCCCGACTGAAGCAAGATAGCAAAACAGTTTGCCATCCCTGTAATAGGGCCGAACCAGCCGCATGTCGCTGAGGTGGGTGCCGCCGATATGCGCGTCGTTGAAGATGTAGATATCGCCGTCCGCCAAGTCTCCGTCTTTGGCCGCTTTGCCGATCACGGCCTGAACCGCAAAAGACATAACGCCGACAAAAATCGGCAGGCCTGATTTGCCCTGAACAAGCGTGTCGCCTGTGGTCGCGTGATAGAGCCCGTGGCTCGCGTCGTGGGCTTCGGCTATGATTGGGTTAAACGCCGCGCGAAAAAGCGTGGCGTCCATTTCATCGGCAATCTGCTCCATCCGTCCGGCAAGAACAGAGAGGGTTATCGGATCAATATCTGTCATGTTTTAGCCTTTGTTTCAGCGATGTCGTTCCAGACGTCTTGTTGGGTAAGTTTGTCCCCTACGACTTCGAAACGGTCGATGAATCGGATGCCTGTAAAGGTGGTCCCATCAGGCCACTCTCCCGAAAGGGTGCCACGGCAATAGACGATGGCAGCGTCGCCCGCGCTTTGCATGGCATCAAAGCCATCATAGGTTTTGCTCACACGACGGTAGCGCGGTTTTGCCCAATCAATCAGCTGTGTGAGTGTTGTCATCGGTCTGGTACCGGGAAAGGTCATTGTGAAACCTTTCGAGAGGATGCCTTGGGCCTTTTCCAAGTCGCGCGCTTCCATCGCTGATAAAAATGTGCGCACCGTTTCTACCGGATCAGGTTTGGCAGGCGCGGGATGTCTTGATGTTCGACCGCGGTAATAGTTCTGCGCCGGAATATCGTTAATCGTGACCGTCACAAGGTCAGGTGCTGCAGGCACCACTAGACGAACAGCATCTGTAATCGCTTCACCGAGGCGCAGCTTATCTTTCGGCGTATACCCCTCAAGCACGTGCAATTGAACAATCGGCATAGGCCCCCCCAAAGTCATTCCAGCAATCTCAGAGTTATTTCTGTATTAAGCTTAATACAACTTTTGTATCTTTGTTAAGTCTATTTTTCTCTTGCAAAACGACACATCATTGGTCTTCATTGGTCTTCATTGGCTAAGATTCGTGCGGTCAGTGCCATTTGGAGGGGGTCAGCAGTGGAAACAGCCAGCTCAGCAAAGTTGCCAGATGGTGCCAAAGCGCGCCGCGTTTATCTATCTCTGTGCGATCAAATATCGGATGGCCGGCTGTGCGATGGTGAAACACTGCCTGGAGAACAGAAGCTAGCCGAGGCTTACTCGGTCTCTCGTGTCACTGTGCGGCGGGCCTTGGATGCCTTGAGTGCCGCAGGCCTGATCGAGAAGCGCATTGGCAGCGGCACAAGGGTTTGCAGTAAGTCTCTGACTGAAAAGCGCGCTGCGATGAACTTCAATACCTTGATGCCCCAGCTTGTTGAAATGGGTCAATCGACGACGGCGCGGCTTTTGTCGTTTTCCTACAGCCAGCCGCCTGATTATGTGGCTCAAGCATTGGCGTTGAACGCAAACGAGAAAGCACAGATTGCCACGCGGGTACGCTTGGCAGATAATGTGCCGTTTTCGCACTTAACCACCTATGTTCCGACACACATCGCGCGCAATTACTCCGAGAATGATTTGGCAACCACGCCATTGTTCAAGCTGTTGGAGCGCAGCGGCGTCCAGATAGATGCGGCCCATCAGTCGGTGTCCGCCAGCCTTGCAGGCCCCGAAGTCGCCGAAGCGCTGGAAGTTGCTGAAGGATCTGCGCTATTGTCAATGAAGCGCATCGTGCGCGACATTGACGGCAATGGTGTCGAGTATCTTTCGGGGCTGTATCGTCCGGATATGTTCAGCCTTGAGATGCCATTGGTGCGCACTGGCAAGGGCGAGGCACGCCACTGGGAGCCAGCGATTGGCCAGACAGGTCAGGACGAAAATGAGCAGGTGCGCCCATGAGCCGCCGGCAAACCCTTTTCGGCAAACTCTGGGCTGCGCATGAAATCTTGCGCCGCGAAGATGGCGTCTCGCTGTTGTGGGTCGACCGGCACTTGGTGCATGAGGGCTCACATCACGCCTTCGCCAAGATCGCCGCGCGTGGCCTGCCCATAGTCGCACCCGACAACACCGTGGCTGTGGTCGATCATTATGCGCCGACGCGTGGCCGCAGCAATATAATTGATCCGCAGATTGCGCGGATGATCGATACGCTTCGCCAGAACGCCGAAAAACACGAGCTGCGCATCTTCGATCTTGATGACCCCACGCAGGGCATTGTTCATGTTGTCGGGCCGGAGCAAGGCATTACCCTGCCTGGTTTGCTGATCAATTGCGGCGACAGCCACACCTCAACCCATGGTGCCTTCGGGGCTTTAGCCTTCGGGATCGGGGCGACAGAAGTTGCGCATGTTCTGGCGACGCAAACGATTTGGCAAAAAAAGCCCAAAGTGATGCGGATCACCATTGATGGAGAGTTGGAAGCAGGCGTTACGGCCAAGGACATCGCACTTCACTGGATCGCGCGTCTCGGAACAGGCGGCGCGCAGGGCCATGCCATCGAATATGCAGGAAGCACTGTTCGCGCCCTGACGATGGAAGGGCGTATGACGCTTTGCAACCTGTCTATCGAAGGGGGTGCGCGCTTTGGCATGGTCGCTCCTGACGAGACCACCAAAGCCTATGTAAAGGGCCGCCCTTATGCGCCTGTCGCCGATGAGTGGGACGCCGCAGAAAAAGCGTGGGATGCCTTAAGCTCAGACGCTGACGCGGCTTTTGACATTGATATCCACATTGATGCGGCGGACATCGCTCCGACTGTTACATGGGGCACAAGCCCTGAACAGGCACTGCCGATAGACGCGCCCCTGCCGGACCCCGCCATGCTGAGCCCGCAGAAGTCGGACCTCGCGTCTGAGGCGCTAGAGTATATGGGGCTGACGCGAGGAAAAAGCCTTGCCGGAACTGCGGTTGATCAGGTCTTCATCGGGTCTTGCACAAATGGCCGGATCGAAGATCTGCGGGCTGCGGCGGCCGTGCTTGCGGGGCATCGCGTCAAAGTGCCGGGGCTTGTTTCTCCGGGGTCGCAACTCATCAAGGCTCAGGCGGAAAAAGAGGGTCTGGACAAAGTGTTTACTGATGCCGGGCTGGAGTGGGCTGACTCCGGGTGTTCGATGTGTGTCGGCATGAATGGTGATCTTGTCGGCAATGCCAAGCGCTGCGCATCATCTACTAATCGTAACTTTAAGGGGCGCCAAGGGCGCGGCGCACGCACGCACCTTATGTCACCGGCCATGGTCGCGGCGGCAGCAATCACCGGAGAAATCACCGATGTGCGCATGCTCTTGCGAGATCGGGACAGCTGATGGCGGGATGGCAGACACATGACGGTGTTGCGGTGGCACTGCCCCTTGCAAATGTTGACACAGATCAGCTGATCCCTGCTCGGTTTATGTCTGTGCCACGCTCTGAGGGTTATGGCGACTACCTTTTGCATGACGTGCGCCGCGATGCATCAGGGGCATTGCGCCCCGAATTTCCTTTGAACCAAGCTCAGCAAGCCTCTGTCCTTGTTGCTGGCGCAAACTTTGGCAGCGGCTCCTCACGCGAAGCGGCGGTTTACGCTTTGATCGACGCAGGATATCACGCCGTTTTTGCCTCGAGCTTTGGCGACATTTTCGCCAGTAACTCTGTCAATAACGGGCTTTTGCCTGCACGCATTAAGCCTGAAACCTATGATGAGCTTGTCTCATTCATCGGCAAATCGCCTTGTGAGGTACGCATTGATCTGAAAAATGGGCAGGCCTCCTTTAATGCAAAACAACTAGATTTCGTGCTTGATGAAACCTGGCGGATGAAACTTTTGAACGGATGGGATGACATAGATCTGACGCAGCAACACAATGCGCAAATCTCGGCATTCAAGTCCAAATACGCTCAAACCAAACCGTGGGCTGTGCCCGCATCAAACGTTTGAAATATGCAGCCTATGCTGCGCTAACCGGCATCTGACAAGTGCCACACAAAACAAGCGAGGCGAACTTTCGCTTGAGAAAAATGGGAGGACTTCAAAATGAAGATGACTATTTGGGGCGGCATTTTGGCCAGCTCGACTTTGCTTGCTGGACTGGCGCAAGCGGAAGAGAAAATCTCAGCGGTACATGCGTTTCCTGAAAGCCTGATTTACACCAAGAGCTTTCTGTCATTCGTCGACAAAGTGAACGAAGCTGGCGTAGGCGTCGTTCAGATCGACGTGCGCGGCGGGCCAGAGGCTATTGGCATGTTCCAGCAGCCCGATGCGGTGCGCGACGGGGTCGTTGATATGGTTTACACGCCCGGTTCTTTTTACGGCGGTGCGCTGCCCGAGAAAGATGCGATGGTCGCATCCAACCTGACAGCGATTGAAACCCGCGCAAACGGCGGCATCGAGCTGGTCGACCAAATCCACCAAGAAAAGATGGGCCTTAAGTATCTCGGCTGGTTTGACAGTGGTGTATGCTACAACCTTTGGACGCGCGATGAGCCAAAGTTTGACGCAGACGGCAACCTTGAAGTCGACGGCCTCAAGCTTCGCGGTAACAACGTTTATAACGCGTTTTTCACCAACTACCTGAACGCTCAGGTCATCGACTTGCCCACCGGTGAAGTCTACTCCGCGCTCCAACGCGGTGTTGTTGATGCGACGGGTTGGACCCAGATCGGCCTGATTGATCTGAAATGGAACGAGTTTCTGAACTACCGGATTGAACCTTGCTTCTTTTCGACTGACCTTGGTGTCATCGTAAACAACGAAAAGTGGGACTCTCTCTCTGAGGAAGCCCGCAAGATCGTTCAGGATGTGGCCATTCAGCACGAGAAGGACAGCGTTGCAGCCCTGCGCATCAAACGCGACGAAGACTTTGCAGCGCTTGATGCCGCTGGCATGAAGGTCGTCACGCTCGAAGGTGAAGCAAAAGCGAATTACCTCGCTGCTGCGCGCGAGAAAACCTGGGAGCGCATGAAGTCGGTTATGGCTGAGCAACCGGGTGGTACAGCCAACTATGATCGCCTGCTCGAGTTGTTCTACGATCTCAACGCCGCAAAATAAAACTTGGACGGGCTGGTCGCTGTGATCAGCCCGCCTTTCGGTTTCAATAAGTCCGATATGCACATGATCTCTCGCACTTTCGCCTTTTTGGTAAATTTCTTTGCCGTTGTTGCTGGTGCAACGCTCGTTTGGCTGATGATCTCTGTGATCACTTCGGTGCTGCTGCGCAACGCTGGCTTGCAGCCTTTTGCGTGGTTGTTCACCTCTGCGGAATATGGCCTTCTTTATATGACCATGCTGGGCGCGCCCTGGCTGGTGCGTGAAAAGGGCCATGTGCATATCGAACTTGTCACGGCTGCACTGCCTAACAAGGCACGGCGGATCGTGAGCCGGATCGTCGCAATCCTCTGCGTGCTGGTTTGCGTGATTCTCGCGTGGAAGGGCCTTGAGCTGTTCCTGAAAAACATCGAGCGCGGCGACTTTGACACCCGCGCATATTACTACCCCCGTTGGATGTTAACGATCACCTTTCCTGTCAGCTTTGGCCTGATGGCGATTGAGTTTTCGCACTTTGTTTTCGGGAAAGACTTAATGCACTCCGGTGAAGCAGGGATTCACGAATAATGGAATGGTTTGAAGCACTCGCTCTGCTGGTGGGGTCGATCATCTTTCTGATGGCACTCGGCATGCCGGTTGCCTTGGCCTTTCTCGCGGCCAACATCATTGGCGCTTACATCTTTATGGGTGGCGAGCGCGGGGTCGGTCAGTTGCTAAGCAACGGCCTTGGGGCGCTGACAAAATACGCGTTGGTGCCGATCCCGCTGTTCTTGCTGATGGGCGAGATTTTCTTTCATACGGGGCTTGGCGGTCGAATGTTCACCGCCATCGACAAGCTGCTCGGGCGTCTTCCGGGGCGGCTGAGCTATGTGACTGTTTTGGGCGGCACGGCGTTTTCAACCCTGTCTGGCTCGTCCATGGGGTCAACGGCTTTGCTCGGCTCTTTGATGGTGCCCGAAATGGGACGACGTGGTTACAAGCCGCATATGAGCATTGGCCCGATCCTTGGTACCGGTGGTCTTGCGATCATTATCCCACCCTCTGCCCTGGCCGTCCTGCTGGCAACGCTTGCCCAGATTGATGTGGCGGCTTTGCTGCTCGCGGGGGGT
>JABITU010000078.1 GCA_018668195.1 Tateyamaria sp. | reverse complement strand
TGCCAACCCGGCGGCGAAAGTGACAGGCGTTTCGGTCAATACCAAGGCCCTCGATGAAGCTGCCGCCAAAGAATGCCTGCAGGCTATCGAAGACCGCATGAATCTGCCTGCCACGGATCCATTCCGATTTGGTGCTTCGCGACTGGTTGATGCGCTGGTGGCTCTGTAGGGTCACCGCGGGCGACGCATATCTATGAAAAGCTAAAGGACAGGACATGCGCATTAAAGTGACGCGAAATGTGTTCCAGCTGGCGCAGGTTTTTACGATCTCTCGCGGGTCGCGGACCGAGGCACAGGTTTTAACGGTGCATGTATCTGACGGTGCCGCACAGGGCTGGGGCGAATGCGTTCCCTACGCGCGCTATGGCGAGACGCGTGACAGTGTGACGGACGAAATTGAGGGGCTGCCGGAGACATTTGACAGGGCCGATCTTGCGCAGCTGCTGCCAGCCGGAGCGGCGCGCAATGCGGTGGATTGCGCCTTGTGGGATCTCGAGGCCAAGCGGGCAGGCCAGCGGGTGTGGTCTCTGGCCGGGTTGGCGACACCCGGCCCTCACATCACGGCCTATACCCTATCACTGGACAGCCCCGAGGCGATGCAGGCGCAGGCCGCTTTGAATGCACATCGCCCATTGCTCAAGATCAAGCTTGGCACGCCCGATGATATGCCGCGGCTTGAGGCTGTGCGCGCGGGCGCGCCGGATGCGCGTATTATCGTGGACGCTAATGAGGGGTGGAGCGTGGATATCTATGCAGATCTGGCCCCCCATCTTGTGCGCTTGGGGGTCGATCTGGTCGAACAACCTTTGCCGGCAGGCGATGATGATGCGCTCATTGGATTGGATAGGCCAGTGCCTGTGTGTGCTGATGAAAGCTGCCATGACCGCGCTAGTTTACCCGCATTGCGAGGAAAATATGACACGGTGAACATCAAGCTGGACAAAACCGGCGGTTTGACCGAGGCGCTGGCCCTGCGTTCCGCTGCCATTGCCCAAGGCTATGGTATCATGGTTGGGTGCATGGTCGGGTCTTCTTTGGCCATGGCTCCGGCTGTGCTTCTGGCGCAGGGGGCGGCGGTGGTTGATCTTGACGGGCCGCTCTTGCTGGCCGAAGACAGGGATACGCCGCTGACCTTTGACGCCGCGGGTGTGCACCCCCCCGATGCCGCGCTTTGGGGGTGACTGGGGGCAAGCCAGTTGCAACACCTGCGCGTTTTTGTCAGCATCTGCGCCTGCACAGGCGGCTTGAAACTGGAAAACCGCCGTGTCATTCGGTCAACCTATAAGACGCATCACCGAGAGGATCACACCATGAGCCGCACTGTCTATGTAAACGGAGATTACCTGCCCGAAGCCGAGGCCAAGGTATCGATCTTTGATCGCGGTTTCCTGATGGCGGATGGCGTTTATGAGGTGACGTCGGTGCTGGATGGAAAATTGATTGATTTCGAGGGGCACGCAGTACGTCTGAAACGGTCGTTGGACGAACTGGATATGGCCGTTCCTATCACCAAGGATGCTCTTTTGCAGGTGCACCGCGAACTGGTGCGGTTGAACGGGATCGACGAGGGCATGGTGTATCTTCAGATCACCCGTGGTGCGCCAGATGATCGGGATTTTGTGTTCCCTGATCCTGAAACGACCAGCCCAACCATTGTTTTATTCACTCAGAACAAGCCCGGTCTGGCTGATAACCCAGCTGCAAAAAAAGGCATGAAGGTCATCAGCATTGATGACATTCGCTGGGGTCGTCGTGACATCAAGACGGTTCAGTTGCTGTATCCGTCGATGGGCAAGATGATGGCCAAAAAGGCCGGCGCTGATGATGCGTGGATGGTGCAGGATGGTTTCGTGACCGAAGGCACCAGCAACAACGCGTATATCGTTAAGGGCAACAAGATCATCACGCGTGAAAAATCAAACTACATCCTGCACGGCATCACCCGCGCGGCTGTCTTGCGGTTTGCGCAAGAGGCACAGATGGACGTCGAAGAACGTAACTTTACCATCGAAGAGGCGCGGGCCGCGGACGAGGCCTTTATCACCTCGGCGTCGACTTTCGTGATGCCGGTGGTTGAGATTGACGGCGTGCCGTTGGGCGGGGGTGTACCCGGACAGGTGGCACCGCGTCTGCGCGAGATCTATCTAGAAGAAAGTCGCAAAGCGGCCGTGTAATCTGAAAGCTATAGCGTTCGATAAAATGCCTAAAATATCGGGTATGATCCACAGAGTTTGGCGGAACGCCTGGGACATCGCACATCATCAATCACGTCGAAATCTTTGGTTTCAGGCCGCGTTAGATGATGCTAATTTTTCGCATAACGCCATGACGCGTTGAAACATTTTTGGCTTTGGAGAGCGCTGCGATCAGATTTGGCGTCATGATGCTACTACCCAAGGTAAGGCGCCGTCCTTTGTGATGTTATCCGGCGGTCGCTTCAAGTTTTTCGCACAAAGATCCAATGCGTGGTGCCCCGCGCGATCGCAGCCTCTCGGTCAACCTGCTCGGTTCACCGTCTCGGCGCCATTGTGGACGAGGCGTGTAGACCATGGAATCGGGTTGCGCAGGGCGAAATGTGCCATGCAGGCGCCCTCGGCCTCATTCAGCAACTCTTGTATTTTCTCCTGCGGTTCTGGGCTGTCTATAATCACGTGGGTCTCGACCATCTCGGTTTCGCCTTGCGTGGTGTGGCCCAGCTCTCGCATGTGGGACAGGTTGGTTTTGAATCTGACCCGTTGTTCAAGTCGCATCGACGTAACTTCGATCTTGCGGGCAGTGTAGATGTCCGTGAGGTGTGTCATCAGGCAAAACCCGATTCCGGCGCAAAAATAGGCCAGCGGTGGGGGTGCCTGATCGCCACCTACAGGCGGCTGTTCGTCACAATAGAGCTTGAGCGGAGAAAAGCCGGGGATGTTGACAGACACCGTGCCCGTCTTTTGCTGTTTGCTCTGCGCCTGAGCGACAAGGTTGACCTCGAAGTGCAAAGGTTCGGGGGGGCGGGCCCGCTTGAAGGGGGTCGGTTCAAATTGCTCGGGTTTGGCCGTGCCGTCAGCCCGGGTGCCGACGCGGTAAATATCGTCTGTCATCTCACTTACTCCGCTTTTACTTGGCAAGCGTGATCGGGGGGCGACAAGATGTCCAGCGCCCAGGCGGTTGCAGATCATGCTTTGTCGCTGACGTTTTCGGCAAAGGCAGTTTTGAACGCCGATTGCTGAGCATTGGACGCTTCGGTTTGAAAATTGGCTTTCCAGGCGTCCATACTCATGCCGTAAAAGCTTTCGCGGGCGTCATCCTTGCTGATCTCGATGCCTTTTTCAGCGGCGGCTTCCTGATACCAGCGGCTCAGGCAGTTCCGGCAAAAGCCTGCCAGGTTCATCATGTCGATGTTTTGCACATCTGTGCGGTCATGCATCAGGTGCTGGCGCAGACGGCGAAAGGCGGCAGCTTCGAGTTCAATCTGGGTTTGTTCATCCATGGTGTGCCTCTTTTTGTTTTCTGTGGCTCGGGGGGGCGTTGTTGCATTGTCACTTTGCGCGATGGCGCGTCAACTGCGTGTCTCGATATGATCCGGCTGGATCAATATGTATCACAGGTTGGCGTCTTTTCTTGCTGCTTCAAGGTGTGGGGCCAGCCAATCGCCCCATTTGCGCTGTTGATCCGGCGCGCCAATCAGATCCTGACGAATTTCCAGCAGCACATTTGGTCTGCCGCTTTGCAGGGCGTGCTGATCGACCGAATCCCCCGGAAGGTGGCCAGTGTACGGTTCATTGTCCCCAACTGGGCTGCGCATATTTGCCTGAAGCCGGGTGATCAAGGGATCGGCAATGCGGCGGTCAGTGGCAGACAGAACGCCAACCTCCCATGGACGCGGGGCGCGCCCAGAAAGTTGTGGCGTAAAACTATGCACCGAAACGATAGCGACGTTGGGACGTGCGGCCAGTTCGGCCAGAGCATCATGATAGGGGCGGTACAGGCGATCGATCCGCTCTTGGCGCTGAGCGTCCGTTATGGACCGGTTGCCGGGAATAACCGTCCCGTCGTAAAGTTGCATGATCAGGGTCGGATCGTCCTGTCCCCGGTTCGGGTCAATCACCAGCCGCGAAAAGTTTGAATGGATGACCGGTGCATTCAGCGCAATGCCCAACGCGAGCGCAACGCCCAGCCCACCAATATCATAGGCAATGTGGCGCCCCATATCAGCTGCTGGCAGCCCAAGTGTGGTGTCGCCTACAAAATCGGGCACTGTATTCGTCGCATGATCGCATGTGATCAGCCAGCCGCTGGGCCGGTCTGAGCCGTGGATCGAGAAAGGAAAGTATGTCATGCAAATGGTACCATATTTACCGTAGGTTTAGGGCAGTTGCTTGCCGATGTGAATTGCGCAATAAGGTCACCGTTAGCGGTATCAGAAGGAAAGCGCACATCATGAGACGCCTGCGGAATGTCAAAATCGTCGCCACCCTTGGGCCTGCGTCCGACACCTATGACATGATTCGTGCATTGCACGAGGCAGGTGCGGATGTGTTTCGCCTGAACATGTCACACGGTACCCATGCCGAGATCGCTGAAAAGCACAAGATTATCCGCCAGGTGGAGGAAGACCTTGGGTCAACCATCGGGATTCTTGCCGACCTTCAAGGTCCCAAGCTGCGGGTTGGTGTATTTTCTGGTGACAACGAAATGCTGGATGATGGTGCAAAGTTCCGCCTAGACCTCGACACTGCTGAGGGCGACAGCGCTCGGGTCTGCTTGCCTCATCCAGAGATTTTTGCAGCGCTTGAACCGGGAAAGACGCTGCTGGTAAACGATGGCAAGATTCGGTTGCAAGTCAAAGATTGTGGTCCCGACTTTGCGGATTGCGTTGTGATCGCTGGTGGCGTGATTTCTAACCGCAAAGGCGTGAACGTGCCTGACGTTGAATTGCCTTTGGCTGCGCTGTCAGAAAAAGATCGCGCTGATCTGGAATTTGCTGCTGGATTGGGTGTGGACTGGATGGCCTTGAGCTTTGTTCAGAGGGCTGCCGACGTGGAAGAGGCCCGCAGCCTGATCAAAGGCCGTGCTGCGGTTCTGTCCAAGATCGAAAAGCCGAACGCCGTCGAACGATTTGATGAAATTCTGGCTGTTAGCGATGGCATTATGGTGGCGCGTGGCGATTTGGGTGTTGAGTTGCCGGTTCATGCTGTTCCGCCGATCCAGAAGCGGTTGGTGCGCAAGTGTCGTGCTGCAGCCAAACCGGTAATCGTTGCCACCCAGATGCTGGAAAGCATGATCGAAAGCCCGATGCCTACGCGCGCAGAAGTGTCTGACGTGGCGACGGCCATTTATGAAGGCTCGGACGCGGTTATGCTCAGCGCCGAGAGCGCGGCTGGCAGCTTTCCGATTGAGGCGGTTACCACGATGAACAACGTTGCGGCCGAAGTCGAAAGGGATCCCACCTATACGCAAATCATTGAATCAAGTCGTAGCAGCGGGCGCGGCTCTGTTGCGGATGGTATTGTCGCAGCCGCGCGCGAAATCGCCGAGACGGCGGATATCAAAGCCATTGCATGTTTTACCCAAAGCGGGACAACAGCGCTGCTTGTCGCGCGTGAGCGCCCGCGCGTACCGATTATTGCACTGACTTCACTGATTGGTACCGCGCGACGTCTGGCGCTGAGCTGGGGGTGTAACTGTATGGTTACTGAATCGGTAGACCGGTTCAAAGGCGCTGTTGTTGGTGCTGCGAGGGCCGCTCGTGAGGGAGGATTCGCGACCGCAGATGATAAGATCGTCGTAACGGCGGGGGTGCCTTTTAACGTGACTGGTTCAACCAACATCTTGCGTGTGGCTCCTTGCGATGAACGTTTGATTTATCCAACTGAACCTGAATAATCTTCAGCGCTTTTATGCAAAGGTGACTTTTTGGACCCTGACCTGTTTATCGTTCTGGGCTCGGTTTTGGCAGCCTTTTCAATCCCGGCTGTCCTGCTGGCGAACATTGAAGGCCACTCCCCTTGGGCATCTGTTGCGATGACCCTTGTTGGGGGTTGCCTGATTTTTCTTGCTGTACAAAAGCAGCCAAGCGGCTTCGAGCTGACCAAAATCCCCGACGTTTTTGTACGTGTTATTGCCCGTTTCATCCCCTGATGGCGTTGTATTGGATTACACTCGTATGCGGGGGGCGGTGTTAAGCCGCTTGCGAACATCTCTCTTGTCAAAGTGATGCAACCTTTCTATACGCCAATTTCGTTCTGCGCGGCCGGCCAACAGTGGCATGCCGAGTCGCGCGTCTACCGAACTCAGACCAAGGAGACGGAAATGCCCAAGATGAAGACAAAATCGAGCGCCAAGAAGCGCTTTAAGGTGACCGCCACCGGCAAAGTGATGGCCGGTCAGGCAGGCAAGCGGCATGGCATGATCAAGCGTACGCGCAAGTTCATCCGCGACGCACGGGGCACTACGACCCTGTCCGCACCCGACGCCAAAATCGTCAAGGGCTTTATGCCCTACGACCGCTAAGCCTGAAGGAGAACTGATATGTCCCGCACCAAAGGTGGCACAGTTGCACACGCCCGTCACAAGAAAGTCATCAAAGCCGCCAAAGGCTATTACGGTCGCCGTAAGAGTACCTTCAAGGTCGCTCGCCAAGCCGTCGACAAGGCCAACCAATATGCGACCCGCGACCGTCACAACCGTAAGCGCAACTTCCGCGCGCTTTGGATCCAACGGATAAACGCGGCCGTGCGTGCCCATGACGAAGCGCTGACATACAGCCGTTTTATCAATGGTCTGTCATTGGCTGGGATCGAAGTGGACCGCAAGGTTCTGGCTGATCTGGCCGTAAACGAACCTGCGGCATTCGCAGCAATTGTTGATCAAGCCAAAGGCGCGTTGAACGCCTAAGTAGCAAGAAAACTGAATATAAAAGCCCCGTTGCTCAGTGCAGCGGGGCTTTTTTGTCTTCTCGTCAAGGTGCTTTGGTTGCTGAACAACTGCTAAACCTTTCCTTCTATGAGTGGCGTTGACGGCCCAATGCAATGCATGTCGCAGCTTGTTCGAATGTCCGGTCTGGTGGCCGAAAAATTACCGCGAACGTAGATGACTAGTGCGTAACTTCAAGAATGGCTTCAATTTGGCCACCCCAAATTTTGGGTCCTTCTCAACTGCCATCAGCACTTTCGTAAGGGCGTCTGAAATCACAGATTTCCGTTTGATTATTTCACATTCTAACACTGTCTTTTCTCATTCGATTAAACAACTTTTCAACTTCTCTGAGAGCTTTTTTAACTGCGAGCAAAGAGAACCCTGTTACGGTTTCCGCTTTCACGAAATATCATAATTTCAAACACGTGACCGTCATCGAGTTTATCGAGGAGCAATTTTTGGGGAAGCTCGCCAAGCCTGCATATGCCACGCGGTCCAAAAATTTTGGGATGAAGACTTGAGACCTCGAAAGAACCACGCAGTTAACCCAATCCAACAGACCAATTCTGACCGCGTAAAACATCGCTATTCTTCCTATTCTTAACAGCGAAGCAGAAACTGGGACAAATGCTGCATCTGATACTTCATCTCGCGTAAGATTTGCTTTTTTTGCAAGAATCGTAGATTTTGATAGTCGGAACGATGCAGGAATTGGCTCAATCGCAGCGAAATTCACTCATTCCTTCATGGCTACTGCACCCGGACAACAACAGAGAGTCCTTTTCCCGTCAAAATGTTTTAGCCGACGTTCTTTTTCGTCGAAAAATCATTTTGTCGAACGATGTAAATCCAACCCAAAAAACACCATGTGACAGATATTTCATCTGCTGTGCTGGATGGCTTGCACTGCAGCGGCTGAAAGATTACTCCGCTGCTTAACCCGCAGCGGAGCCAAGACTATGGATGATCTGAAATCAAAATACCTGTCCCGGATCGCAGACGCCTCTGACGAGGCCGCGCTGGAAGAAATCCGTTTGGCCGCCGTTGGCAAAAAGGGTGAGGTCGCTCTGAAGATGCGCGAACTGGGCAAGATGACGCCCGAGGAACGGCAGGCGGCGGGCCCCGCGCTGAATGCGCTCAAGGATGAGATTAACAGCGCACTGTCGGCCAAGAAGGCTGGGCTTGCCGATGCTGCGCTTGATGCACGGTTGCGCGATGAATGGCTTGACGTGACGCTGCCCACGCGCGCCCGGCGGCAGGGCACGATCCATCCCATCAGTCAGGTCACCGAAGAAGTCACAGCCATTTTCGCCGAGATGGGGTTTTCCGTTGCCGAAGGCCCCCGAATCGACACCGACTGGTACAATTTTGATGCGCTGAACATTCCCGGGCACCACCCCGCCCGCGCCGAGATGGATACGTTCTATATGCACCGAGCCGATGGGGATGATCGCCCGCCGCATGTGCTGCGCACGCATACCTCGCCAGTGCAGATCCGTTCAATGGAGGCGACTGGTGCGCCGACGCGCATCATCTGCCCCGGTGGTGTTTATCGTGCGGATTATGACCAGACGCACACTCCGATGTTCCATCAAGTCGAAGGTCTGGCCATTGATCGCGATATCTCGATGGCCAATCTTAAATGGGTACTCGAGGAATTCGTCAAAGCTTATTTCGAAGTGGACGGCGTTGATCTGCGCTTTCGCGCGTCGCATTTTCCCTTTACCGAACCCTCTGCCGAGGTGGATATTCGGTGCTCGTGGCGGGATGGAACGCTCAAGGTGGGCGAAGGTGACGACTGGCTTGAAATCCTGGGCTCTGGAATGGTGCACCCAAAGGTGCTGCAAGCGGGTGGAATCGACCCAGAAGAATGGCAGGGCTTTGCTTTTGGCATGGGTATCGATCGCATCGCGATGCTGAAATATGGCATTCCGGATCTGCGCGCTTTCTTTGACAGCGATCTGCGGTGGTTGCGTCATTACGGATTTTCCGCGTTGGACGTGCCGACTTTGCATGGCGGCCTGAGCCGCTGATCGCACACAGATTGAAGCACGCTTTGGCCCAGAGCGTTTGACGAAATAGCTGAAGCACCGCACATCACTCAACGCTTTAGCGGTGTCTGTGACCACGATTCAGATGGCCATTGCACCCCAGCGACCTTGCACCTTGGTCGGAACTTTGCCATTGCAGGGTTTCAGCGCATCCAAGGGCCAAACCTATGAAATTCACGCTTTCCTGGTTGAAACAACATCTCGACACGACGGCATCCGTCGATGAAATCACCTATGCTTTGACCGATCTGGGTCTTGAGGTTGAGGGCGTCGAAGATCGGGGTGCCAAGCTGGCCGACTTTACAATCGGCAAAGTTGTCAGTGCCGAGAAGCACCCCGACGCTGATCGCCTTCGGGTTTGTCAGGTTGATACCGATGAGGGCATGAAACAGATCATTTGCGGCGCCCCCAATGCGCGCGAGGGCATTACCGTTGTCGTGGCCAAACCCGGCGTTTATGTGCCCGGCATCGATACCACCATCGGCGTGGGCAAAATACGTGGGATCGAAAGCTTTGGCATGATGGCGTCAGAGCGCGAAATGGAGTTAAGCGATGAACACGACGGCATCATCGAATTGCCATCGGGCAACGTTGGAGAGCGCTTCGTGGATTGGTTGGCCGAGCATGATCCGGCAAAAGTGGACCCGGTGATCGAGATTGCAATTACACCCAATCGCCCCGATGCGTTGGGTGTGCGTGGCATTGCCCGCGACCTGGCCGCGCGTGGGGTTGGTACGTTAAAGCCAGCGGCCCAACCCGGCGTCGAAGGGGCGTTCCCCTGTCCAATCTCTGTCACGATCGATGAGGATACGCTGGATCAATGCCCGGTCTTTTTTGGTCGATTTATCCGTGGCGTCGAGAACGGCCCCAGCCCCGCGTGGTTGCAAGATCGCCTGCGTGCCATTGGTCTGCGCCCCATTTCTTTCCTCGTGGACGTTACCAATTATTTCACCTTTGACCGAAATCGCCCTCTGCATGTGTTTGATGCTGACAAGATTGCGGGTGATGCGTTGCGCGTGCATCGTGCAAAGGGTGGAGAGATTTTGGTTGGGCTCGACGAAAAGGAATATACGTTCGAGGCGGATATGACCGTGATCTCGGATGCGGATGGTGTCGAAAGCATTGGCGGCGTCATGGGCGGGATGCACACGGGTTGCACCGAAGAGACGGTAAATGTTTTTGTCGAGGCAGCCTACTTTGATCCAGTTCGCACGGCCTACACGGGGCGTGCTCTGCGCATCAACTCCGATGCACGCTATCGTTTTGAGCGCGGCATTGACCCTACCTTTACCCCTGTCGGCCTTGATTTGGCGTGTGAAATGATTGTTGAACATGCAGGCGGTGAGATTTCCAGCCAGGTGCAGGCCGGTCACATCCCGGACGTATCGCGTGCTTACAAACTGAAGCCCGCACGCGTACAAAGCCTTGTCGGGATGGACATCGCGGAAGCGGAACAGCGTCAAACCCTGACGGCGCTTGGTTTTCGTTTGGATGGTAACATGGCACATGTCCCCAGCTGGCGCCCCGATGTGATGGGCGAGGCCGACCTCGTCGAAGAAGTGGCCCGCGTGGCATCGCTTACCAAGTTGCAGGGTCGTCCGTTG
>JABITU010000077.1 GCA_018668195.1 Tateyamaria sp. | reverse complement strand
CGGATATAATCGCCGAAAGCGCTGACTTTAATGCGCTGATCCACTCGCCGGTTTATGCGCGACGTGAACAGGCCGCAGCCATAACAGAGCTGGCTAAAGCGGCCCAATTGGGCCTTTTGGTGACAAACACACTGGCGCTCATGGCCGGCAAGCGCCGCCTTTTTGTGCTGCCACAGTTGTTACAAAGCCTGCGGGACATCATCGCCGAGGAAAACGGTGAAGTAACCGCTGATGTCACGTCAGCTAAGGCCATGACAAAAGCGCAAAGCGCTAGCCTAGCCAAAACGCTAAAGGCCCGCATGGGCAAAGACGTAACCATTAATGCGTCCGTCGACGAAAGTCTTATCGGCGGATTGATCGTAAAAGTGGGTTCGAAGATGATTGATACGTCAATCCGCTCCAAGCTCTCTTCCCTCCAGAATGCAATGAAAGAGGTCGGATAAATGGGTATCCAAGCAGCAGAAATCTCTGCAATCCTGAAAGATCAAATCAAGAACTTTGGTCAGGAAGCAGAAGTGGCAGAAGTTGGCCGCGTTTTGTCAGTGGGCGACGGTATCGCCCGTGTATATGGCCTTGATAATGTGCAAGCCGGTGAAATGGTCGAATTTCCTGGTGGCATTCAGGGCATGGCGCTGAACCTTGAATCTGACAACGTCGGCGTTGTGATTTTCGGCTCTGACCGTGACATCAAAGAAGGTGACACAGTCAAGCGCACCAACTCTATCGTGGACGTGCCCACCGGTGACGAACTGCTGGGCCGGGTTGTCGATGGCTTGGGCAACCCGCTGGATGGGAAGGGCCCGAT
Organism: Tateyamaria sp.; assembly: GCA_018668195.1. The sequence goes on along the minus strand of JABITU010000077.1, from coordinate 2,490 downwards.
CAACGCGTCTGGCCGCAGTGTCGCTGACGTAAAGGCACCTGGCATTATCCCGCGCAAATCTGTGCATGAACCTATGGCGACAGGCCTCAAGGCCGTGGACGCGATGATCCCTATTGGTCGTGGCCAGCGTGAGCTGATCATTGGCGACCGCCAAACCGGCAAGACTGCCGTGGCACTTGACGCGATCCTGAACCAAAAGTCGTATAACGATGCCGCTGGTGATGACGAGAGCAAAAAGCTTTATTGCATCTATGTTGCAATCGGGCAAAAGCGTTCCACCGTGGCGCAGTTGGTGAAAAAACTCGAAGAGAGCGGCGCGATCGACTACTCCGTCGTGGTTGCGGCAACCGCTTCTGACCCTGCACCGATGCAGTTCTTAGCCCCTTATGCCGCGACAGCCATGGCCGAGCATTTCCGCGACAATGGCCGCCACGCTCTGATCATTTACGATGACTTGTCCAAACAGGCCGTATCCTACCGTCAGATGTCGTTGTTGCTGCGTCGTCCGCCAGGTCGTGAAGCTTATCCCGGTGACGTTTTCTATCTTCACTCGCGCCTTCTGGAACGGTCGGCCAAGCTGAACGAAGACAACGGTGCCGGATCGTTGACAGCGCTGCCGATCATCGAAACACAAGGCGGTGACGTGTCTGCCTTTATTCCGACGAACGTGATTTCGATCACCGATGGCCAGATATTCCTCGAGACTGAACTGTTCTACCAGGGCATCCGCCCTGCTGTGAACACCGGTCTGTCGGTGTCGCGCGTGGGCTCTTCGGCCCAGACCAAAGCGATGTCGTCTGTGGCTGGCCCAGTGAAATTGTCACTGGCTCAGTATCGCGAAATGGCAGCTTTTGCCCAGTTCGGCTCCGATCTTGATGCAGCGACACAGCAGTTGTTGAACCGCGGTGCGCGTTTGACCGAGCTAATGAAGCAGGCACAATATTCACCGCTTACCAACGCCGAAATCGTTTGCGTCATCTATGCCGGAACGAATGGCTACTTGGATGCAATTGACGTCAAGGATGTGGGTCGCTTTGAAGCCGCAATGCTGATGCATTTGCGTCAGAACAATGCAGATCTTTTGGCTGATATCTCGGATAACGACCGCAAGGTAAAGGGTGAGCTGGAAGACAAAATCAAGGCGGCTCTCGACGCGTTCGCATCTGACTTCGCATAAGGAGATCAGGCAATGCCAAATCTCAAGGACCTGAAAAACAGGATCGCGTCGGTCAAGTCGACCCGCAAGATCACCAAGGCCATGCAAATGGTGGCCGCCGCAAAATTGCGGCGGGCGCAGGAATCTGCCGAACAGTCGCGGCCCTATACAGAACGGTTTAACGCCGTGATGGCGGGCCTGGCGTCGTCTGTAGGTGGCTCTGACAGCGCGCCAAAACTGCTTTCCGGAACCGGATCGGATCAGACACACCTTTTGGTTGTGATGACATCAGAGCGTGGCCTGTGCGGTGGCTTTAATACAAATATCGCCAAACTTGCGCGGCAACGTGCATCTGACCTGACAGCCAACGGCAAGACCGTCAAGATTTTGACTGTCGGCAAAAAAGGCCGCGATCAGATGAAGCGGAACTTCGGCGACATGTTTGTCGGTCATGTGGACATGAGCGACGTCAAGCGGATCGGTTATGGTGACGCACAAGGCGTGGCCAAAGATGTGCTCGCGCGTTTTGATTCGTCCGAATTCGACGTCGCAACAATTTTCTTTTCCCGCTTCCAAAACGTGGTCACACAAATCCCTACGGCACAGCAAATCATTCCGTTCGAAGCACCCGATGGCTACGATGCTGCCGACACGCTTTATGATTACGAACCCGACGAAGAATCCATCCTGGCCGATCTCCTACCGCGCGCAATTTCGACCGCTATCTTTTCAGCGCTGCTTGAAAATGGTGCTTCTGAACAGGGCGCAAGGATGTCGGCAATGGACAATGCAACACGCAATGCGGGCGATATGATCGACAGGCTGACGATCGAATACAACCGCTCGCGTCAGGCTGTGATCACTAACGAGCTGATCGAAATTATTTCTGGCGCGGAAGCGCTGTAAGAAAACCGGAGACGAAACATGGCAAACGCTAAAGGCAAAATCACGCAGGTTATCGGAGCTGTTATCGACGTGCAGTTCGATGACCATCTGCCGGAAATTCTGAATGCGCTGGAAACCGACAATCACGGCAACCGCCTGATACTTGAAGTCGCCCAGCACCTTGGTGAAAACACGGTGCGCACGATCGCGATGGACAGCTCTGAGGGACTGGTGCGCGGGCAGGTCGTCACTGACACCGATGGACCCATTATGGTTCCAGTGGGTCCCAAAACACTTGGCCGTATCCTGAACGTCGTCGGCGAGCCCGTTGACGAAGGTGGCCCAGTCGATGCCGAAGAAAAGCGCGCCATCCACCAAGATGCGCCTGCGTTCTCTGAGCAATCAACAGAATCCGAAGTTCTGGTTACGGGCATCAAGGTGGTTGACCT
>JABITU010000076.1 GCA_018668195.1 Tateyamaria sp. | reverse complement strand
GGGCACTTAGCCTTGCTCTGGAACCAAAATCTCGCGTTTGCCAACATGGTTGGCCGAACTCACGATACCTTCGTCTTCCATTTGCTCCACCAGCCGCGCCGCCTTGTTGTAGCCGATGGCTAATTTGCGCTGAATGTAGCTGGTAGAGCACTTTCGATCCTTGATTACGATTCCAACCGCCTGATCGTAAAGTGCATCTTCGCCATCGGTATTTCCACCAAGTCCCAGAACCGCGTCGATACTGCTTTCCTTGTCATCGTCAGAGCTTTCGACAACGCCAGAAACATAGTCCGGCGCTCCAAAAGCCTTGAGGTGGTTCACAATTTCTTCGACTTCCTCGTCGCTGACAAATGGACCATGGCACCGGGTAATTTTGGCCCCACCCGCCATATAAAGCATATCACCCATGCCCAGCAGCTGTTCTGCACCCATCTCGCCCAGAATGGTTCGCGAATCGATTTTTGACGTTACCTGAAATGAAATGCGCGTCGGGAAATTTGCCTTGATCGTGCCCGTGATCACATCGACCGAAGGACGTTGTGTGGCCATGATAAGGTGAATACCGCTGGCCCGAGCCATTTGTGCCAGACGCTGAATGCAGGCTTCGATCTCTTTGCCAGCAACCATCATCAAGTCGGCCATTTCGTCAACGATCACCACTATATAAGGAAGAGCGACGGGCGTGATTTCTTCGGTTTCGAAAATGGGCTCGCCAGTTTCATCGTCAAATCCGGTTTGGACTGTCCGGCTGAACATCTCGTCCTTGGCAAGCGCGTCGCGTACACGGCCATTAAATCCTTCAATATTGCGGACACCCATCTTGGACATCTTGCGATAACGTTCTTCCATCTCGCCCACGACCCACTTGAGCGCCACGACCGCCTTTCTTGGATCGGTCACAACCGGGCTTAGCAGGTGTGGAATTCCGTCATAGACGCTAAGCTCAAGCATCTTGGGATCAATCATGATTAACCGGCATTCCTCGGGCGTAAGCTTGTAAAGCAACGACAGGATCATCGTATTGATGGCCACAGACTTGCCTGATCCAGTTGTTCCAGCGATCAAAAGGTGGGGCATCTTGGCGAGGTTGGCAACCACTGCATCCCCGCCGATGTCCTTGCCCAATGCAAGCGGCAAACGCATGTTGCTGTCACCAAAATCACGACTGGCCAGAATTTCGCGCAGCACGACCTTTTCCCGGTGTTCATTCGGCAATTCGATTCCGATCACGGACCGACCCGGCACCGTAGACACGCGCGCAGACAAGGCCGCCATCGATCGCGCAATATCATCAGCAAGGCCAATCACACGGCTCGCTTTAAGGCCGGGCGCCGGTTCAAGCTCGTACATTGTGACCACGGGGCCCGGCCGTACCGAAACGATTTCACCTTTGACTCCATAATCGTCCAGCACGCTTTCTAGCATTCGGGCATTTTCTGCCAGGGCGTCGTCACTTAGGTGGTGACGCTGGATTTCAATCGGATTTTCCAACAGGTTCAGCGGGGGCAACTCAAAGCCGGGATGCGTATCCTCAAAACGCAAATTTGGCTGTGCTTCAGCCTTGGCGCGACTGCTAGGCTGCAACGGTTTGCGCACATGCTGCTGCACAACATTGCGTGGCTCAACCAGCGGAATCGCTCGTGCAGCCAGCGCAGGCATTTCAGCGACACTGTCAGCTGCGAGTAATGTCGCAGAGTCTTCTTGCGGATCCAATATCGGTTCTGCCGCGTTCAACGGCGGCATGACATGCGCTGTTTGTGCATTGGTCAGGGGTGGCTCCGGAGGCAGCTCCGCATTCAGATTGGTATTTAAAATCAGCGCCTCTGGTCCACGCCCTCGTCCTTTGGTCAGGGGAGCAATGGCTTGAGACTGCATGGCGGGATTGGTTCGCACCCTTGACCTAATCACGTCCGAAATTTTAGCCTTAATACGCTCCTCACCGGGGCCATCACCCACGTCCACGTCGCTATGTGTTTCGATAAGTTCGAGGTCAGGCAACTCTTCCAAGGCCCGATCAGGGCGTTTGATTAACGCCGGCATGCGCGACAGCAAGCTGGGCTTTGGCTGTAGATCATCAGCCGGGGCCACGCTTTCGGCCGCCTGCACCGCATCCTGCGACACGTCAGCCTGCGCCATCGCTTCGGCCTCGGCCTCGCGCACCGCCTTTCGTTCCGCTTTGCGCTCTTGCATGATCCGCGCCGAATAGACAGCGCCACGCGCTCCGTGTCCCAATGCAGTCATCAAACTAGAATAAAGCATCACCAACCCGACGGCAGAAAGACGCAGCAAACGGCCCAGTTCCAAGCGAGTGAAACCAAGCACAAAAGTGCCAAACGCAACAATGCTCACCCCCATCAAGAACGACATCAGCTTGACGGAAAATACAGATCCCAACGGCAAAACCGTCAGGATAACACCCATCACAGTGTCTCCGAACAGCCCGCCCAAGCCAAAGCCATGCGTGGCCAACCACTCTGACCCTGGTGGTAGGGTCGCTGCATAGATCGAGCCAAATGCAATCGCGATCGGAGCAAAGATCAAACGTCCCAGCGCCCGTTCGGCACCCATATGCAAGGCAAACCGCGCACCCCAAACCAGCAAGATGATAGCAAAGCCAAACACACCCCAGCCGGCAATCATGAACATTGGCGCTGCAACGGCAGCACCAATGCGGCCCATCCAATTCTGTACAGGCGCATCCGTCGACGCCATCCAATTGGGGTCATCTGGCGTATAACTCAGCATCATAGCCGCCGCTACCGCCCCCACAACCAAAAGTGCAATGCCAATCAACTCGCGACTGCGCTTTTCAATCACCGCCTGCATGCCACTGTCTAAAATTGGATCTCGTCGTGTTTGATATGCCATGCGTCCCTCGTCTTCAATTTGCAGTATACAATACGTCGCGTATGGCCTTCAGGCCCCGCTCGGTCTGTAACTTTGGGGCGACCAATGCCACCCGAATGTATCTGTCACCTGGGTTAAACCCATCAACTTTGCGGGCTAGGTACGCGCCGGGCAAGACTCGAACGCCTGTTGACTTCCAAAGCTTTAGTGCTGCCGCTTCGCCATTTTCGACGGGCAGCCACAGGAAAAATCCAGCCTGCAACGCGACATAGCCCGGCACATCGCCCAAGATCGCGTCCGCCATCTGATATTTTTCGTGGTATTGTGCGCGGTTGGCGGCGACATGTGTTTCGTCCGCCCAAACGGCGGCAGCGGCATGTTGCAATGGCGTAGGAAGTGGCGTGCCTGCATAGGTGCGCAGCTGCTTAATCTCACGCATCGTCGCGGGACCACCCACAACAAAGCCAGACCGCAGCCCCGGCAGGTTCGAGCGCTTCGAAAGCGAATGAAAGGCAACCACCCGCTCCGGGTCTGTATCGGTCACACACTCCAATATGCCCAACGGCGGCACATCGCGATAGATTTCAGAATAACACTCATCCGCAAAAATCTGAAAATCATAACGCTGGGCAAGCGCAATTAAATCTTCCCAATACGCACAATCAGCCACAGCACCCTGTGGATTAGCAGGCGAACACATATAGCAGGCAACTGTGCGGTTCAGAATCTCGGTGCTGACATTCGCAAAATCTGGCAGATGACCAGTGGCTTCGGTCGCGGGCACAAGTACCGGCTCAGCCCCTGCCGAAATCGCGCCCAGCATGTAGACCTGATAGAACGGGTTTGGCATCAAAACAACGGGCCTTTTGCCGTTTTTTTGCTCAGGGCAGAGCGCCATGCCGACGTTGTAAAGTCCCTCTCGTGTGCCGTTCAGCGGCATCACATGCACATCCGGATCACGATTTATGCCATAGCGGCGCTGCAACCAGTCGCAAAACGCGCCACGCAGTTCGGGAATTCCTTCATTTGGCGGATAGTTGTTGAACCCCGACGCATGTTCGGAAATGACATCCACGACCCAAGACGGAAACGCATGCTTGGGCTCACCAATGGTCATGTGTACGATGTCACCAGCGGGTTCATGCACGTCCAAAAGTGCGCGCAAACGCGGAAAAGCATAGGCCGGAAGGTTCGAAAACCGCTCGGGGAACATCATAAAATTGCCTCAAGTTCGGGATCATTCACGCCCCGTTTAAAACACGATACCCCAAGGCCCGCGCCCACGTCCAGAAAAACCGCGCCAAATCTAATACTTGTGGCAAATTCGCCAAAGATCCCTTTCATCTTGCAAGGTAAACTCCGGGGGGCGCGCGCATGCGCGTGGGGGCTGGCCCCCTCTTTGATAGAGTTGTCGAGCAAGCGGCCTTTGGATCACTTCAAAGCACGTTCCGCTGCAATGCCAACTCGAACAAGCGCCTCTTCACAATTTGGTGCACCCATCAGCATGATGCCGCAGCTTGGCACGCCAGTGGGCAGCGTAAGCGCACAGAGCCCCATCAGGTTGCCCACACGCGTATTGCGCAGAGCAAGCAAATTCTCAGTCTTGTAGTAATCGCTGTCGCTGTTCAATCGCTCAAGGTTTGGCGGCAAAATCGGTGCAGTCGGGGCCAGCACCGCGTCATAGCACGCGATTTTTGCATCCCAAGCCTTCCGTGCAGCCTCAAGACGGACCCAAGCAGCATGGTAATCAGGGGCTGAAAAATTGGCGCCAGACCGAAACCTTTCAAGAATCTCACCATACATGGCATCGGCGTTCGCCTCGATTACATCGCGCCACAACCCATAAACCTCACCTGGAAACAACGGCCCCGCCATGGCCATCGCCCCGGCTTCACCCTCCAATTCGGAAACCGCAACCGGCACCACTTCTGCTCCAGCAGCCCGCAAACGTTCCACTGCACTGTCATAGGCAGCGAGCGGTGCATCCCGAATGTCATCTAGTACGATGGATTGAAGCGCGGCAAAGCGGCGTCCCTTCAATGAAACATCGCGCATATCGAACGCGGGCCTCCCCAACATTGCGGAAAACAAAAGCCCAGCATCACCCACAGATTTTGTCAGCGGCCCAACTGTGTCAAATTTCAGGCTAAGGGGAACACAACCTTCCAATGACAAACGGCCTGCGGTTGTCTTTAGCCCAACTAAATCATTCCATGCCGCCGGGATACGAACCGATCCCCCCGTGTCTGACCCGATGGCCGCAGCAGCGAGGCCAAAGGCAACCGAAGCGGCCGCCCCCGATGAAGACCCTCCGGGGACGGCATCGGCGTCGTTGACGCAAGGCGGTGTCGCGGTCGAAGGATTGTAGCCAAGCCCAGAAAAGGCCAGCTCGCTCATGTGCGTTTTGCCGAGACACACCAAGCCAAAACCTGCCGCATTGCGCAGCACAGCCGCATCCTGATCAGGCACGCGGCCTTTCAAAAGCTTCGATCCCGCCTCCGTGGCTGTTCCGGCGGTGTCAAACAGATCCTTCCAGCTAACCGGTACACCGTCCAACGGTGAAAGGCGCTGACCCGCCTGAACACGTGCGCGCGCAGCTTTAGCTTCAGCCATGGCACGATCCTGAGTGATTTCGACATAGATGCGATCGCGCAATGCATGACCATTGATCCGATCCAAAAACGCCTCTGTCAGGTTCACAGGGTCGACAGCGCCTGATCCGATCGCATCGCCCAACTCAGCTGCGCCCTTGTTCAGCCACTCTTGCATACCCCGTTCTCCTTTTGGTTTTGCTGACGGTAGCGACGTGCTGGCGCATGGACAATCCCATGCAGACCTCCATATTGCCTGTCATGAAAAACGACAGCAACATCCTGATAGTTGGCGGCGGCTTGTCGGGGCCCATCCTGGCGCTCGCGCTCGCGCAAGCTGGGTTAAAGGTGACAGTGATCGACGCGCTTGAGGAAAAGGTGCGCAAGAATGCGGCCTTTGACGGGCGCAGCTATGCTGTCGCACTGACGTCCCAGCGACTGCTCAGCGGAACAGGTGTGTGGGATGCGGTGGCTGATCACAGCCAACCAATCCTTGAAATCAAAGTGACCGACGGGCGCGCCGGCGAAGGGCCATCACCGTTTTTCATGCATTTTGACCACGCCGAGATCGAAGAAGGGCCTATGGGCTACATGGTGCAGGACCGATTCCTGCGCCGTGCACTGCTGGACGCGATGAACCGAACCAACGGCGTCACTCATATTTCAGGCCAAACTGTTACAAACCAAGTTGTTACATCATCTGGGGCAAATGTGACGCTGAATTCGGGCAAAGTGGTCCACGGCGCTTTAATTGTGGGTGCAGACGGGCGCAGCAGCGGGACAGCCAGTCGCGCAGGCATCAAGCGATCCGGCTGGGGCTATGATCAAACTGCGTTGGTCTGCGCAATTGCACATGAAAAACCGCATCATGGAATCGCGCACCAATTCTTTATGCCGCCGGGACCATTGGCCATTCTGCCGTTACCCGGGAATGTCAGCTCAATCGTTTGGAGTGAAACAGCTAAGAACGCCGCCGCCTTTAGTGCGTTGTCGGATAATGAATATCTGACGATGTTGCGGCCACGGTTCGGTGATTTTCTGGGCGAGATCAACCTTGCCGGCAAACGTTTTACCTATCCTCTCTCTTTGTCTCTGGCTCTCAATTTAGTAGCGGATCGGGTGGCCCTGATCGGCGATGCAGCACATGGCGTCCACCCGATTGCAGGCCAGGGATTGAATGCAGGAATGCGAGATATTGCAGCTTTGGCCGAGGTCATAATAGACGCCACCCGCCGGGGTGAAGATATCGGCAGCCCTAATGTTCTGGGCCGGTACGAGCAATGGCGGCGGTTCGACAACACGACTCTTGCGATCGCAACAGACACCTTTAATCGACTGTTTTCAAATGATAATGCTGGACTTCGAGGCCTAAGGAATATTGGTATGGGCATGGTCAACGCGATACCCGGTCTCCGCAGGTCATTTATCCGTGAAGCTGCGGGGCTAACGGGAACTCTGCCGCGCTTGATGCAAGGCAAACCTCTTTGAAACCCAAAGCCTGACTTCAATCTAGCTTCCGCGCCTCATCGACCAACATAACCGGGATGCCATTTCGGATAGGATAGGCCAGATTGCCGACCTCTGATATTAGCTCTTGTCGCGCCGCATCGTATCGCAGGGTTGAGTGTGTCTGAGGGCAAACAAGCGCCTCAAGCATATGGCGATCTATATCAATGCTCATTGCATCATCTCTCCTTCGCCGCCGCGCATGGAAAACTCTATGAGTGTTACAAGCGTTTCGCGCCGCGTACTCAGCGATGGTGCTTCAAGCAGTGCTTGCTTATCTTCGGCGTCAAGATCAAGCATCATCGACAAAGAATTGATCAACAATTCGTCGTCAGCTTCTTGCAGCGATTCCCAATCCGTCGATAGCGACCGGGCATCAAAATAACGACCTAGCAAATTCAGAAATGAGTCACGGTCAAGGCCAGTGTCACACTCTGACTTTCCTTGATCGCGTTCAAAGCCATCCCAATTCACTTCACAGCGTCGGTACGGTGCAAACCCCTCGATCTCATTAACGACCCGGAACCGCGATATACCTGACAAAGTAATCATATACCGATTATCCTCGGTTTCCGAAAACTGGGTGATCCGCCCTGCGCAACCGATGGTATGCAACCCGTTTCCGGCGCGCCCTGCCACCTCGTTTGGCTGAACCATACCGATCAAACGCTCTGGTGTTTTCAAAGAATCGTCCAGCATTTGCAGATAGCGTGGTTCGAAAACATGTAACGGAAGACGTGACCGAGGCAGCAACAGCGCGCCGGGTAGCGGAAAAATCGGGATTGCCTCAGGAAGGTTTGTCAGTTTTATCATGCTGGGATAGATAGCTCGCCATTGTCTTCAGGCAAATATGATTGAACTCAATCGGCGACGTCCGTTTAAAACAATCGGGTCGCTGGGTTTGAGCGCGTCAAAAACTATAAAAAGTTGTGTCTTGGCGGCCCCGTCGTTCCATTCGCGATCCCGCTGGAACAGATCCAAAAGCGTGTCTACAGCACCCGCAGCATCATCACTTGCGTGCAGTGCTTGCGCCAGATCGAAACGCGCCTTGTGATCATCTGGGTTTGCTTCGACGGCCGCGCGAAGTTCGGCCACCGGGCCTGCATCCGCCGCCTGACGGGCCAATTGCAACTGCGCGTGGGCTGCTTCCAGTTCAGGCGCGCTCGAGATTTCGGCAGGTGCGCCGTTCAGGATTGCCTCGGCTTGGTCAAAATCATCCATGGCGATATGCGCACGCACAAGCCCGCCATAGGCAGCAGCATGTGCGGGGTCTTCGCCCAAGATGGCTGCAAAAGTTTGAGCGGCATCGACCGCAGCACCTTCTGTTAACATCTCTTCGGCAGCATCAACCGCATCATTCAAGCTGTCGCCCGGGGCCTCGCCGCCGGATGTCTTGATCACACGCTCAACAAACGCTGTGATTTCTGACCCCGGAACCGCGCCTTGAAATCCATCAATTGGCTGGCCTTTGTGAAAGGCATATACGGTCGGGATCGACTGAACTTGCAGTTGACCTGCGATCATCTGCGCCTCGTCAACGTTGATCTTGACCATCTTTACGGCACCTTTGGCGGCACGCACCGCATCTTCGAGCAAGGGACCAAGGGTTTTACAAGGGCCGCACCAAGGCGCCCAGAAATCCACGATAACTGGCACGCTTTGGCTGGCTTCAACCACATCCGTCATGAATGCCGCCTCGGTCGTATCCTTGATTATATCTGCATCCGCGGGTGCACTCGACAATCCTAGATCCATCATCGTCTCATCCTCTAAATCAGTTCAGGCTTATATGGACCTCTGGGTAAGGCATGCCAAGGGGCATCGCCAACCCATCGTGACTTACCGGAGACAAAAAGCAACGCATCCCTAAAGGTCAAATGTCGCAAACGCTGGTGCATGGTCACTTGGTTTTTCCCAGCCGCGCGCATCGCGCAGGATCCGACTAGAATGCGCAGCATCGGAAATATCCGACGTTGCCCATATGTGATCTAGCCGCCTTCCCTTGTTAGCGGCGCTCCAGTCCTTGGCCCGGTAGGACCACCAAGAATAGAGCAAGCCATCAGGAATATCCTGCCGTGTCACATCAACCCAATCGCCTGCGTCTTGAACAGCAGACAAATGCTCCACCTCGATGGGTGTGTGACTGACTATCTTAAGAAGCTGCTTGTGGTTCCACACGTCATCTTCACGCGGAGCGATGTTCAAATCGCCAACGAGTATAGACTTTTGGGGATGTTCCGCATGAAACCAATCGCGCATATCTGTCAGGTAATCGAGCTTTTGGCCAAACTTTACGTTCTTGTCGCGGTCAGGCACATCTCCACCTGCAGGCACGTAAAAATTGTGAACCGTTACGCCGTTTTCTAATCGCCCCGCAATGTGGCGCGCGTGCCCAAGGCTGGCGAAGTCTTGCGCACTATCTTCTTCCATTGGGATCTTAGATAGAATTGCCACCCCATTGTAACCTTTGTCACCTCGCGCAACCATGTAGGTATATCCCAGCGCGTCAAACCCATCGCGCGGGATTTTATCGACGGGGCTTTTGCACTCTTGCAGGCACAGCACGTCTGGCGCTTCTTCTTGCAGAAGTTTCAGGACAATCGGTTCACGCAAACGGACGGAATTAATGTTCCACGTGGCAATAGAAAAAGACATCGGCAAAGCTCCGCGTTTGAGACCCTAAACCCTAACTTGCCCCCTGCCCCACCGCCACCCTCAAAAGTGGCAGATTTAGCCGCAAACAAAAGGCTACGACCCATAGATCCGTGCAGTTCAAACATAAAGGTATATGTCGCCACCTAGGGTCACACAGCAAGCGCGAGCTTTGGTTGAGCCTGACGTGAATAGCCGAACCTCATTGTGATGAAGGGTGAATTTTATCCGATCAAACGGTAACCGCCAGCTTCCGTGACCAACAGGCGCGCTTTAGATGGATTAGGTTCAATTTTCTGGCGCAGCCGGTAGATATGCGTCTCAAGCGTATGGGTCGTGACACCCGCATTATATCCCCAAACTTCGTGCAGCAGAACATCGCGCGGCACCACGCCTTCGGTCGAACGATAGAGAAACTTGAGGATGTTCGTTTCTTTTTCTGTCAAACGAATTTTCTTTTCATCCTCGGTGATCAGCATCTTGGCCGATGGCTTAAACGTGTAGGGCCCCAGCGTAAAAATAGCATCTTCGCTTTGCTCGTGTTGACGCAGCTGCGCGCGCACACGGGCCAGCAGCACGGGAAATTTGAAAGGCTTGGTGACATAGTCATTGGCACCAGCATCGAGACCAAGGATCGTGTCAGCGTCGGTAGCTTGGCCAGTCAACATCAGTATTGGCGATTTGACCCCCTGTTTGCGCATCACCCGGCACAGATCGCGGCCATCCGTATCAGGCAAACCGACGTCTAGAATAACAATGTCGTAAGTCGCCTCATTGACCTTAACCAAAGCATCCTGACCATTTGCCGCCTCAAAGACATCAAAGTCTTCGGTCATTATCAACTGTTCGCTCAACGCTTCACGCAAATCTTCGTCATCATCAATAAGTAGGATTTTTTTTAACTGTGCCATGCACGCTTACTCCTGAAACTATGCAGATAAAATGAGTTCACACACCTTATCGTGCAAGTTTTGCAACCTTTGTCTCACGTCCATGTGTAGCGGGGACTACAAATGTTTCAATTTCCTTTTTTTTTGCTTATGTGGAATATGATTGAAAGGGATTGTTGTTACATGGGCCTAACACCAAACATTGTAGAAATACTTGCGCGTGCGCGGGCAGACTTGCGTATGGGCGTGCCAATTGTTCTGGCAGGTCCGGTTTCCGTGATGGCGCTTTCTGCAGAAACATTATCTGCAGATCGGTTAACAGCGGCGATGGCAATTGACGGCGCCCCCGTTCTTGCCCTTACGAGTTGGCGGGCACAAACGCTCAAAGCGCGTGCATACGACGAGGATATTGCAAGGGTCAAAATACCAGGAGACGCCAGCCTGACTTGGATTCAGGCATTGGCTGATCCAGCGGACGACCTGGCGACACCAATGAAAGGACCACTGACCAGTATCCGGGACGGCGATGCAGATGCGTGTCGAGCCGCTATACAGTTGTGCAAAACGGCCCGCCTCTTGCCAGCTGCCCTATGCACCCATGTTTCCAATGGCGCAGAATTCGCAGCCAAGCATGGGCTGACCTGTGTTCCACTGTTCCTTGCGCAACCCCATTTGACAGAGCGAAGCTTGCTCAGCCCTGTCGTACAAGCACGATTGCCTATGGAAGTGTCCGAAGCAGGCCGCTTACACGTTTTTCGCCCGGACGACGGAGGTGAGGAACACTATGCCATAGAAATAGGTCGCCCAGACCGGAGCGCGCCCGTTCTTGCGCGGCTGCATTCGGCCTGCTTTACCGGAGATCTGATGGGCAGTTTGAAATGTGATTGTGGCCCACAACTGCGTGGCGCACTGGCGCAGATGGGCCAAGAAGGTGCAGGCATACTGTTGTACCTTAATCAGGAAGGGCGCGGTATCGGCTTGGCCAACAAGATGCGTGCTTATGCGTTGCAGGATCAGGGCTTTGATACCGTGGAGGCCAATCACCGCCTTGGCTTCGAAGATGACGAGCGGGATTTCAGACTGGGGTCCGACATCCTTTCCGCTTTGGGGTTTTCATCTGTCAGGCTGCTGACAAACAATCCCAAAAAGATCGCCATGATGGAGGCCAGCGGCATCACCGTCACCGAACGCGTACCGCTAAAAGTAGGCGAGAACCGGTTCAATCGGGATTACCTTGCAACTAAAGCGGAAAAGTCCGGGCATCTACTTTGACATGGAGTTTTTCGCAGAACAGCGACGGGTTGCGCCATTTGCAACCTTGACTCACGGTCCGATGAACACTGGCAAAGGGAACATAGTATGCAAGGTGGATGTTACTGCGGCGCACTGCGTTATGAAATCATCGCAGACCCGGTGATGAAGGCGCAATGTCACTGCCGCGAGTGCCAATATATCACGGGTGGCGGGCCTAATTTCTTCATGGCCATTCCAGACGACAGCTTTACCATCACCAAAGGAACAGCAGCCACCTTTACCCGCAGCGATCTGGAAAACCCAAGAACGCGCCAGTTCTGTGGCACGTGCGGCACCCATATAACGACACTTTTGCCAGGTAGGCCGCTAATCATAGTAAAGGTGGGTACATTAGATGATCCCGCGGAAAACTATGGCGAGCCACAGCTTGCCATTTTCATGAAGGACAGCCAGCCATATCATATCGTAGCCCCCGATCTGCCCTGCTTTCAAGATCGAGCGCCGCCACCGAAATGACACCAACAGATCTTGTACTCACACCGCGCGGCCTACGCTTTGCGGGCCGCATCTTTCCCTGTTCTGTGGGTCGTGGTGGAATCACGGACCACAAACGCGAAGGTGACGGTGCAACGCCAAACGGCACACACCGGATTGTTGGTATGCTTTACCGGCCTGATCGTATGCAAAGGCCAACAGATTGGGCAGTGCCAATCCGGCCCGGTGATTTATGGTCAGACGATCCGTCAGACGAAGATTACAATATGATGGTCCGCGCGCCTTATTATGCCAGCCACGAGCGGCTGCGCCGCAGCGATCCGTTGTACGACCTTGTAATTCTGACCGATTGGAACT
>JABITU010000075.1 GCA_018668195.1 Tateyamaria sp. | reverse complement strand
TTGCGTCCCAGCCACCCTGCTTCGACATATTTTGTCAACAACGGGCATGGGCGGTACTTGGTATCTGCCAAACCTTCATGCAGCACGTTCATGATCGCGAGGCACGTGTCCAGCCCAATAAAGTCGGCAAGTTCTAATGGGCCCATCGGATGATTCGCCCCCAGTTTCAACGATGAGTCGATGGACTGGACCGATCCCACACCCTCATACAGCGTATAAACCGCCTCGTTGATCATGGGCATCAGAATACGGTTAACGATAAAGGCTGGGAAATCCTCTGCACTGGCGGCTGTTTTGCCCAGCTTGTCTACTACGACCTTGCACGCATCATATGTTTCGGAATCTGTTGCAATGCCTCGGATCAATTCTACCAATTGCATCACAGGTACGGGATTCATAAAGTGAAACCCCATGAATTTTTCTGGCCGGTCTGTCCGACTGGCCAAGCGCGTGATCGAAATAGAAGAGGTGTTGGATGTCAGGATCGTATGGGGTTGCAGGTGCGGGACAAGATCCTCAAAGATTGCCTGCTTGATGGTCTCGCGTTCTGTAGCTGCCTCGATCACCAGATCGTTTTGACCCAGATCAGTCAGAACCTGAGTGGTTGCAATTCGGGACATTGCAGCAGCCTTTTCATCCGCCGAGATTTTGGCGCGGCTGACCTGACGTTCAAGATTTCGGTCGATGGTTGCCACAGCAGATTGCAAGGCATCTCTTGAGACATCGTTGACCATGACATCATAACCGGCCAGTGCCATCACATGCGCAATACCATTGCCCATTTGTCCAGCCCCAACGATTCCTATGGTCTTGATCTCCATGACGATCTCCTTTGCCAACCGCTGCACCATAGGGCGTGCAACAGTGGATCGGCAAGGGTGCGCAGACCCAGAAATGGTCAAGATCTGTTAGTATAAATGAAAGGAGGAGCGGTCACACTGGTATCGGGTGATTAAACAGTTTGAGAGTGAGTATAATGAGTTTTGGTGCGTTGGGTCCAAGTGGGCTTGACTATCTGCCGTGCCGATACGGCAAATCAAAAATCCTGTTTCGTGGACCGCGGCGTCAGTTAGGCGCGCCGCATGTAGCGTTTTTTGGTGGAACGACAACCTATGGTAGGTTTGTACCCGTTCCGTTTCCGGATCTGATTGACGCGCAAATTGACGCAACATGCGTGAATTTTGGCTGTCAGCACGCGGGTATCGACGTCTACGTGTCTGATCCGTTTTTACGCGACGTGGCCACCACCGCGCAAGTGACGGTCATTCAAATCACCAGCCCGAGCAACATTTCGAATCGGTTTTATCGTGTCCACGCCCGGCGCAATGACCGGCTACTTGAGGCGTCAGAACTTTTGCGCGCGATCTACCGCGAGTTGGACTTTGGTGCGTTCAATTTTATCAATCACATGCTGCACCGTTTGTACGAGGTTTCACCAGACCGCTTTCTCACGATCCGGAACGAATTGCAGACTACTTGGATGTCCCGTATGCGGTTGTTGCTCAGCCAGATCCCCGGCGAGACTATTTTGTTATGGACCAGTGATTCCGCGCCACCCGAATTAGCAACGGACATCGATGCTGATCCGGCGTTTATAACGCGTACTATGCTGGATGAATTAAGTTTGCAGGCCAGCGACTTGGTCGAAATAAAAGCATGCTCCGGTGCAAGGTCTTTAGACACCGAAGGGATGGTGTTCACAGATATGGAAGCGGCCGCGGCGCCAAATATGCTTGGCCCGCAGGTGCATCGTGGAATCGCAGAGAAATTGCTGCCAATTCTTAAAAAGTACACTTAAAAACAGCCCGCCAGATTACCTGGCGGACCGTTCATCATTCTTTTCAAGTGTTCAGAGCTTACCAACGAGTTCCGGCACAGCTTCGAACAGATCGGCAACAAGACCGTAGTCAGCAACTTGAAAGATCGGCGCTTCTTCGTCTTTGTTGATGGCAACGATGATCTTGGAGTCTTTCATGCCCGCAAGGTGCTGAATTGCCCCAGAGATGCCGACAGCCACATAAAGATCTGGCGCTACCACCTTGCCTGTCTGGCCCACTTGCCAATCGTTTGGCGCATAGCCCGAATCTACGGCTGCCCGCGAGGCGCCAACGGCCGCGCCCAGCTTGTCAGCCAGGGATTCGATCAGCGCAAAGTCTTCTTCGGATCCAACGCCACGACCACCCGAGACGACAACGCCAGCCGATGTCAGCTCTGGTCGGTCGCTCGCAGCGACCTTGTCTTCGACCCAGGTCGATAGGGCGGGGTCAGTGGCCGCCGAAATATTTTCAACCGTTGCTGCGCCGCCCGTTGCTGCAGCGTCAAAAGTCGCTGTGCGGAAGGTGATCACCTTTTTGGCATCACTCGATTTGACCGTTTGGATTGCGTTGCCCGCATAGATCGGACGTTCGAATGTGTTGCCATCAATGACGGCGGTTGCTTCCGAGATTATCATGGTGTCAAGCAAGGCCGCCACGCGGGGCATGATGTTTTTTGCATCTGTCGTTGCTGGTGCGGTGATGTGTTCATAGTCACTTGCCAGCGACACAATCAGGTCAGCGGCAGGCTCTGCCAGACGCTTGCCATAGATTGCATCTTCGGCGCACAAAACCTTGGCGACGCCTGCGATGGTTGCGGCCTCGGCTGCGGCTGAGGCACAGGTTGCGCCGATCGCGAGCACGGTCACATCACCCAAAGCGGTCGCTGCGGTCACTGCCTTGGCGGTGGCATCCATCGCCAATTCGCCGTCGTTGATTTCTGCTAAAAGTAGAACGGCCATTACACTGCTCCTGCTTCTTTGAGTTTTTTCATCAGTTCGTCAACCGAACCAACCTTGATACCTGCGGCACGTGCCTCTGGCTCTGTGGTCGTTACGATTTCTAGACGCGGTGTCGTGTCGACGCCATAGTCTGCAGCTGTCTTTTCGTCGAGCGGCTTGCGCTTGGCCTTCATGATGTTGGGCAAGGATGCATAACGCGGCTCGTTCAGGCGCAAGTCAACCGTTATAACGGTTGGCATATTAACCTCGATTGTTTGCAGACCACCGTCGACCTCGCGGGTAACCTTGGCCTTGTCGCCGGCAATCTCGACTTCGGATGCGAATGTCGCTTGGCTCCACCCCATCAGCGCGGCCAGCATTTGGCCGGTCGCGTTCATATCATTGTCAATTGCCTGCTTGCCGCAGAGCACGAGGCCGGGCTGCTCTTCATCGATGATCCCCTTGAGGATCTTGGCGACGGTCAGCGGCTCGATGTCGGTGTGCACGTCGTCTGAAGCAATCACGAGGATTGCACGATCTGCACCCATGGCCAAAGCTGTGCGCAACGTTTCCTGCGCTTGTTTGACCCCGACAGAGACGGCGATGATTTCCTCCGCCTGACCCGCTTCTTTCAGGCGAATTGCCTGCTCCACAGAAATTTCGTCAAACGGGTTCATCGACATTTTAACGTTGGCGAGATCGACTCCGGTTCCGTCCGCTTTGACTCGGACCTTCACGTTATAGTCAATCACGCGTTTGACAGGCACCAGCACCTTCATGAGCGTTCCTCTCTTAATTAAATAACGACTCGCTATTACCGCACGAGATAATCGGTCTGTTCCGGTTTACCCAACCCGCCGTTACGGAAACAGGGTAAAATCGTCACGTCACATCTCAACTCCGCCGCGTTTTGACGCAGCGGGGCCTTAGGAAGAGCAAATGATGCCATTAGCCCGCGTCGCGGTTGGCACCCGGAACCCACAGCACGTCGTCTTTGCCATCGTTGTTGGCGATGCGGGCGGCTACGAAAAACCAGTCGCTCAAACGGTTGAGGTATTTCACCGACGCAGGATTGATCGCCTCCATCGTGGCTAATTCAACGGCGAGCCGTTCCGCGCGGCGGGCCACTGTACGACAGACATGCAAGTGCGCTGACAGGGCCGAGCCACCGGGCAGAATAAAGCTGCGCAGGGGTTCTAGCATTGCATTCATCGCGTCGATTTCACTTTCCAGCCTGCTCACCTGAGCGTTCACCATGCGCAGGGGCGGATATTCGCTTTCGGCATCCTTTTCCATGTCAGGACGGCACAGGTCAGCGCCCAGATCGAACAGGTCATTCTGGATACGGCTGAGCGCTTGATCCAGCTCGCCCTTTGCTTCGAGCCGAGCAACACCAAGAAAAGAATTCAGTTCATCCACGGTGCCATAGGCTGTTACCCGCATCGCGTGCTTGGCCACCCGTGCACCATTGCCAAGCGCTGTTTCGCCCGCATCGCCGGTCTTGGTGTAGATCTTGTTCAGAACAACCATATTTATTGCCCTCCGCTTTGGCTGAGAGCCACATAGGCGAGGATTAACAGGACGGCAACAAATTGCGCGCCAATCCTGTAGCGCATCAGTTTGTTGGAGTTCCTTTTGGCCCAACCTGAACCCTTGGCAAATCCGCCAAGCCCCAACAGCAGCACCGCAACAACGGCCAGGCAGGCGAGTATGATTAAGATAAACAGTGAATCGTCGAGCATGTCCGGTTCCCTTGGATGTCTTGGCTAAGCCCTGACTTAGCGGCGCAGGGACGAAAGGCGAATGTATTTGTATGTTTTTGCGCTATCCGCGCGTCAAAAACCAGTCCAGCGCGCGGGTCGGTAAAATCCGTCGCAGTATGGCCATTAAATAGCTCGGGAAGGTCACAAAGTAGCGCGGGCGCGGGTTTGGGTTCTCAATGGCATGCACCAACTTGGTCAACACGGCCTCTGGTGGCAGTTCGAACTTGTCAGGTCCGCTATCTGTATAGAGCCGCTTGCGCAGTTGGCTGCGGTACTGGTCGGCACGCGGTGAGCCCTCCCAGTTGATCCATTTTTCGAAGTGGACAATCGAATTGCGGCGGATGTGGCTGGTGATTGGGCCAGGCTCAATTAAAATCACATCAATCGGTGTATCACGCATCTCGAGCCTAAGCGTGTCTGTAAGCCCCTCAAGCGCATGTTTGGTCGCGTTGTAGGCCCCGCGCCATGGCAAGGACACAAAGCCAAGCACAGACGAGCATTGCACGATCCGACCATGTCCCTGAGCGCGCATGACGGGAAGGATCTGACGATTCAACTCGTGCCAGCCAAAAAAGTTTGTTTCAAAAATGGCGCGCAATGCATCTGTCGGCAGGTCTTCGACAGCACCGGGCACACCATAGGCGCCGTTGTTGAATACTGCGTCGAGGGTGCCGCCAGTTGCCTCTAACACCTCATTCAGCCCCGCCGTGATCGTTGCTGTGTCTGCATAGTCGATGCGCGGGCTTTCAAACCCGGCGGCAATCAACCGCGCGCAGTCCTCAGATTTGCGGCAGGACGCGAATACGCGCCAGCCGCGTTTTTTCAGCCCAACTGCCGCGCAATATCCGATGCCTGACGAACTACCAGTGATCAAAATGGACTTCTGCTGCATGTTATATGTCTCGCCTTGTGTTGGCGTAGTCATAACGTGCCTTTTGCAGGATGCAATCAGCCCTCTGTCAACAGAAAGGATGCTATCCAGCCAACAGGGCCACCGTCGACGGGGCGCAGCTTGACCCAGCCATCGCTGGCGTCTTGCAGGACTTCAACCTTGTCACCGCGGACCAACTGATTGACGACCGAATAGTTGGTGCCTGGACCGTCACGCACATTCACGCGGTCGCCCGACACGGCGCGAATGTCGCTGCCGTCTTGTACAGTGATCACCTCATCGTTTATATCAAGGGGCGTAACCACAATCTGGTTGTCTACCAAGCTTGGCAAAATCTCTTCGGGTTCCTCTGCGCTCAGAACGGTAGCTTCTTCCTCTGCGCTTGAGGCTATGTCTTCGACGACCGCAAGGGAGGCGGTGTCGACTGGTTCGATTGGGGGGGTAGGCGCGTTCACCTGCGGCAATTCGGTGCGTATGATCTCTTCAACCGCGCTCATGCTCACTGAAGCCTGTGCCTCTGTCTCGGGCAGGGTTATTTCGGTGAGCCGGATTTGTTCTGCGGGCGATTGTAAGGTCGGTGCTGGCATCGCCTTGATTTCTATACCCTTTGGCTCCACCAAAGATTCAACCCGCGCGAGCCTCGTTGCTTCGGCGTCGAAATCACCGCCTCCGCTCATGACATAAAACGCGCCAGCCAAGAACACAAATGTGCAAATGATCAAAAGTTTCACACGGTGCCCCCCTTTGGCACAGTTGTATACAGGGAATCATGTATACCACGACAGCGCGAATGGAATATCAAACCAGACGATGTTCAACAGCAGAAAAACTTTGCCCATATTTTGACAGGATGTGTTTGCTTGGTGACGGCAGCGTGTTGGTTCCGCAGCTTTCGCCATATTTCATTCTGTCTGCGATGCCTGCTTGTTCCCGCTTCGTTGCTTGGCTACACAGCATATATGTCAGATCAGGCCGACACACCCAATATGGACCTTTCCGAACCGCTTCGCCGTGCCTTGGGTGAGCGGTACCTGACCTACGCGCTTTCCACGATCATGCACCGTGCGCTGCCCGATGCGCGCGACGGATTAAAACCCGTTCACCGCAGAATTTTGTTCGCAATGCGTGAACTTCGGCTCTCATCCAGCGGCGGGTTTCGCAAGTCAGCCAAGATTTCGGGCGATGTGATGGGCAACTATCACCC
>JABITU010000074.1 GCA_018668195.1 Tateyamaria sp. | reverse complement strand
GTCCAAAATTCATGTGCGTTTCTCCACGAGTGTGATGCGCTATTCAATCGCGTCTTGCTTTGACATGGCGTGCACAGTTAGTCACTTATCATGCTAAGTTGGGAAAAATCTGCATCCACTTCACAGCGTTTCGACATTTTTTTGTTCGACGCGTTTTCCAACCACTGTTTGGCCAATACGGTTGAGCCGTTGAGGGCTGCGAATACTTTGGCTGGCCGGGTTCTTTATGAATGGCGGTTTTGCACCACCCAGGGCGATCCGGTGCTCAGCTCCAGCGGGCTCAAGGTTACGCCGCATCATGCGGTGGCCGCAGCGCAGGGCGATACATTGGTGCTGATGCCGTCCTATGGTGTTCGGCGTATCCCTGCGCGTCCTCTGGCGCGCACTTTGCTTGGCGTGGCTGCCCGTTATAACAGGTTAGCTGGCTTTGACACGGGCAGTTGGCTGTTGGCGCAGGCTGGTTTGCTGGATGGCTACACAGCCACAATCCACTGGGATGAAACGACAGCATTCGCCGAACGGTTCCCAGAGGTCGATGTCGTGCGCGAAAGATTTATTATTGATCGAGACCGGATTACGTGTTCTGGCGCTATGGCGGCTTTTGACCTGATCATTCACCTGATCGCGCGGGATCATGGCCCACTTTTGGCAATGGATGTCGCACATTTGTTTATGTCGCGTGATGCGGTGGACCGACCCCTGCCACTTGCCACGGGTGGCGGCAAAACGGTGAACAAGGCACTTGCTTTAATGCAGAGTACGGTAGAAGCGCCGTTAACGATTTCAGAACTGGCACGCAGCATTGGGTGCACGCAAAAAACGCTGGAACAGCGCATGGCCACAGCTCTGAATGCGACGCCACAGGCTGTGTATCGGCGATTACGTCTGACACAGGCACGGCAACTGGTAGCGGATACTGATTTGCCGATTTTCGAAATCGCGCAGCGTTGCGGCTATGACAATGGCAGCGCGATGACCCGCGCCTTTCGCGCCCAGTTTGGCCAGACGCCGAGCGGCATGCGAAAGGTACAAAGCTGACCCTTGAGATGGAAACGCCGGACATAGTTTTGCGTCTTACGCTCAGCACGCTACGAACGATGTATTCTTCAAGACTCGCAAGAATACTGAGCCTGACATGCCCATAACCGAAGTGAATGATATAACCCACAGGACGGGCCAGTTAGTTACGGCGACCAATGGTGGGACAGTCGTTCAGCAGATTACCAAAAACAGTTTTGGGGCACGCTACTAAATCCGCAGCAGCTATAAAACGGTATTACTGTCTGGATTAAAATTGGCGCAATTTGTCGCGCCGTATACGACGGTATACTGTCGACCTTGGTCTTTGCATCGGCTATGAGGCCCAAAACCCAGCGATCAGGAGCATCCGATGTCCGATATCATTTACACCAAGGTAGACGAAGCGCCCGAACTGGCCTCTGCGTCCTTTCTTCCGATCATCCAGAAATTCGCCGCTGCGGCAGGCGTATCTGTGGGCACAAAAGACATCAGCCTTGCGGGGCGCATACTTGCGACGTTCCCGGAGTTTCTGAATGCAGATCAGCGGCAAGCAGATGACCTGGCCGAGCTTGGCCGTCTGGTGAAAACGGCAGAGGCCAACGTGATCAAGTTGCCAAATATTTCAGCCTCAGTCCCGCAACTGGTTGCGGCCATCAAAGAGCTGCAAAGCCAAGGCTACGCGCTGCCTGATTACCCCGAAGCGCCATCGACAGACGCCGAAAAAGCGGTGCGCGCGAAATATGATGGTATCAAGGGCTCTGCGGTGAACCCGGTTCTGCGCGAAGGCAACTCGGACCGCCGCGCGGCCAAAGCAGTCAAAAGTTTTGCGCAAAACAACCCGCACCGCATGGGCGACTGGTCAGCCGACAGCAAGACGCATGTTTCCTCCATGTCGGGCAATGATTTCTTTTCCAACGAAGTCTCCGCCACGCTCGATAAGGCTGCGACCGCCAGCATCGTGCTTGAGACAGCGACCGGCAACATTGTTCTCAAGGACGGCATCGAATATCCCGCAGGCACGGTTGTGGATGCCACATTCATGAGTGCAGCCGCCCTCAAGTCTTTTCTTTCCGCCGAGATCGAGAAAACCAAGGCCCAGGGCATTCTGTTTTCTCTGCATCTCAAGGCCACCATGATGAAGGTGTCTGATCCGATCTTGTTTGGTCACGGCGTCAGAGCCTATCTCGCGCCCGTTTTTGAAACACACGGCGCCGCCTTGGCTGATCTGGGCGTGAATGCAAATTCCGGTCTTGGCGATCTGCTTGCGCGGGTCAAGGATAACGCAGAAATCATGGCGGATATTGATGCCTGCATGGCCAACCAGCCGCCGATGTACATGGTCGACAGCGACAAAGGCATCACCAACCTGCATGTCTCGTCAGACGTGATTATCGATGCCTCGATGCCCGCGCTGATCCGGGCAGGGGGCAAGGGTTGGGGTCCAAACGGCAAAGAGGCAGATACCAACTGTGTCATCCCCGACAATTCCTATGCCCCGGTCTATGATGAAACCATCAAGTTCTTCAAAGAAAATGGAAAACTGAACCCGGCCACGGCTGGAACTGTTCAGAACATTGGCCTGATGGCGCAAAAGGCCGAGGAATACGGCTCGCACCCCACAACGTTCGAGATCCCCGAGGCGGGTACCGTCAAAATGATCCTCGATGATGGCACGGTTCTGCATCAGCATGCGGTCGACGCAGGTGACATTTGGCGTTCGGCATCGGCGCGCAAGGCCCCGATCGAAGATTGGGTGAATTTGGCGATCGCGCGCCAAAAGGCCGAAGGCTGTCGAGCGATTTTTTGGCTGGATGCCGGCCGTGCACATGATGCTGAACTGATCGCCTATGTCACGCCGATACTCGAGGCGCAGGGTGTTACGGACAAGTTTGAAATCATGGCGCCACGTGCGGCCACCCGTGCGTCGTTCGAGACGATTACCAAAGGCGAGAATGCCATTGCCATTACTGGCAACGTTCTGCGTGATTATTTGACAGATTTGTTTCCCATCCTCGAGTTGGCAACATCGGCCAAAATGCTTTCGATCGTCAAACTAATGAATGGTGGTGGCCTGTTTGAGACCGGCGCAGGCGGTTCTGCTCCGAAACATGTTCAACAATTGGTCGAGGAAAATCACTTGCGCTGGGACAGTTTGGGCGAGTTCTGTGCCTTGGGTGAAAGTCTGACGTTCCTTGCGGACAGTCGCGGAAATGCCAAGGCGCGGGTGCTCGGCAATGCGGTAGACGCCGCAACTCAGGGTATCCTTGATCACGGGCACTCGCCGTCACGCAAGGGGAAAGAGCCTGATAATCGCGACAGTCACTATTGGTTTGCGCGCTATTGGGCCGAAGCACTGGCCGCCCAGACCGAGGATGCAGATCTGGCGGCACATTTCACCCCTGTCGCTGAGGCACTGACCAACAACGAGGCGCAGATCCTTTCCGAGTTAGCAGAAGCACAAGGCCCTACGGTCGATCTGGGCGGATACTACCGTACGGATTCGAACAAAACTGCTGATGTTATGCGGCCTTCGCAGACACTGAACCGAATTATGGGCTGATGCTACCTGCTTCTTTTTCATCCGCGCATGCATTTATCCCGCGCGGATGAAGTGCACCCGAAGTGATCTTCTCTTCTGACTGGACCTGTCGCGGTTTGATGCCGCTCCTTTGATTACATTTACAGCACCAAAGGAGACTGACTATGGGACCAAAACGGACGGACGAATTCCGCCAGGATGCGGTGCGTATTGCATTGACCAGTGGACTGATGCGCAAGCAGGTGGCTTACGCTCTGGGGTTGGCATGCCGACGCTGAACAAATGGATCGTTGCGCACCAAGATACGGACGTGGTTTCTAAAGAATATTTGACCCTCGCTCAAGAGAATGATCGGCTTTGATGCGAGATCAGGCTCCTGAAGGAGGAGAGGGAAATTCTAAAAAAGGCCACCCAGTTCTTCGCGGGCCTAAAGCATAAAGATTTAGGTTTGTCGAAGAACACACATACAGCTTCCCAGCCAATCGGTTGTGTGATGTCGTTGGCGTCAGCACACGCGTGCTATGCGCATTCCGCAACCGTCCTGCCAGCCGAAGGCAGCGGTCTGACTTAATCACGCTTGCGCACATCAAGGAGCAGTATCGTCTCAGCCTTGGCAGCTACCGTCGGCCAAGGATGACTGAAGAGTTGAAGGAGATCGGTTTGGATGTTGGCCATCGTCGTGTTGGTCGTCTGATGCGTCAGAGCGGAATAACCGTGGTCAGGACCCGCAAACAAAAGGTGACAATCGACAGCGACCATAAGTTCAACATAGCGCCGAACCTGCTGGATCGGGACTTTATCGCAGATGCGCCAAACCATAAGTGGGCGCGCGACAACAGTTACATTTGGACGCGTGAGGGATGGTTGTACCTGGCTGTCATGCTGGACCTGCATTCCCGGTGCGTCGTTGGTTGGGCCGTCAGTAATTGCATGAAGCGCGATCTGGCAATTAGGGCGCTGAAGATGGCGATTGCATTCCGGTCACCGCCCAAGGGCTGCATCCACCACACGGATCGTGGCAGCCAATATTGTTCTCATGATCATCAGAAGGTCCTATGCCAGCATGGCTTCAGGGTATTGATGAGCGGCAAAGGCAATTGATACGAGTTCAAAGACGGTCTGCGAAGCAGATGAGATGATCAGGGGGATAATCTGAAATCGCAGAACGCCGCCGTCGAGGCGTTCTTCAAAACCATCAAGGCAGAGCTGATCTGGCGGCGGTCATGGAAAACACGGCGGGAAGCTGAAGTCGCAATTTTTCAGTACATCAACGGCTACTATAATCTGCGCTGCCGACACTCAGCACTGGGCTGGAAAAGCCCTGTCGCCTTCGAACGTAAGGTGACTTAAACGAGCACTTGGGGCGGCACAAAAGCGCGACTGGTCCAAGGCAGCCCACATTCATCAATGAGCAATAAGACACCCGTAGTGGCGCGCCGAGCGCTTGAACAATTCGCAGGCTCCGCGCAGGTCGCGCTTGCCCAAGCTCAAACTGAGTAATATGAAAATTGAACCTGCAGACTCTCATTATGAACGAGGGAGCCTAAGTGGGTGGGGGGCAGGTCAAAAAGGCAAGCTATTCTGGTGGTCTTTCCAATCAAAGTTAAGTAATTTACCGGCTCACACTTGGACGCACAGAAAACTACAGGAGTTCGCGTGTCACTCTTTCTGATCGTTGCCTTGCCGTTCCTCGGCGCACTCTTGCCGGGCTTGATGAACTCAGCCGGAAGACAGGCTTGCGCCGGGGTGACGTTTACCGTGTCGCTGGCTGCTATGATCGGCTTACTGACAAATCTGCCTGCTGTGATCGCAGGAGATCTGGTGACGGCCCGGGTTGATTGGGTGCCATCGCTTGGGCTAAATTTTACCCTCATGCTGGACGGCCTTGGGTTTTTCTTTGCCTTCCTTATTCTTGGCATCGGTCTATTGATCATCGCATATGCGCGGTTCTACCTGGCTAGAGAAGACAATATGGGTGAGTTTTTCACCTATTTGTTGCTATTCCAAGGGGCGATGGTCGGGATTGTCTTAAGCGACAACATATTGCTCTTACTGGTTTTTTGGGAACTGACGTCGCTCTCGTCGTTCCTGCTTATCGGGTATTGGAAACATCTACCCGAAGGCAGACAGGGCGCGCGGATGGCTTTGACCGTCACCGGCATGGGTGGTCTTGCGATGATTGCGGGGATGCTCATTTTGGGGCAAATCGCAGGCAGTTATGACCTGAGTGTGATCCTGCAGAACCGCGACATCATTCAGGAGTCACCACTTTATCTGTCGGCGCTGATCCTAATCTTGTTGGGCTGTTTCACCAAATCTGCGCAATTCCCGTTTCACTTCTGGTTGCCACACGCCATGGCCGCCCCAACACCGGTTTCGGCCTACCTGCATTCAGCCACAATGGTGAAGGCCGGTATCTTTCTCATGGCGCGGATGTGGCCAGTGCTATCGGGCACGCCGGAATGGTTTGCGATTGTCACGACCGCTGGCCTTGTCACAATGGTACTGGGGGCGGTGATTGCGCTTTTCAAGCATGACCTCAAATCACTTTTGGCGTTTTCCACTGTCAGCCATCTTGGGCTGATCACGATGCTTTTGGGGACGGGAACGGCCTTTGGTGCAATGGCTGCAGTGTTTCACATTCTCAATCACGCAACGTTCAAAGCAGCGCTGTTTATGTCAGCCGGGATCATTGATCACGAAACACATACCAGAGATATCCGCAGACTGGGCGGCTTACGACATCTGATGCCGATCACCTTTTGCATCGTAACACTTGCTGCTTTGTCCATGGCCGGCATCCCGCTGCTGAACGGGTTCCTGTCCAAAGAGATGATGCTTGAAGAGACAACACACACCGTACTTTTTGGCTTCCCTTGGCTTGTGCCAGCATTTGCTGTGATCGGATCACTATTTTCGGCGGCCTATTCGTTTCGTTTCATCGGGCATGTCTTTCTGGGCCCAAAGCGCAAGGATTACCCGGCCAAGCCGCATGACCCGGGCTCCGGTCTTTGGCTACCGCCTGCGATCCTTGTCGTGCTTGTCGTATTGATTGGCATTGCACCGTTTCTTGCCGAGCCAATAGTGCGCATTGTTACTGCCTCTGTTATTGGCGATGCAGCTTTGATGCCCAAGGCCCACCTCAAAATCTGGCACGGTTTGGTGCCAGCCCTGTACATGTCGCTTATCGCGGTGGTTGGTGGCTTGGCGCTGTTGTCAGCCTATCGCCCCGCGTTGCGCCTGTGGGATATTTCACCGCGACCCGAGGCCAAAACCATATTCGAAGCTATTATAGCCGGTGCGGTAAACATTGCGCGGACCGTTATTCAATCAACGCATAATGGCGCGTTCACGCGATATGCGGCAATTGCCATGGTCGCAATTGTAGGATCGGGTTTTTATGCTTGGAACACGGGAACTGTGGCAGCTGCTAGTCGGAGCATGCAGCCTGCAAGTCCCGTTTTAATTGCCGGATGGTTGATGCTGGTTGCCGCGACCTGCGGTCTGGTGTTCCTACATCGAAACCGGCTGTTATCGCTGATTTTAATTGGCATTGTTGGGCTTATGGTTTCTATCGGTTTTATACTGTTCAGCGCCCCCGATCTGGCCATGACACAGATTACGGTTGAAGTGGTGACAATCATTCTGCTTTTGCTGGCGCTCAATTTTCTACCAAACAGAACACCTGTCGAAAGCTCAGTATTGTTGCGTACACGCGATGCCGGCGTTGCGATCCTCGGAGGGTTGGCGACTATGGGGCTCGCCTACTATTTCTTGATGCGCGATGCGATTGGGGTACCGATCTCTGAATTCCACCTTGCCAATTCATACAAGGGCGGCGGCGGCACAAATGTGGTTAATGTGATCCTTGTCGATTTCCGAGGCTTTGACACCTACGGTGAGATCATCGTGCTCGGCATTGCGGCACTGGTGATCTATGCATTGACCGAGGCGCTCTTATCCGGCCCGGTGCGTGCTCGTCTGCTTAATCGCCTGCCGGATCAGCTGCGCGCAGGTGACATGCACCCGATGATGATGGTCGTTCTGACCCGCGTTTTGATGCCCGTTGCATTAATGGTCGGCTTTTATATTTTCCTGCGTGGCCACAACGAACCTGGCGGAGGATTTATTGCCGGGTTAATCGTGTCCATTGCCGTGGTGATGCAGTACATGGCCAGCGGTTTTTCATGGACGTCGGCGCGATTGCGCTATCCCTATCACGGTATCATCGGCGCGGGGGTCCTGATTGCGGGCCTGACCGGGATCGGATCGTGGTTTGTGGGCAAGCCGTTCCTGACGTCAGATTTCACTTATGTCCGCATCCCTCCATTCGAAAAATTCGAACTGGCAACCGCCGCCTTGTTTGACTTGGGTGTTTTTCTGGCGGTTGTCGGTGCTGTGATGCTGTCACTTGAAAGCTTCTCAAGGTTAGCGCGCCGCGTGCACACCCCAGAGGTCGAGCATCCAATGGATATAGACCCGTCTCGTGACGATCCATCGCCCGGGGACCTCGCAAAGGAGGGCGTGTGAAATGGAATTCATTGTGGCCTCTGCCATCGGTTTGCTGACTTCGGCCGGGATTTATCTGGTTCTGCGTTTGCGTACGTTTCCGGTCATCATGGGAATTTCTTTGCTGACTTACGCTGTCAACGTATTCCTTTTTGCTTCGGGTCGTTTGACGGTTGGTGCGCCGCCGATCCTGCGCGACGGTGTGTCCATCTATACAGATCCGTTGCCACAGGCTCTTGTTCTGACGGCGATCGTGATTTCCTTTGGCATGACAGCCGTCATCGTCATGATCGCACTTGGAGCCTATCTGGGGTCCAATGACGACCATGTTGATGATCAGATCATAACGCAAGATGACGCGGCAACGGAGGAACCAAAATGACTCATTGGGTCCTCGCGCCAATTGTTTTGCCTGCCGTTTTGGCCCCCTTCATCCTGCTGGCTGCGCGCTATCACATTGGCATTCAGCGGGTATTTTCCGTCGCAGGCATCATGGGTCTGATCACGGTAGCAGCAGGCTTGGCCTGGCAAGCATCCGACGGCACCATAACACTGTACCAGTTGGGCGACTGGGCCGCGCCGTTCGGCATCGTTGTTGTAGCCGACCGGCTGTCCACTTTGATGGTTTTGCTGACCTCGGTTTTAGCACTGGTGGTGTTGCTCTTTGCAATAGGGTCCGAATGGGATGTCCGAGGGCGACACTTTCATGCGCTCTATCAATTTCAGTTAATGGGGATCATGGGTGCCTTTTTGACCGGCGACCTGTTCAACCTGTTCGTTTTTTTCGAAGTATTGCTGATCGCATCCTATGGTTTGATGATCCACGCAGGCGGGAACATCCGGCTGCGCGCCGGGGTGCAATATGTGCTGTTCAACCTGATCGGTTCGACATTATTCTTATTCGCACTCGGCTCAGTCTATGCTGAGACGGGAACGCTGAACATGGCCGATCTGGCGTTGCGCGTGCGGATGATTGACGCGGGCGGAACGGTTGGGATTCGGGTGGCAGCCGTATTGTTGCTGCTGGTCTTTGCGGTCAAGGCGGCGGTGGTCCCGCTGCACTTCTGGCTGCCCTCCAGCTATGCCGAGGCGCCCGGCCCGGTCGCCGCCCTTTTTGCGATCATGACCAAGGTTGGGGCCTATGCAATTATCCGCGTTTACACGATCATCTTTCCGCCAGAACTTGTGGCGACGCTTGGTTTGCACGGGCAGTGGTTGCTGCCAGTCGCACTTGCCTCACTTGCCATTGGCATGATCGGCGTTTTGGCCGCACGACAATTGAACCGATTGGTGGCCTTTTCGGTGATCGGATCGATGGGCATGGTCATGATCGCAATTTCGCTATTCACGCCTGCGGGTATCGCGGCTGCGCTCTACTACATTGTGCATTCTACGCTGGCTGCTGCAGCCTTGTTTCTAATTTCTGATCTGGTTCGTTCCACTCGCGCAAATCTTGAGTTGACCGCCCAACCTCCGGTGGCAAGTGCACCAATGACGGCTGGTCTATTTTTTGTCGCAGCAATTGCGATGACCGGTTTGCCACCCATGTCGGGCTTCATCGGCAAGCTGTTGGTTTTAGATGCCGCCTTTGAGGCGCCAAATGCAGCATGGGTCTGGGGGATTGTTCTGGTATCCAGCCTGATCAGCATCGTTGGGTTTGCCCGTGCGGGCAGTGTCGTGTTCTGGCAGGCACAAAGCATACAACACCCACTAGACGCGCAAGCAACACAGAAACCATCTGCTTTATCCTATGCGGCTGTCGGCAGTCTTGTGGCCGTTCTCGTAGTCTACACCGTTTTTGCCGGGCAGGCGCATCGCTACATGCTGGACATATCTACACAGCTTTTTGCGCCCGAGCCTTATATCAGCACCGTGCTGAATACTCCCGGCAAGCTCAGCACACCGAAAGAGGGATACTGAGATGGCGCGAGCATTCCGTTGGCTGTTTCCACACCCGTTGTTAACACTGCTTTTAGCCGCCGTGTGGGTCTTGCTGCAAAATCATGTGTCGGCCGGTATGGTCGTGTTTGGGCTGATCCTAGGCGTGATCATTCCGCAAATGACATCTGTTTGGTGGCCGGACCGCCCCAAAGGCATTCGACCACTTCGTATGCTTTCATATGCTGTTCTGGTTATGTGGGACATCGTCGTTGCCAACATTCAGGTAGCATGGATCGTGCTGACCCGGCCTAACTCAAAACTACAGCCAGCTTGGGTGGTGATCCCACTTGATTTGCGCCAACCAGAGGCGATTACAGTTCTGGCCGGGACAATCACATTGACCCCGGGCACAGTATCGGCTGACCTCTCGGAAGATGGGCACAGCCTATTGGTGCACGCGCTGGATGCACCGGACCCGGATGCCATCCGCGACGAAATCAAGACACGCTACGAGCGCCGCCTGATGGAGATCTTTCTATGAGCTTTGCGACTGACCTGATGAATACGGCGCTGATCATTTCCTTCCTGGTCGTTTCGCTTGCACAAATCATGTCGATGATCCGACTGGTCATTGGCCCCAGCACTGGTGACCGCATTCTTGCGCTGGACACCATGGTGGTGAATGCCATTGCTCTGGTTGTGCTTCTGGGGATCGCGCAAGGCGTGCGCATATATTTCGAAGCGGCCCTGATCATTGCCATGCTGGGTTTCGTGTCAACCGTTGCTTATGCGCGCTTTGTCTTGCGGGGGGATATCATCGAATGACCATTGAAAGCTTTGCCGTGGTTGCTGTTGCTGTCTGCTTGCTGGTTGGTGCATTTTTCGCTCTGGTGGCCGCGATAGGGCTGCTGAAATTCAATGATCCCATGACACGGCTGCATGCGCCCACAAAAGTTGGTACCTTAGGTGTAGGTGCCTTTTTGCTAGGGTCGATGATACATTCTTCAATATTGGGAGAAGGGTGGTCCATTCAGGAATTTCTGATCATGGCCTTCCTGTTCGTGACCGCGCCGATTTCGGCCAATTTCATTGCAAAAGTAAGCATACATCACAGGACATGTACCATGCCACCCAAGGCGTCACACGACGAGACATGGGCAACACTGGATGTGCCCGAAGCCGGCCATGGAGTGGCAAAGCGTGAAAAAAACTGACGGGCGTATATGCAGCCAGTTGCATTCAACGCATGCCAATTATTGAGTTTATTTAGGTCCTTGCCGGTACGAGAAGGCATGCCATCGAATCAATAGTTACGCTGGTTGGGCAAAGCTGGCCTTAGGACCAAAGCAGATAATTTTTGATACAAGTCTGGAATGATTCAAAGCTGCGGTCTAAATGATGATCAGAAGCATTTGATACATCAGCGATCGGAGAGACCCATGGACGGCAACGACATCGAAAACGGCGGCAAATGCCCGGTCATTCACGGCACAACCAAACACACCACTTTTGGCGTACAATCAGTGCGTGATTGGTGGCCAAATCAGCTTAATTTAAAGATCCTGCATCAGAATACTGCCAAGTCCGACCCGATGGGCGCGGATTTCAATTATGGCAACGCGTTCGAAAAGCTGGATCTGAAGGCGCTCAAGGCCGATCTTGTTGCGTTGATGACTGACAGTCAGGATTGGTGGCCTGCCGATTATGGCCATTACGGCCCATTCTTCATTCGAATGGCCTGGCACTCTGCCGGTACATATCGGACAGCTGATGGCCGCGGTGGGGCTTCGTCTGGCACACAACGTTTCGCGCCTCTGAACTCGTGGCCTGACAACGGCAACCTTGACAAGGCGCGCCGCCTGTTGTGGCCGGTCAAAGAGAAGTACGGCAATCAGATTTCATGGGCTGACCTTATGATCCTGGCGGGCAACGTGGCGCTGGAAGACATGGGTTTCAAGACCTTTGGCTTTGGCGGTGGTCGCGTCGATGTTTGGGAACCTGAAGAAGATATCTATTGGGGTGCGGAAACAGAGTGGCTGGCCACCAGTGATAAACCCAACAGCCGTTATTCCGGTGATCGCGATCTTGAGAACCCGCTGGCTGCCGTCCAGATGGGCTTGATTTACGTGAACCCCGAAGGCCCAGATGGCAATCCTGATCCGCAGGCCTCTGGTCGAGACATCCGCGAAACATTCGCCCGAATGGCAATGAACGACGAAGAAACCGTTGCGCTGGTTGCTGGCGGGCACACCTTTGGCAAGGCCCATGGTGCGGGCGACGCTGATCTTGTTGGCGTCGAACCCGAAGGCGGTGCGCTGGAAGCCATGGGCTTTGGCTGGTTGTCGCGCCACAAGAGCGGCAAGGGTGTGGATGCCATCACAAGCGGCATCGAAGGGCCATGGACCCCAACACCGATCAAATGGGACATGAGTTATTTTGACGTTCTGTTTGGCTACGACTGGGAACTGACCAAAAGCCCCGCAGGCGCCAACCAATGGCAAGCCAAGGGACTGGCAAACAATGATCATGCACCGCAGGTTGACGGCAATGGCAACGTCAAGCTGATGATGACGACCGCAGACATGGCGATGCGCATGGATCCTGCTTACGAAAAGATCAGCCGTGATTTCCACGCCAACCCTGACAAGTTTGCCGATGCATTTGCACGCGCCTGGTTCAAACTGACCCACCGCGACATGGGACCGATCAACTGCTATCGCGGGTCCGAAGTGCCCGGCGAAGAGCTAATTTGGCAAGATCCGATCCCAACAGCGGATCACCCGATTGTAAGCGATGCAGATGTGACTGACCTCAAGGCGGCGATCCTTGCCTCTGGCCTGAACACAGCTGATCTGGTGTCGGTGGCGTGGGGATCTGCCTCGACCTTCCGCGGATCAGACAAGCGCGGCGGCGCCAATGGTGCGCGTATCCGCCTTGCCCCACAAAAAGACTGGGACGTCAACGAGCCTAAGAAACTCGCCGCTGTTCTGAGCGGTCTCGAGGGGGTCAAGGCCACGTTCGACGCCAAGGGTGATACCAAAGTGTCTATGGCCGATCTGATTGTTCTGGGCGGCAATGCAGCCGTTGAAGCTGCCGCGAAAGCGGGTGGGGTAGACGTGACCGTGCCCTTTACCCCAGGCCGTGGCGATTCCAGCCAGGAGCAGACGGATGTCGACTCTTTTGACTTGATGGAGCCAAAGGCAGACGGTTTCCGCAACTACCTGCAACAAGACTTTTCGCTGTCAGCTGAGGAGTTGCTTGTTGATCGGGCCCAGTTGTTAACCCTCTCAGCGCCTGAAATGACAGTGCTAGTTGGTGGGCTGCGCGTTTTGGGCGCCAACACAGGTGATTCCCAACATGGTGTTTGGACGGACTTACCCGGCACGCTAAGCAATGACTTTTTCAAATCTGTTATGGACATGAGCGTGGAATGGTCACAAAGCGCGCAGGACGGAAACCTTTACGAGGCAAAGGATCGCGCAACCGGAGCTGTTCAGCGCACAGGCACCCGTGTCGATTTGGTCTTTGGGTCGAATTCGCAACTGCGCGCTTTGTCGGAGCTTTACGCTCAAAACGATTCAAGCGGTAAGTTCGTTACAGATTTTGTAGCGGCGTGGGCCAAGGTCATGGATCTGGATCGCTTTGATTGAACTCAAACGTCGTTAACAGGGTTAGGTCGTCAAACTTACGCGGCTATTTACTGTGTACCAGCGGCAGGCATCTCCTCTGACTTTTTGTTGGGCCGTCCGTAGTTGGCGGCCCAACACCGGTTAACGGCCCGGCTCTGGTTATCTATGAGCAATAAATTTGCATTTTTCGGGAAATGGCGACTCCGGCAGGGTTCGAACCTGCAACCTGCCCCTTAGGAGGGGGCTGCTCTATCCAGTTGAGCCACGGAGCCAATACCGCCGTCTTACGATTCAAAAAATGGTTTGCCAAGCCTGCCGCTTTCCAAACGTTTTGTCCTCTTTATTTTTTAAGTACAGCGCCGCACGTCAGGAACAGACCGCTCGATCAGGCTCGGCTCAAGTCCTTTGTTGGTGCTCTTTTTGAATACAACACCACTTTTCACCTTGTTCAAATCCCGATTTACACTGGCAGTGCTTGAAATTCGTGCGAAATTATCCGTAACTTGTTTCATTCTTTTAAATGAGGCCTGCCATTGACTGATCGCGCCCAACGCCCGCTGACCTTGCGTGATGTTTCCGCAGCGTGTGGCGTCTCTGAAATGACGGTGAGCAGGGTTCTGCGCAATCGTGGAGATGTATCCGCTGCCACCCGCAAAAAGGTGCTCGCGGCCGCAAAGACCCTTGGCTATGTCCCCAATCAGATTGCCGGGTCACTTGCCTCGCAACATGTTAATCTGATCGCGGTCATCATCCCTTCCTTGAGCAATATGGTATTTCCTGAGGTTCTTACCGGGATCAATCAGGTGCTCGAAGATACGCCCTTTCAACCGGTTTTCGGCGTTACGGATTACATGCGCGACAAAGAAGAACGAGTTCTCTACGAGATGTTGTCCTGGAGGCCGTCTGGCGTGATCATCGCTGGGCTTGAACATTCTGATGCAGCGGAAGCCATGCTTCGCCATGCGGGCATTCCGGTTGTGGAAATCATGGATACCGACGGCAGAGCCATCGACAGCATGGTGGGTATCTCGCACCGCAAGGCGGGCCTCGACATGGCACAGGCCATCCTCAAACAGGGATATTCACGGATTGGCTTTATGGGGACATCGATGCCACGCGACCACCGCGCGCGCAAACGCTTCGAAGGACTGACCGAAGGGCTTGCCAAGGCTGGTGTAGAGATTGAAGCGCGTGATTTCTATTCGGGCGGATCTGCTCTGGCCAAAGGCCGCGAGATGACCGCCACTATGCTTAAAGAAAATCCCGATCTCGACTTTCTATATTATTCTAACGATATGATCGGCGCGGGGGGCCTGTTGTACCTGCTCGATGAGGGCGTTGATGTCCCTGGCCAAATTGGGCTTTCAGGCTTTAACGGGGTAGAATTGCTGCAAGGGCTACCCCGTCAGCTGACCACGACTGACGCTTGCCGACTTGAGATTGGGCGCGCTGCGGCACAGATCATTCTTGATCGTTCAAAACCAGATGCTGATCCTGCGCCAAAGAACATCACCCTCAGTCCCAAGATTTCTTACGGGGATACCCTGAGGCGCAACTTGCGGACGTGACACCCTTAACGCTGACGTACCGCGCGGCGCGCCGTGTTTTTCTGGATCGTCATGCCCTGTTGGAAGCACCGCAAGGACTGGCCTCGGGGCCTGCAGTATTGGATCTGATCACACGTCTGGGCTTTGTGCAGCTCGACAGCATCAATACGGTCGCGCGGCCCATGATCTGATATTGTTCTCGCGCAGACCGCAATATCGCCCGCATGCCCTGAAACGTCTTTATGAAAACGATCGGGCACTTTTAGAGCACTGGACACATGATGCTGCCGTCGTGCCAATAGATTTCTACCCATATTGGCATCTGCGCCGTCAGCGCGATGCAGAAATGTTGCGCAACAGGTGGCGCAACTGGCAGCGTGATGGGTTTGAACAGCAATGTCAGCCCGTGACGGATATGATCCGTGATCAGGGGCCGATGTGTTCGGCGCAAGTGGGCGCAGTTTTTGCCCAGATCGCGTTCGAAAATGAACTGGAACGGATCAAGCGACTTGCAAGCGTCGAGGCCGTTACATTCGAAAAGGGTTGGTTGCAAAGTTCAAAATGATGCCTCCAGCAATTGCACCGATCTGCGGAACCGCTAGTGTCGCGACATGTCACAGAATCACGTCGATTGCCCAAAAATTCGATCTGTTGGCTTGAATGGCGTTTTGGTTACCTTTGGCGACAAGGCGACAGACGCAGCCAACCGCGCAGCGATTGCGTTTCGTACGGCGGTCGACGAACAGGAATGGCCGGAAGTGATGGAAAGCAGCAGCACATTGGTGTCTGCTTTTTTTCGCACCGATCTTGCGGAATACAGCTATGATCGGCTGCGCGCCCGCCTGAACGAAGTGTTGCAATCGCGTGATTGGTCGAATGCTGCCTTGCCCGCTGGCCGGACCCTGTGGACGATACCCGCCGTTTTTGGAACAAGTCGCGCACCGCAATTGGCAGAGGCGGCAGAGGCCGCAGGTTTAACAACCAAAGAAGCCGAAGCCGAACTGACCGCCACCCGGCTGCGTGTCCTGACGGTGGGATTTGCGCCGGGCCAGCCCTATCTTGGCACGCTGGGCACAGCGTGGGATATCCCCCGCCAGGTCGGGCTTAGCCCGAACATCCCTGCGGGTGCCTTGGTCGCCGCTGTGCGCCAGATTTGTCTTTTCACCAAAGACACGCCAACCGGGTGGCGCCATGTCGGGCAATCAGCCTTTCAGTGCTTTCGCCCCCGCAGCGACATCCCCTTTCCGCTTTCACCCGGGGACGAGGTACAGTTCACGTCAATTACCTTACAAGAATTGGCCAGCATCGAGGCACATAATGCGGATGGCAATGGCGCTGCCCTGCAAGAGGTGCTGGAATGACAGGCCTGATCGTGCAGCAGATTGGGCCCGGCGTCGCGGTGCAAGACCTCGGCCGACCCGGATTTTTGGCCAAGGGTCTGACGACCAGCGGTGCAGCTGACCACCGCGCCGTTTATGAAGGGGCCGCCCTGTTACGCCAAAGTACTGACCTTGCCGTGCTTGAAATGGTCAGCACTGGGGGCACGTTCGAGGCAACAGCCCCAATACGTATTGCGCTGACTGGTGCCGAAATGGCTACAAAAATCAACGGTGAAACCGCGGCCTGGAATGCCAGCCATCTTTTGCCTGCGAACACAAAACTGATGATCGGGCCCAGCCGAGATGGCACCTACGGATACCTGCATGTGGGTGGGGGAATTACAACCAAAGCGATCCTCGGATCACGCGCAACACACCAATCGGTTGGCCTTGGATCTCTTGTCGCTGCTGGCCAAACTCTGCCTATCGGAGACGACAAAGGCAAAGAAATAGGCATGGCCCTGCCCCGTGATCCCCGCTTTGCTGGTGGCGATATCCGGATTGTCGCAAGCATGCAGACAGAGGATTTTGACGCCGACATCCGGGAAAGATTTGAAGCGACCGTTTTCCGTCGTGATCCCCGCGCGAACCGGCAGGGCATACGGCTTGATAGCGACGGTACAGGTTTTTCCAACCCGAAACAGCTGAGCATCGTAAGCGAAGTCATCGTGCGAGGAGACATTCAAATCACCGGTGATGGCACGCCCTTTGTCCTGATGGTCGAATGCCAGACCACAGGCGGATATCCCCGCATCGGGACGGTATTGCCCTGCGATCTGCCGCGCGTTGCACAGGCCCCTGCCGGTGCAACGTTGCGGTTTTCATTTGTCAGCTTAGGTGATGCGGCAGCCATTCAAGCGCGTGCAAACGCCGAGTTGCTCAAACTCGGGCACTCTGCAAAACCCTTGATCCGTGATCCTCATACGATGCAGGATCTGCTCAGTTACCAACTGGTTGGCGGCATGGTATCGGCCCACCAATCCCCATTCGAACAAGGATGATACAAATGCAGGTCGATCTGAACGCAGACATGGGCGAAAGCTTTGGTCCCTGGAAAATGGGCGATGATGCTGCATTGTTGGAAACGGTGACCTCGGCCAATATCGCCTGTGGTGGGCATGCAGGTGACCCAGATGTGATGGCCAAGACCATGGGCATCGCGCTGTCCAAAGGCGTTGGCATCGGATCGCACCCCGGATTTGTCGACATCCAGGGGTTTGGCCGCAGGCGCATCACCATGCCCCTTTCTTCCCTGCAAAACTCGATCCGGGTGCAGGTCGGTGCAACCCTTGGCATGGCCAACGCGCTCGGTGCCACCGTGCGGCATGTGAAATTGCACGGTGCTCTTGGCAACATGACCTCTGAGGACGAAGCCATGGCCCACGGCTGCTACCAAGCGGCACTGTCCGCTCATCCAGACGCGATTCTGATGGTATTGGCGGCCACAGCGCAGGAACGTGCCGCGCGCAGCCTTGGTGCCCGCTTCGCCTGCGAAATATTTGCGGATCGCGCCTACAACGATGATGCAACACTGGTAGATCGCAGCCTGCCCGGCGCTGTCATTCACGACGCTGAACTGGCCGGACAGCGGATGGTCGATATGGTCAAAGCCCAAGCAATCATAACCGAAAGTGGCAAACGAATAGAGACACCGATTGACAGCATATGCTGCCATGGTGATACGCCTGAAGCGGTAGAAATCGCCGCTTCGGTCCGCCGGGCGTTGGAGGCGGCAGGCATAAGGGTTGCAATGTTTGCAGGTCGTGCTGGCTAAAACGTTATGCGAAAAACTTGGCTCTCCCAACGCAGCCGGAAATCAAACATCTCACTACTGTAGATATTGCTCGATGTTTAGGGCGTTTCGTTAAAGGCTATACGCAAATTCCATAACAACCGGCAGCGCACATATCGTTTACCACCCAGAAACAAGCCATTGCTGACACATATAGGCAACGCCGCCTGTTATAAAAATCACCCTCGGAACACTACAGCCGCAAATCGCTTTCGGTTTGGTCAAACACGGCTTTCATATCAAATAGCACACCGTTTGGATCCAGCATGGCCCGCAGCCCTTGGGCGCCAATCTCAATCAGTTCGTCGTGGGGAACGGCAAGGATGACTGCGTCATACCCACCCGCCACTGGCAGATCTTTGAGTATTTCAATGCCATAGACATCGCGCACCTCGGCAGCATCAGCCCATGGGTCATAAACATCAACATTCATCCCATAACTTTGCATATTCCCAAACAAATCCAAAACCTTGGTATTGCGGATATCAGCGCAATTTTGCTTGAATGTCAGCCCCAGAACCAAGACATGCCCGTCCTTTACGCGCGCTTCTTTCTGAATCATCTTCTTGACCAACAAAGACACCGCATGACGTGCCATGCCATCATTGATTTCACGTGCGATACGGATGATGTCTGGAATGTGACCTGCTGCAATTGACTTGTGGACAAGGTAATAGGGATCCACGCCAATGCAGTGCCCCCCCACAAGGCCCGGCGAAAACCGGTTAAAGTTCCACTTGGTTGCAGCGGCATCTAAAACCGCATTGGTGTCGATATCCAGATGCGAAAAGATGATCGACAATTCATTGATCAGCGCAATCGACACGTCACGCTGCGTATTTTCGATCACCTTGGAGGCTTCGGCCACCCTGATAGAGGCCGCCTTGAACGTACCGGCGATAATGATGCTGGCATAAAGATTATCGATCAGATCCGCAGCCTCGGGCGTCGAACCAGACGTGACCTTGACTATACTGGTCAGGGGACGCGCCTTATCGCCAGGGTTGATTCTTTCGGGGCTGTAGCCTGCGAAAAAGTCGCGGTTCAGCACAAGCCCAGAACCTTGCTCGACCAGCGGCAGACAGTCTTCTTCAGTGGCACCCGGATAGACGGTACTTTCAAATACGACGATGTCACCACGCTTGATCACCGACCCGACCATGCGCGAAGCAGACAGCAGCGGGCCAAGATTGGGCTGGCGATGCTGATCAATGGGCGTTGGCACCGCAACTATGTAGAAATTACAGTCAGCAATGTCGGCAAGATCATTGGTAAATTTCAAATTCGGCGCTTGGGCCAGTTGTTCAGGCGCCAATTCGCCGGTGCTGTCGGCACCGGCTTGCAGGGCTATCACCCGGTCTGCATTCAAGTCAAAACCAACCGTCGATCGGCTTTTGCCAAATTCCACCGCGAGCGGCAAACCAACATACCCAAGACCAATAACCGCAACGCGCAGATCATCAAAGCCGGGCAAAGGGGAAGCTGAAGTCATTCGGACGGTCCTCAAATTGCGTATCGCCCTGCCTATCCAGCATGACGCTCGGACGCAACATAAAGCGTTATGCGAAAAACTTGAAACATCTAACGCTGCCTGACATCAAAGATTTCAATGCGTTAGCATTATACCTGATGATTCGGGTATTTCGTCAAACGCTAAAATGACGCCACGCAGATATATCATCCTAACCCGGCCGGTTGCACGTCAAAAACTGCTTTGAACGTCTCGACACATGCGCGAAATCCTGCTTCGAAATCGCCGTTCCCAGGATGGTAAACGCTCTCAAGCGAAATGACACCATCATAGCCATCGTCCCGCAGCGCATCTGCCATGGGTGTGAATAATGGACCAAGTTGCCCTTTGCCCATCTCTTTGACGTCCAACGTTGCCCGCGGGGTATCAACCTGCACATCTTTGATGTGCACATGGCCCAGATAGCCATCGCGCACCGTAGCGTAGCCATCAGGATATGCTAGCTCATGACACCAGCAGTTGTTTGCCGGATCCCATAACACCTTGAGCACATCCCTCGCGTTCAGTTCATCAATTAACTTGCGCGCCGTGTAATTGGAATTGACCATCGTCCCATTGCCCGTCTCAACAACCAGAGTCACGCCTTCGGACCGGGCCAGATCAACCGCAGGAGCAATCAGCGGCGCTGTTGTATCCCAAGCCCCATGGGCAACGTTCCACTTTTCCGCGCCGTTGTGGCCCCAAAGGATCTGTTCTTTTTTTTGGGTCATGATCCGAACCAGCGGGCTGCCCACAATATGAGCCATCTCGATCACCCGTTTCAGCGCATCCATATGCTGCATGTGCAAGGCATCACCCGGCCTATTAGACACCGTCATGCCCGCAAAGACATGGCGGCTAAGGCAACTGACAGGTTTCCCGCGATCCCGTAGCAGCATATCGATATCCCGGATCTCTTGGGCTGAATGATCGCCAACCTCGGTGTCACCGACAAACTGCAGCTCTGCATAGCGCAAATCGAATTCGTCCATCACATCCACGGCATACGCAAGATCACGGCTTACACCGTCACAGATCACACCCAGTTTCATCGCGTCACCTTTGCAGCGTTGCGGTGAAGTTCTGCGCCAACGATTTCTTCGATCACACGGGTTGCAACCCAATTGTCACCGTCTGGATGCCGGGTACGTCCAGCGTGGAATATCTGCATTGCGGCGGCGGCTGTGTGCAAGGGAACGCCCAGTTCTTCGCCCAGCGCCATTGATATTGTCAGATCCTTGTGCATCGTGTTGATATGACTGCCGGTACCTTCGAATTGTCGGTCGATGATCTTTTGGACAGCATTGTTGGTGATTCCGGAACCGGCAGACGATGTTGAAAAGACATCAAGAATCACTTGCCCGGGCACGCCCGCCTTGGCGGCCAGTGCTGCAGCTTCAAAAGTCGCAGAAAAAATTGACCCGATAAGCGACTGAAGGCAAGCTTTCACCACCTGCCCTTCACCGGGCTGTGTCCCAACATGGTGAATATCTGCCGAAATAGCTTCAAGCACCGGACGCGCGTTGCTCAGGATATTCTCAGGGGCTGCCGCCATCAGGGTGAGCGTGCCCCCCTGAGCGCCGGGGTAGCCACCCGAAACAGGGCTATCGATCAAGAGCAACCCAGTTCCATCCAAGCCTGTGGCGATGGCGCGCGCTTCTGCGGGTTTGATTGTCGAGGTCAGAATGATCGTGCCACCGGAAGACATGTTTTCCGCAAGTCCGCCCTCGCCCAAAATAACCTCGTGGGCTTCTGCCCCTTTCATCACCATGACGAAAACGTATTGTGCGTGTTTGCTCACCTCAGCGGTGCTGTCAGCCGTATGCCCACCCATCGCACCAAAAGCATCATGGCGAGCCGCGATCACGTCGCGCCCCCACGTTTCAAATCCATTTAAGATCAGGTTTTTGGCAATCCCACTGCCCATATCACCCAATCCGATCACACCAACCGCCGTCATAGGCCATTCCTTTCAT
Source organism: Tateyamaria sp. (assembly GCA_018668195.1). The sequence goes on along the minus strand of JABITU010000074.1, from coordinate 5,271 downwards.
TGGTTCATATACCGGTGGGGTTTCACGCCAGTCACGGGCGCCGGGCAGGTCCAAAAGACACCCCCTGCCATATCGCGGCACGCAGATTGCAGCGTGCAAGATCACGCTAGCACAGACACAACGATGCACGAGAAAATTCTAAGGGGCTATGGAAACGGCACTGCCACTCAAGGCTGCCGCCTTGATCGCCTCAATCACCCGCACAGCACGCAGACCATCTGCGCCTGTTACCAAAGGCTTAGCGGTTCCACGAATGACATCTGCGAAATGAGCGATCTGAGCCTCTAACGGATCGGCACTGCTAAATGGTACGCGCGTGGTCGATATGGGTGCCCACCAATCAGGACCATTGCTCTGATTCCAAAGAGTCAGGTTCGGCAAGGCAAGCGATCCTGCGCGCCCGCCGATGACATAGCTCGATTGATCTGTTGCGGGATAGGCAGGGTTTTCACCAGCAGTGAGTTCCCAACTCCAAGGGCCCAGCGACACATCGCTTAGGTTGACGGTACCCAGAGCCCCACTGGCAAAACGCAGTATAGCAACGCTGACCTCTTCGGCGGCAGCTCCGCGAATGGCGTTGCTCTCAAAGGCCTGCACCTGTTCGATTGGGCCGCAAAGGTGCATTAATACGTCGATGTCGTGGATCAGGTTGATGAACAGTGGCCCAGCCCCGGCCCCCTGCCGCCACGCATTTTCGTAATAAAGATCGGGTTTAGGCAGCCAGCAATGGCCATGTACCGCTGTTATTGGCCCCAAAAGACCGCTTTCGATGATGTCCTTGGCTTTGGCCACCAGTGGGTTGTGTCGGCGGTGGTGGCCGACAAGCAACGGCACGCCCGTGCGTTCAGAGACAGCGACCATTTGCGCACCCTCTGCTGCAGTACCAGCCAAAGGCTTTTCCACTAAAACCGGGCACCCTGCCTCAAGCAAAGCAATCGCCATTGGCGCATGAAGTGCGTTTGGAACAGCAAGGATGACCCCATCCGAGTGGGCAGCAAGCGCATCCAGATCAGCAACCAACGGCACATCTGTGCCATCATCTTGCATCACAGGATCCAGCACCGCCGAAAGAGTAACGTCAGCAACCCGATTAATGGCTGCCATATGCCGCTTTCCAATCAGGCCTGCCCCCGCGACGCCGATCCGGGTCATAGGTATGCCTCAACGGTCGCCATTATCCCGCGCAGTTCCGCAAGCCCGCGCATGCGCCCGATCAGGGGATAGCCTGGCAAACTGTTACGCTCGCAGTCACCAAGCAACTCCTGCCCATGATCAGGGCGCATGGGAATCGCGTGATCACTGCGGCCTTCAGCGCGCCTGCGGGCCTCTTCTTTCATCAGGGCAGTAATCGTCGCGACCATGTCGGTGTTTCCTTCCAAATGTGGCGCTTCAAGAAACCCGGGGCGCGCGGCATCGGGCGAAGGTAACCTCTTGGTGTTGCGCAAATGCGCAAAGTGAATGCGTGGGCCAAAACGGCTAACAAAAGCCGGAGCATCGAAAGCCGGGTCAACCCCAAGAGACCCGGTGCACAGCGTCGCGCCATTGGCAGGGCTGTCAACAGCATCAAGAACAGCGCCGTAATCATCCGCAGATGACATCACCCGTGGCAGCCCAAGCAACGAAAAAGGCGGATCGTCCGGATGGCAGCACAACCGCAGGCCAAGCTGCTCAGCCAGCGGTACGACTTCGGCCAGAAAGTCGATCAGGTTTTGCCGAAGGCGGTCGGCACCAATTTGGTCATAGGTTGCAAGCCGGGCACGCACATCATCCAGTGTCCAACCGTCGTTGGCACCCGGCAGGCCTGCAATCACCGTCCGCATCAGATCTAAGCGCCGCACGTCATCCATATGTGCATAGGCCAACGCCGCAGCGTCTTTGACAGCGTCAGAATAGTCATCCACCGCCGCAGGTCTGCACAGGATATGCAGATCAAAGGCTGCAAATTCCGCTAGATCGAAAAGCATTGCCGTGCCGCCATGTGGCTGGGTGGCGCGGGTCTGGGTGCGAGTCCAGTCAAGAATCGGCATAAAATTATAACAGATTGTTTCAACGCCTTGTCGCGCAAGTGCCTCAAGGCTGGACCGATAGTGCAGCAGATGAGCCGCCATGTCGGCGCCTTGGGTCTTGATCGCCTCAGACACTGGTAAGCTTTCAACCACTGCCCAACGCAGCCCCGCCCCATCGATCATTTTCTTGCGTGCGGCGATATCTTTTTCGGCCCAAGGCACGCCAGGTGCGTGTTGATGCAAGGCTGTGACAACACCAGTGGCGCCGACTTGTGGCAGGTCGATCAACTGCGTCGGATCATCCGGCCCAAACCATCGCCAACATTCAATCATGGTCGCCATCCTTGCCACAATGGGTGGTTCGTCGTAAGCGGTAATGCGACCCGCGCACCGCTGCGATGCGCTTCGTAAATGGCGGTCACCAATGCGATCGACGCCGCGCCATCGGCAAATGACACAGCACGGTGTGACTGACCAGTCAATGCATGCGCAACCTGAGTCAGAAATCCGGTAAATCCAGACGGCTGCGTATGTGTCGCTGCAACAATGGCATCCACCTGATCCTGCTGACCCGGATCCCGCGCGCAGAATGTCCAAAGTCCATCGGCGGGCGCATACGGAACAGTATCCGATGTCGCCGTCAAATGTTCATAGACAAACCGCAATCGGGACTCATCAGATGCGGCCCCCAAAGTCACCGAACTGGTTGCCATGGCCCCACCGTCGAGATCGAAGATCAGGGCAGCGCTATCTTCGGTTTCAATGTCATTGACCAGCGTCGCAAGACGGGCCGTCACGCCCGTGACCGGTGCCATGAAATGACACAGCAGGTCGTGTGCATGAATGGCATGTCCAAGGATTGCTCCACCCTTTTCCCCAACCCAGGTACCCCGCCATGGCACGGCATAATAATCTGCGCCCCTGTTCCAATGGGTTTCAATTGCTGCCATGCGGGGCGCGCCGGTCAACCGGGCCTGACGCAAAGCCTCCAGTTGGGCAAAGCCCGGACCAAAGCGGTACTGGAACACTGGGAACACCTGCCGGCCCGCCGTCTCGGCCGCATTTCTTATTGCGTCAACCTGTGCGAGCGATGTGGCAAGTGGTTTTTCGCAAATAACATGTTTGCCAGCCTTTAGCGCCTCAATCGCGACAGGCGCATGCAGATGAGGCGGCAAACAGATATCAATCAGATCGACATCAGCCTCTAATGCAGCACGCATATCAGTCGCCCCAAAGATACCGTCAACAGCCAAAGCGTCCAGACGCGCCTGATCCTGATCCACCAGCATCACGATATCGAATTCCGGCAGGGCCTGATAAGCCGCCAGATGCTGCGCGCCGATGCCACCGCCCAAAATGGCCACCCGAATCACTGCAATTTTCCTTCGGCCATGCCCTGCGCGCGCAGGGCCAACTCCATCACCTCGAGGCAATGGCGTTGTGCCATCGCCGTTTCGGTACGGTGTGAAATGTCATGCGCCAGCCGGTCAAAATAAGGCAACCCCGCCTCCCGCGCGTCGATGGTTTCACAGCAGGTGCCGTTGACCAAGACCAGATGATCTGTTCCTGATCGCGCGCCCACATCCACGTATTTGCGCAGTTCTATATAGCCATCCGTTCCCAACAGCGTCAGCCGGCCATCGCCCCAATTGGGCAGCGCGGCCGGCGTGTACCAGTCAACGCGAATATAGCCCGAAGCATGATCAGTACGCAGCGCGATTTCTCCAAAATCCTGCAATCCAGTATTAGACGGATTGGCATGATTAGCAACGTGGGCCATCGTGATCTGGGCGCTGTCAGACCCCGTAAAATGCAAGAATTGATCTATTTGATGCACGCCGATATCCGTCAGAATGCCGCCATAGCGTGCTCTGTCAAAAAACCAATCAGGCCGCGTTGCCCGGTTCAGTCGATGCGGACCAAGCCCTGTCGTATGCACCACCTTGCCGATCGCGCCATCCCGCACCAGCTGATCGGCCAACGTGACGCAAGGCACCTCGAACCGTTCGGAAAAGTTGATCGACCAGATCCGCCCGGTCTCTCCCACTGTTTTGCGGATGCTTGCCAGTTGATCGAGACTGATGCAGCCAGGCTTGTCTGTCATGACGTCATGGCCTGTCTGCATCGCGCGCACGCTTAGCGCTGCCCGATCCGCCGGGATCGCAGAAATCAAGGCGAGGTCCGCACCGGCTGCCAGCGCCTGATCCAAGGTTGCAAAGCGGCGCAGATCAGGAAAGCGCTCGCCATATCCCGCAAGCGGCTGAGGCGTGCCCTCTGTCCAATATCCCAAGCAGCGCGCCCCAATCCGCAGCATGTTTTCTGTCATGCCATAGATGTGGCGATGATCGAGCCCAAGGGCCACAAAAGCGAGCGTCACGACAGCACCTGTGTTCGCTCACCAGAGCGCGCGGCCTTCTCCATTGCCTCAATGACAGCATGCACATGCAAAGCGTCCTCCGGTGGTGCAATTGGCTGTGTGCCAGAGCGCATTGTGTTGGCAAAGTCCTCGACGATGGACTGATGCCAGGCGTGTGTAAAGGCCATCGGATCAGCGCCCCCGCCGGTGCCTGTCGCGCTTTGCGCAACGGCCTCCTGATACCCATCGATCCAGTCAATACGCAGATCATCCCCCACCAAAGTGGCCTGTGCCTGGGTTGTCGTAATCGCGATGCTTTCCGCACCGCCGGGATAGGCCGCAGTCGTAGCGCTCAGTACGCCGGACGCACCACAGGCAAAGGTGAGCAGCCCGGCGGCGATGTCCTCTGCTTGCATCCGGTGCAACGGGCTGGTTCGCATCAGCGCCTGTACATCGCTTATGGGGCCCGCCAACCACAGGGCCAAATCCAACGTATGAATGGCTTGGTTGATCATCACGCCACCGCCGTCACGCGCATAGCTGCCCCGGCCCGGCGCATCATAATAGGCCTGATCACGCCACCACGGCACGCGCACCTCGACGTGAACAATCGCACCCAATGCACCGGTTTCCAGCTTATGCTTCAAACTGCGCACCGACGCCCTTGTGCGATGCTGAAAACACAGCCCAAGCGGCACCTGAGCCTGAGCATACAGATCAGCCACAGCCTGCGCGCCAGCGTGGCTGCGTTCCAACGGCTTTTCCATCAGGGTCGGTATTCCTGCTGTTGCCAATAAAGCAGCATAATCCTGCCGCGCACTCGGAGGGGTCAGCACTAGTGCCATGTCAGGTGCATGCGCCACCGCATCCTTCCACGTGGTACAGCCTGCAACAGGGTAACCAAGCTCT
>JABITU010000073.1 GCA_018668195.1 Tateyamaria sp. | reverse complement strand
CTCGAGGCGATCAACCTCAGAACCGGTTCTCACGTTTAGGCCATAGGCCTCTTGCGCCGGACGCATAAAGGCATCTGCCGCCGACCAACGGCGTGCGTCACGCATGTTAAACCGGAAGGTTCCTGCGCTTTCATATTCCGGCGTCGGTGCCTCGTTTGCGTTTCCACCAAACAGGCCAGACAGCGCCTGAACCAAAGGGTGAACGCCCGTCATCTGCTTTGGCTGAAGCTTTGCCTCCACCGCCTCAAACGCGGGCTCGACATCTGGCCATGCCCAGCCTTTGAGGTTCCAGCCGTCAAAGTCGTCACGGCGCCCGCGGAACCAGACCATCGAGTTTATCGAGCCCGACCCCCCGAGCATACGCCCGCGATGCACATTCAATTGCCTGCCGCCAAGGCCCTTTTGAGGTGCTGATTTAAACCGCCAGTCGCGGTTGCTGCCCATCAGCCACGCCAGACCAAACGGCATTTTGACCAGCGGGTGGTTGTCTGACGGGCCAGCTTCCAGCAGCAGGACAGAGCCGACCTCACGCCGCGCCAGCTCGGCGGCTGCGATGCATCCCGCCGACCCTGCGCCAACAACGATGAAGTCGGCCGTTTTCGTCATCCCGCGTGCTCCAGATCTGCAAACATGTCGTGGCCGAGTTGTTTCAGGACGTGAGGCACGTCCACGAACACCCAGTTTTCGACCAGCACGTCCCATCCGATCACCCTTTGACCGCGCCTGCGGTCAGACCGCTGACGATCTGCCGCTGGAAAAACAGTACCATCAAGAACAGTGGAGCCGTGACGGAGACGACTGACGAAACAGCAAACATCACATTGCCTTTGGTCTGTGTAGTCCCGAGAAAGCTGGCGACCTTCGGGATCATTGTCTGGTTTTCTTTTGACAAAAGCATCGTGGTGACGGCGAAATCGTTGTATGCCAGTAGGAACGAAAATAGCCCCGTGGTGATAACCCCTGGCCACATGACGGGAATAATCACATTGCGAAACGCCTGGAACCGTGTGCAGCCGTCGACCATCGCACTTTCGTCAAGTTCGGCAGGGATGTTTTTGAAGAACGAATGTAACATCCACAGGGTGAATGGCTGATTGATTGCGACTAAAACGATAACCGTTGTAGCTGTATGGCCCCAAATGTTCCATTGAAAGAACACTGGCAAATAACCTGATACCAACGTGATCGGCGGCATGGCGCGAAAGATCAGCGCCGCAAGAAGGAACCAAAAGGCATATCGATAGGTGGATCGCGCCAGAGCATAGCCTCCCAATGTTCCCAGTGTTAGCGAAATTGTTACCACAAAAAAGCACACAATGGTTGAATTCCAAGCAGCCCGCCAGAATTCCTCCTGGATCCAGGCGCCATAGTAACCGTCTCCTGTAAAGATACCGCCGGTTTCAACAGCAGTTAGTTTGCCGGTTAAAGTGTTGGCCCAGTTAGCCTTGGAAAAGAAATCACCCTCAACTTTAAAGGACCCCCAAAGCGTCCATAGGAATGGAAAAGCTGCAAGTATCATCCAGATCGCCAGAACGGCGACAACCAAAAATGTTACGGTTGCTGGTTGACTTTGTGCATTGCTAGACATGGGATACCTATTTCCGATTGAATTCGCGCCAAGTGCGCATCAAAACTGGCGATAAAAGTATCGCCACGCCAATAATTGTCAGGACCGAGGTCGCAGCGGCCGAGGAAAGCTGACGCGTTTCCCCCCCAAGGTCATTATAAATTGCCCAACTCAGCGAAGTTGCATGCGCTTCGGCAGAGAAACTGACGATTGGTTCGAAAACCCGGAAATTATCCATTAGCTGCATCAAAGCAATGAATGTCGTCAAAGGCAGTAAGTGCGGGATGATGACGTGTCGGATTTGTAGCCAGCGGTTGGCACCGTCCACGCGGGCAGCTTCCAACGTGTCCTGATTAACGGATTGTAGCCCAGCGTAGTAAACAATGAATGCAAATGGCGCGGCGTGCCAAACGCCGTAAACCATAAGCATGATCCACGTCAGCGGCGTTGAAGCCTTGATGGACAGGTCAGGATCTCCGGCCAGATATTGGAGTGTCGCACCGATAATTCCGCGCGCATCGACCATCCAGAACAAGATGAGAGCGCCAACCAAAGGGGTGATCATCATAGGCAGGAGAGAGAAGAAAATGAGTGGGCCGCGAATTTGTTGAACCGCTGCGTTGATCGCGACAGCAATGACAAACCCAAGGATAATGACCAGTGGTGTTACCACAAAAGTATACGTCAACGTAAAACCAATCGCCTTGTAGAAAGGCAAATTTAGCATCTGCGCACCAAAATCCCGCCAGCTATTGGAGCTGCCCCAAGTGGTGCCGACCTCGCTCACCGCGAGGTGATTGCGGTCAAGATAGGTGGTTAATCCGGCAAACTGACCCAGCGGCGCCTCTGCACGAAGTGCGGCCGTCGCGTCCTGATCAATGGCTGTGGATTCCTTGCAGCCGAACAGATCACAGGTTTCAACAGTTTTTATGACCTGTTCGTGATCGACATGAACCGATTGAACGAGAACCGAAACAATCGGAAAAAAGATAAACAACAACATTGCCAGCGCTGACGGAAGAACAAACCAGAAAAAGGGTTTATGTTTCATTGTCGTGATGCCCCCGGGCGTCGGTCAAGGTTGTGGGATGGTAATCCGGGGCGGACTGGTTCGCCCCGGATTGAAGGATTCCTTAGTTCAGGAAGCCTTTTTCTTGTGCAGCAGCGGTATAGGCCGCTTCAGCGTCTGCCAGTGCCTGTTCGGCGCTTTCCTTGCCAAGCAGGAAGTCTGCAAGGTTGTTGCCCAACGCGGTATGCAGCAGGCCATGATATGGCAGCATTGGATAAGACGTTGTGCCT
>JABITU010000072.1 GCA_018668195.1 Tateyamaria sp. | reverse complement strand
GCCATCAAAAATACTTTTCCGACGCCCTGAGCACTCAAATACGCACCAGCGGCTTCAGAAAACGCGTCGTTCTGCCAGCTGACGTTAAAATAGTTCTTGTGGCATCCACGCCCCGCCAATGCTGAGGGCCCCGCATTGGGCGATAGGTAAAACTTGCCCTGAGCGGTCGCCGCAGGAACCACAGCCATAGCTAAGTTCGACCAGATAATCCCAGTCATCACATCCACCTTTTCAGACTGGATCAGTTTATCGGCAAGCTGCACGGCAATATCTGGTTTGCGCTGGTCATCCTCGATCACCAGTTCCAGCGCCTCGTTGCCTTTGGCAGCCAGCATAAAACCGTCGCGGACATCAATGCCTAAGCCAGCACCACCGCCTGAAAGAGTCGTGATCATCCCGACCTTAACCTTGCCGCCGTGGCCATCGGCCATCGCCGCCGTGCCCAAGGCCGCTATACAACCAGCAGCCATCATTTGTTTCAATGTCATGTACTCTCTCCCTTTTATGCAGGCTCTTGTGGCCCGGTGCTTTTGTCTTATCAGACCCCTATCGGCCTATGTTCTGTCAAGAGCTAAGTCACACGCTGACGGGTCAGGTAGGTGGGATTGTCCCACAACCGGTCGCCCATCACGACCTCGATATGGTCCACAGCAGCGATCACATCCGCCTCGTCGATATACAGTGGGGTAAAGCCAAAGCGCATAATATTTGGCGCGCGGAAATCGCCGATCACGCCGCGCGCAATCAGCGCTTGCATCGCTGCATATCCTTGCTCAAAGGCAAAAGATACCTGGCTGCCGCGCTGGCCGCTGTCGCGCGGGCTAACCAGTGTCAACTGTGGCACACGCGTTTCAATGTGACGAATAAACACTTCCTGCAATGCAATTGATTCTGAACGAAGATCTGACATATCCACAGCCTCCCAAATCTCCATTGCGGCCTCAAGAGCAGCCAACTGGATCACCGGTGGTGTGCCGACGCGCATCCGTTCGATCCCGGCTGCAGGCCGATAACCCAAATCGAAATCAAACGGTGCATCGTGCCCCAACCATCCGGCTAATGCAGGATCAATATCAGGCGCGATATCTGCACGCACATAGATAAAGGCCGGAGCGCCGGGGCCACCATTGAGGTATTTGTAAGTACAGCCCACAGCCATTTCACACTCGCAGCGCGCCACATCCACTGGCAAAGCGCCGGCACTGTGCGCAAGATCCCAGATCATCACCGCACCAGCATTATGTGCAGCAGCTGTCAATGCGTCCATGTCATGCAAGCGGCCGGTGCGATAATCCACTTGCGTCAGCATTACTGCTGCAACGCGTTCGTCTATGGCACCAGCGACGTCTTCCGGGGCGACGATCCGTAGCTCATATCCCTGATCTAACGTTCGAATCAAACCTTCGACCATGTAAAGATCGGTTGGGAAATTTCCACTATCGCTAAGTATTACGCGTCGGTTGGGGCGCATTTTTAACGCGGCTGCAACAGCCTGATAGACTTTGATCGAAAGGGTATCGCCCATTACAACCGTATTCGTTGGTGCACCGATCAATCGGCCAACTGCATCACCAACACGAGACGGCTGTGCCATCCAGCCAGAAGCGTTCCACCCCTTAATCAGTTGACCGCCCCATTCGTTCTGGATCATGTTCGACACACGTGCCTTGGCAGCCACAGGTAACGGCCCCAATGAGTTTCCATCAAGATAAATCATATCTGTGGGTAAGTCGAAAAATTCTTTGCGCAGAACCATCTACAAGGCTCCTCTTACATGCCAGAGTTCAGGGAAAAGCTCAACTTCCAGCATCTTGCGCAGATATGCCACCCCGTTTGTACCCCCCGTACCACGCTTAAATCCAATAATCCGCTCGACCGTTGTTACGTGGTTGAACCGCCAGCGGCGAAAGTAATCCTCCAAGTCTACTAGTTTTTCGGCCAATTCGTAGTAAAGCCAATGGGTTTGCGGATCTTCGTAAATCTGCTGCCACATGTCTTGAATGGCACTTTGCGCTGTCCAATTCGAAGATTTCGGAGGGCCAGACGGATCATCCAAACCAAGACCTTGCGCCGTCAACGTCAGCGCCGCCTGATAAAGGGACGGAAGGGTCAGTTCAGCCGCCAAGGTGGCATGAGCCGCCGCCTTGTGACCATGAACTTTCATCAGGGCGGTTTGACGATTGCCTAGAATGTACTCGATCAACCGGTATTGATGCGACTGAAACCCAGACGAATTGCCCAAGGCGGGGCGAAATGCAGTATACTCGCTAGGTGTCATGGTGCGCAGGACATCCCAAGCTCCGTTAAGCTGTTCAAATATCCTCGCGACACGGGCCAACATCTTAAACGCTGACCGCAAATCATGGTCGATGATTGCACCCCGCGCGCTTTGTAACTCGTGAATCGCCAACCGCATCCATAACTCAGACGTCTGGTGCTGAATGATGAAAAGCATTTCGTCATGCGCCATCGATCGCGGATGCTGTGCGTCAAGCAGCGCATCAAGGCCCAAATAATCGCCATATGACATGTCACTTGAGAAATTGAGTTTAGCGTCGTGATGCCCGCCGTCAGCGTCTGTTTGTTTCATGATGCCCGCCTTAAATTTGCGCTGTTGGTACAGCGCGTCTTTGATCTTGCCCTTGCCTAAATCATAAAAAAGGACGCTTGGTTTCTATTCGGCGGCATATGCTTCCATGGGTGGGCACGTACACGTCAGGTTGCGATCGCCCCATACGTTGTCCACCCGGTTCACTGGTGGCCAGTACTTGTCAACACGGAAAGCGCCCGCCGGAAAGCACCCGGCCTCGCGCGCATAGGGTCTGTCCCAATCCTTGACGAGATCTTCCATCGTGTGCGGTGCGTTCTTCAGCGCATTGTTTTCGGGATCGGCGGTGCCGCACTCAATCTCGGTGATCTCGGCGCGGATCGCAAGCATCGCATCGCAAAAGCGGTCAAGCTCGGCTTTGGGTTCAGATTCGGTCGGCTCGATCATCAGGGTCCCAGCCACCGGAAAGCTCATGGTTGGGGCATGAAAGCCACAGTCGATCAGCCGCTTGGCGATATCGT
>JABITU010000071.1 GCA_018668195.1 Tateyamaria sp. | reverse complement strand
TAACCAAGCTGCGAACAGGTCGAATAGGCGATCACACGCTTGATGTCGGTCTGCACCAACCCCACGGTCGCCGCAAAAAACGCGGTTGTGGCCCCAAGCACGGTGATAAAGGCTGTGGCCTGTGGTGCAACTTCCATCAAGGGCGACATCCGGCACACCAGAAAAACACCGGCCGTCACCATGGTTGCGGCATGAATGAGCGCCGACACCGGTGTTGGGCCTTCCATCGCATCGGGCAGCCAAGTGTGCAAGATCAACTGCGCTGACTTCCCCATTGCGCCGACAAACAACAAGATGGCAATCAGGTTGGCTGCATTCCACTCGCCCCACAAAAAGGTCAACTGGGTTTCGGCTATCGTTGGAACAGCGGCAAAGATATCATCGAACCGGATACTGTCCGTCAGGAAAAACAGACCGAAAATGCCAAGCGCAAAACCAAAATCACCCACACGGTTGACCACAAAGGCTTTGATGGCCGCCGCATTGGCGGATGGCTTGCGGTAATAAAAGCCGATCAACAGATATGACGCAACGCCAACGCCTTCCCAGCCAAAAAACATTTGAACGAGGTTATCAGACGTCACCAGCATCAACATCGCAAAGGTAAAAAACGACAGATAGGCAAAAAAGCGCGGCTTATACGTCTCGCCGTCTTTCCACTGCGGATCATGGTTCATATAGCCGAACGAATACAGGTGCACGAGGCTGGACACAGTGGTGATCACGATCAGCATGATCGCCGTCAAGCGGTCCATGCGAATGGCCCAGTCCGTGCTCAGGCTGCCCGACTCAATCCAACGCAGGATATGAATGCCCTCAGTGACCCCGTCGAAGGTCAGAAATACAACCCACGACAGTGCAGCAGACAAAAACAACAGCCCCGTCGCAATCCACATCGCGGCAGCCTCGCCAAAAATGCGCCAACCAAAGCCGCAAAGGATCGCGCCAACGAGCGGAGCAAAGAGGATTGTGGTTTCCATAGCGCTCAGCCCTTCATCACGTTGACGTCTTCGACGGCAATGGTGCCGCGATTACGGAAGAAACATACCAGAATGGCTAGGCCAATCGCCGCTTCGGCGGCTGCAACGGTCAGCACAAAAAGTGTAAAGACTTGTCCCACCAAATCGCCAAGGAATGACGAAAATGCCACAAGGTTGATGTTTACTGCCAGCAGCATCAGTTCGATGCTCATCAGCAGGATGATTACGTTCTTGCGGTTGAGAAAAAGGCCAAAAATGCCGATGACAAACAGCGTCGCCGCCACTGTCAGATAATGCTCAAGTCCAATCATGTCGTCCCTCCGGAGGTATGCCTCCGCTTGTTAGTCAGTTCCGCTGAGTGTCAATCAGTCGCTCAGCATCAATTCCATTGTCTCTACCCGAGCAACCTTCACACCCTACGCCAATGTAATGGCCGGATATCCCGTATGCCGTTGCACGGTCACAGCCCCTGCCCCGGTTTCACGTCCTTCAGTTCCATCGCTGTTGCCGGATCGCGCATCATTTGGGCAATAACATCCTGTCGCTTGACGTCCGAGCGATGGCGCAGCGTCAAAACAATAGCGCCAATCATCGCAACAAGCAGGATCAGGCCCGCAAGCTGAAACAGCAAGAAATATTGGTCATATAGGATTAGGCCCAGAGCCTCGGTGTTGTGCCGGTCTGCCGGTGTCACCTGCGCCCTAAGAGCTTCGGCCGCCGCATTTGTGTCCCACGCACCAAAGGCCATCACGAACTGCATCAAGATCACGACCGCAATCAGCAGCGCCAGCGGCATGTAGCGCGCCATCTCGGCCTTGAGTTCGGTAAAATCAACATCAAGCATCATCACGACGAACAGGAACAAAACCGCGACCGCGCCAACGTAAACAATGATCAACAGCATGGCCACGAATTCAGCACCAAGCAAAACGAACAACCCAGCCGCTGACAAAAACGACAGGATCAGCCACAAGACTGAATGCACCGGGTTGCGGCTGACCACTGTAAACAGCCCCCCCGCGATCACCGAGATCGCAAAAAGATAAAAGGCAAATACGGTCATGTCTTGTCCTCATCATCAGCGCCCATGACCTGCTGGGCCAGCTCCATGGCGCGGGTCATCGCAGGCACCCCGGCGAACATCGCCATCATGCCAATCGTTTCGGAAATTTGTTGATCGGTCGCGCCGGCCTCGCGGGCGTGGCGCACGGTTTGGCGCACGGCGCTGTCGGCTTGCGCGCCCTGCATTGTCAGACCCGCAAGCGTGATCAAAAGCCGCGTGCTGGCATCAAGCCCATTTTCGTTTAGCGTGTTGCCAAACCAGACCTCCATCACCTCTTTGGGCATAGTGGGCCACATCGCCTCGAGCGCCTTAGGGTCGAACCCCTTGGCCGGATCAAACGCCCCCATTTGCGGAAGGGCCTTCGCCATTTCCTGCATTTGCGCCATCATACTGGCAAAAGGATTTTTCGATGTGTCGGTCATCTGTAGGGCGCGTCAATCTCGAGGTTGCGAGCAATCTCTGCTTCCCACCGCTCGCCATTGGCCAGCAATTTGTCCTTGTCATAGTATAATTCTTCACGCGTTTCCGTGCTGAATTCAAAGTTGGGGCCTTCAACGATTGCATCCACTGGGCACGCTTCTTGGCAAAAGCCGCAATAGATACACTTGGTCATGTCAATGTCGTACCGCGTGGTGCGACGGCTGCCATCTTCGCGCGGTTCGGCATCAATGGTGATGGCCTGCGCAGGACAGACTGCCTCACAGAGCTTGCAAGCAATGCAGCGTTCTTCGCCATTAGTATAGCGGCGCAATGCGTGTTCACCCCGGAACCGAGGCGACAAGGGACCCTTTTCATGCGGGTAGTTCAAGGTCGCCTTTGGTGCAAAAAAATATTTCAGCCCCAGCTTCATTCCGACCCAAAAGTCTTGCAGCAGGAAGTACTTGGCAGCGCGTCCGTAATCGATCTGGCTCATATTAGTCTCCCTGTTTGGGCTCATTGAGGTGCATATAGGCCCAAGCCTTGATCGCTCGGATAACGTCATCGTTCTTGATATCAATCATCTTTCCGTCCGGGTCCTGCGTCACCATCTCGCACTCAGCGACAACAAACGCTGTCAGATCCGCCAGATCATGGTCGCTTGCCGTATTGATCATGTCGGCCAGTATCATATCAACCACCTATGGCCCAGCGGGCATAAATGCCCCAAAACCAATCAAACTTGGCTGCAAAGGCCACGAACACCACCCAAGCAAGGCTAAATGGCAGGAACACTTTCCACCCCAGACGCATCAGCTGATCGTAGCGGTAGCGCGGCGTGATCGCTTTGACCATGGCGAAGAGAAAAAAGAAGAACGCCATTTTTGCCACCATCCACAGTACGCCATCGGGCAGGCCAGGAATGGGCGACAACCATCCGCCAAAGAACAGCAGCGTAGTCAGCGCACACATCAAAAAGATAGCAATGTATTCACCAGCCATGAACAGCAAAAACGGCGTGGAAGAGTATTCGACCTGATACCCTGCTACCAGTTCCGATTCCGCTTCTGGAAGGTCAAACGGGGGACGATTTGTTTCAGCCAAGGCACTGATAAAGAAAAGAAAAACCATCGGGAAATGAGGCAGCCAGTACCAGCCAAAAAATCCATACCCGGTATCCTGCGCATTGACAATCGCGCCGAAATTCAATGAGCCGGTCGACAAGATAACACCAATGATGATCAAGCCGATGCTCACCTCATATGAAATCATCTGCGCTGCGGACCGCAAAGAGCCAAGGAATGGATATTTGGAGTTCGAAGCCCATCCGCCCATGATAACCCCATAGACTTCAAGCGATGAGATGGCGAAAACATAAAGAATTGCGACGTTGATGTCTGACAAGACCCAGCCATCGTTGAACGGGATCACTGCCCAAGCCACCATCGCGAGAACAAAGCTTGTCATGGGTGCAAGCATAAATACCGTCTTGTCAGCGCCAGCAGGCACTACGACCTCTTTGACCACATATTTCAGCGCATCGGCCACGGTTTGCAGCAGACCAAAGGTGCCCACAACGTTCGGGCCACGCCGCATCTGGACCGCAGCCCAGATCTTGCGGTCACCGTAGACAAGAAACAGAAGCGAAATCATGACAAAAGCCACGACCGCAAGCACCTGCGCGAGGATTAGGACGGCAATTCCGCCCGGAGTGGTAAAGAAATCAGCCATGTGTCCTCAAACCGTCGGTATTCCCTTTTCCGCACAGGCCAATGCCACGACTTCGGCGTCGATGGTCCGCAATCCGCGCGGCAAAGCTGGCGAGATGGTGTAAATAGCATCCGCACTCCACACACCAGCCTCTTCGTCCACATTTGTGCGCAAATGACGCGCAAATCCCCAACCGCGTATCAGGGTATAGCCTGCAGCAGCGCATTCCGCGTAGTTTAACACGTCCTGAGCGGTGATCGCGTTGGTCATGGACACGTTGAACTGCACCAAATCATCAGACAATAATTGAGTCTGTACACCCCTATAATCGGGAATAAAACGCTCTGCCGTAGGCATGGCATCACATGCCATAAGTGGAGTCAAAGACATGAGCCATGCAAACTTCATTCAGCGGCCATAGCCTCTGAATTTCGCGCTTTGGCATTTGCACTCAGCTCAGCCATTAACTGGCTGGCGCGGGCTATCGGGTTGCTCAGATAAAAATCGGTAACCGTGCTGACCAGAGTGCCGCCCTCCATCTGGTCTTGGGCAAGAGCTTTGCCCGCATTTTCAGCCACCACGTCAATGTCGCCGAGATGCGGATGTACCGCGACGATGGCATCGCGCAAAGCGCCGATGCTGTCATAGGGCAGTGCCGCGCCCATCTCGCCTGACAGCGCACGCAGGATAGCCCAGTTTTCCTTGGCATCACCAGGCGCAAAGCTGGCGCGGGCGGCAAGCTGCGGACGGCCCTCGGTGTTGACGAACAGACCCGGTTCCTCGGTATAGGCCGCGCCCGGCAGGATCACATCAGCGCGGTGGGCGCCACGGTCACCATGACTACCCTGATAAATCACAAAAGCATCGTCGGCGATTTCAATCTCGTCCGCGCCAAGGTTATAGATCACATCGGCGGCATTCACGCCCATCATCGCATCAGGGTTTGTGGCGCCGACATCCATCGCACCGACGCGGCCCGCTGCAGTATGCAGTACCAGCAGCCCCGATTGTGTACGAGCAGCAAGCGCCTGCGCCGCTGCCAGAACTGCAGCCCCATCGCCGCGCGCAAGTGCCCCTTGACCCAAAATGATCAGCGATGGCTGTGCCATAACCACCGAATGGTCTTGGCCCAAAAGTTCAGTGATCGCATCCGTACCTGTGCCCACATGGCTATAATCATAGGTCAGATCGACCGCTTCACCGATAAGGCTCACATTGGCGCCACGGGTCCACGCCTTGCGCAGTCGTGCGTTCAACACCGGAGCCTCAAGACGCGGGTTGGAACCAATCAACGTGATAGATGCAGCGCCATCAATATCTTCGATGCTTGCGGTGCCCACATAGGCGGCACGGTTGCCACTGGGAAGTTTTGCACCATCCGTGCGGCATTCCACGATCCCGCCCTGCCCTTCGATCAAACCCTTGAGGGCAAATGCTGCCTCGACAGAGGTCAAGTCACCAACCAGCCCCGCAGGTTTTACCGCCCCTTTCAGAGCTGTAGCGGCCTTATTCAATGCCTCAGGCCATGTGGATGGGCGCAGCTTGCCGTTTTCACGGATATAGGGTCGATCCAGCCGTTGGCGACGCAGTCCGTCCCACACAAAGCGCGTTTTATCTGAGATCCATTCCTCATTAGTGCCATCGTGGTTCAATGGCAAAAAGCGCATAACTTCGCGCCCTTTTGTATCCACTCGGATGGACGCGCCAAGCGCATCCATCACATCGATACTTTCGGTCTTGGTCAATTCCCACGGGCGCGCAGTAAAGGCATAGGGCTTGGAAACAAGCGCACCCACCGGGCACAGATCAATGATATTGCCCTGCAAATTCGAATCGAGGGTTTCACCAAGATACGATGTGATCTCGCTGTCTTCACCCCGGCCCGTCTGGCCCATCTGCGTGATCCCTGCCACTTCGGTTGTGAACCGCACGCAGCGCGTGCAGGAAATGCAACGGGTCATGTGGGTTTCAACCAGCGGGCCCAGATCCAGATCATCTACCGCGCGCTTGGGTTCGCGGAAACGGCTGAAATCGACCCCATACGCCATCGCCTGATCCTGCAGATCACACTCACCGCCCTGATCGCAAATGGGACAGTCCAGCGGATGGTTTATCAGCAGAAATTCCATCACACCCTCTCGGGCCTTTTTCACCATGGGTGAATTGGTTTTGACGACGGGTGGCGCGCCTTCGGGACCGGGGCGTAAATCCCTAACCTGCATCGCACACGAGGCTGCAGGTTTTGGCGGACCGCCAACAACTTCGACCAGACACATGCGGCAGTTACCCGCTATCGACAGACGCTCATGATAGCAAAAACGCGGAATTTCTATGCCCGCTTCCTCGCAGGCTTGAATCAGGGTCATTGCCCCGTCCACTTCCACTTCGGTTCCATCGATGATGATCTTGCGGAGGTTGGTCATGCGCCTCACGTCTCCTTCAAAAAAATGCGGTCGGCTGCTTCAAGACACCCAAGTGCAGCGCCCTGGTGGGTTGGTGTTGCGCAGCTAAGTGCTTCAAGCGAAAGTGCAGCGCAAGGGGCAGATGTGAGTTTGGCCAACACCATTACTTAATCCATTCTTAAAAGGGTGCCTATCCGGCCCCCTTTTTCTATCTCTGCCCGACCCAAATCGCAAAACGTCTGAGGCTGGTCAGCTTGAACCCCGGCATCCGCTAAGTATTTCGCGCGTAGAGCT
>JABITU010000070.1 GCA_018668195.1 Tateyamaria sp. | reverse complement strand
GGAAACGTCCAGAGGCAAGGCGCTGGCCGACATGCCCGCGGCCTTCATTTCATCTACGAGCGCATTCAAAGTATCGACACGCCGCGCGGCCAGTGTCACCTCTGCGCCTGCCTCACCCAGCGCAACCGCGCAAGCCAAGCCGATGCCCGAACTTGCCCCTGCGACCAGCGCGCGTTTTCCATCCAGACGAAATGAAGGAGTTTTGGGCAAAGTCATTGGTCGGCTCCAATTGGTGAAGAAACAGAACCCCGCACGCGTGCCTTGTTGAATTCACGCAATCGGGCAAACACATCTACGCCAAGTTGTGTATAAACGTCCAACAGATCGACCAACACCCAGTTTTCGCGGATCAATCCCTGCTCTACGCGCCAGAAATCAAGGCTGCGCATGGTTATCTCTTGCCCGGATGGAGCAATGCCCAACCAGCCATCTCCGGTGACTGTCATTTGCATATTGGGCCAACCCGTCGCGACAACGTAGCCGCCGTCACCATAGAAATGGCAGTTGAGTGTTCCCGTTGTGCCACCCTTGCGATCAGGCAGCGCATTTAGGAACGGAATTTGGTGCCAGTGGCGGAATCCAGCAAGACCGCGTGCAGTTCCGATCCCGGCGGGGCCATACCAATTGACGCGCGGAGCCCAGTATTTCTCCGCGTGCATAATCTCGGGGCCACCTTCGGTAGGGTGGCGAGAGAGGTCGGTCAGCATCCTGATCACGGTTTCCAGACTTTGCTCAGCTTGGGCAGTGGTGCGCCCTTCAAAATGCAACCCGTCCTGCGTTGCCGGTCCGGAGATATACATTTCGCGCCCAAGGCTGGGCACCATGGGCCAGGCACCGGCTTGCATCATAAGCTCGGGCAGGTCCCAAATCGCCTGCATCTCAACGACCCTGTCGTCCGAAACCCGATAGAACTCATGGAACCGCATATGGGCGAAATGGCCGGTCGGTGGAATATCAAGAAACGGCCGCGTGAAGGTGCCGACGTAATGCCCCGCGCATCCGATCCAATCGTTGCCGTCAGTATCCGTGCCCGCGGTGACAATCCAGTCGCGGCGTTCCAGATCGGGGAGCGCGTTAAATAGTGGAGCGTAGGCCGCATCAAATAGACTTTGTGGTCCTGACAGATCGCCGAACGGATGGCTCAGATGCAGGGTCGCATCCTGCGACATGAATGCGCCAAGTGCCGATTGCACTGATGCGCTGTCGAAATTCGCCATAGCCGTTCGAACGGGCGTTATCAGCCCCCGTAATCTGTCTGGGCTGCTCATTACTCGGCGGCCTCTCCATATGGCACGTTCCGGCCACCGTAACGACGGACCCGGAGGTTGCACTGTTCCGCGTGCCCGACAAAACCTTCCAGAAGGCAAAGACGCGATCCATATGCCCCAATTTTTGCGGCCGCCTCGTCCGTGGTAATCTTTTGGTAGCTATGCGTTTTCAGGTACTTGCCAACCCAAAGACCGCCCGTATAACGCCCTGCCTTTTTGGTCGGAAGTGTGTGGTTCGTGCCAATCACCTTATCGCCATTCGAAACGTTCGTGCGTGGCCCAAGGAACAGCGCGCCATAGCAGGTCATGTTCTCAAGGAACCAGTCATCGCGGTCTGTCATCACCTGGACATGCTCGGACGCGATATCGTCGGCAACCGCCAGCATTTCGTCATAGGTGTTGCACAGGATCACTTCGCCGTAATCATCCCAACTCACGCGCGCCGTCGCTGCTGTGGGGAGGATTTCCAGAATTCGGTCGATCTCAGAGAGCGTCTCTTCCGCCAGTTTGCGCGAATTGGTCACAAAAACAGCGGGTGAATTGTAACCATGCTCGGCCTGCCCCAGAAGGTCGGTCGCGCACATTTCAGCATCAACGGTCTCATCAGCAATGACCATCGTTTCGGTTGGACCCGCAAAGAGGTCGATCCCGACACGGCCAAAGAGCTGTCGCTTGGCTTCGGCTACAAAGGCGTTACCGGGCCCGACAAGCAAGTGAACAGGGGCGATGGTTTCCGTGCCAATCGCCATTGCGCCCACGGCCTGAATGCCGCCAAGCACGTATATTTCGTGCGCCCCGCCAAGATGCATAGCGGCAATCACGGCAGGGTTCGGCTCACCGTTAAAAGGCGGCGTGCAGGCTATGATGCGCGGCACTCCTGCAACCTTGGCCGTTGCGACCGACATATGCGCAGAGGCCACCATCGGGAACTTGCCGCCTGGCACGTAGCACCCAACAGACTGCACAGGGATATTCTTGTGGCCGAGGATCACACCGGGCATTGTTTCAACTTCGATATCAAGCATGCTGTCTCGCTGTGCTTGCGCAAAGTTGACGACCTGCGCCTGGGCGAACTTGATATCCTCAAGATCGCGTGGGCTGACCTTGGCGATCAGCGCATCAATCTCGTCTTGGCTGAGGCGATAGCTGTCGCGATCATAGCCATCAAATTTGTTGGCCAATTCGCGCACGGCGGTATCGCCACGTTGTTCAATGTCCTTAAGTGTTGCGGCGACGACGGCGGCTGTCTTGGCATCGTCTTCGGCGCGATCCGCTTCGGGTTTGCCGTATTTGAGATGGGTTATTGCCATTGCTTGATCCTCGCTTATTCAAGTCGTGGGGCGGTACGGTCGCCACGGTCAAAGGCTTCCCAGCCCTGACCGTTGAACAGGT
>JABITU010000069.1 GCA_018668195.1 Tateyamaria sp. | reverse complement strand
GCACCCTATGCCAAGGGCGGAAAGATTGGCTTGTTCGGTGGTGCCGGCGTGGGCAAGACGGTTCTGATCATGGAACTTATCAACAACATCGCAAAAGTGCACTCGGGCTATTCCGTGTTTGCGGGTGTTGGCGAACGGACCCGTGAGGGCAACGACCTTTACCACGAAATGATCGAATCCAACGTGATCAAGCCCGACAACCTTGAAGACAGCCAGGTTGCTCTGGTTTACGGTCAGATGAACGAACCCCCAGGAGCGCGTGCCCGTGTGGCCCTGACTGGTCTGACACTGGCCGAGCAGTTCCGCGATTCTTCGGGAACGGACGTTCTGTTCTTTGTCGACAACATCTTTCGCTTTACCCAAGCGGGCTCCGAAGTTTCGGCGCTTTTGGGCCGTATTCCTTCTGCTGTTGGCTATCAGCCAACGCTGGCAACCGACATGGGTGCGATGCAGGAACGGATCACATCGACCAAATCGGGGTCGATTACGTCTATCCAAGCTGTTTATGTGCCTGCGGATGACCTTACCGACCCAGCGCCAGCGACCACCTTTGCGCACCTTGACGCGACGACGGTTCTGTCTCGCGCAATTTCGGAACTTGGCATTTACCCAGCCGTTGACCCATTGGACAGCTCTTCGCGCCTGATGGATCCGCAGATCGTGGGCGAAGAGCACTACAAAGTGGCCTCTGACGTGCAACAGATCCTGCAACGCTACAAATCGCTGCAAGACATCATCGCGATCTTGGGAATGGACGAGCTGTCTGAAGAGGACAAACTGACGGTGACCCGTGCCCGGAAAATCCAGCGATTCTTGAGCCAGCCTTTTGACGTGGCCAAGGTCTTTACTGGTTCGGACGGAGTACAAGTCGCACTTGAAGATACGATTTCGTCGTTCCAAGCGGTTGTCGCAGGTGAATATGACCATTTGCCAGAAGGCGCGTTCTATATGGTTGGTGGCATCGATGAAGTGATTGCCAAGGCCGAGAAAATGGCTGCGGACGCCGCATAATTGGCAGCACCAAATTTGGCTCAAAGGCTTCGGGGCGTTGATAAGAATGGCCCTGAAGTCTGACCCAAGCGGTGCGCGTTATTCCAAAGGAGAAAGCAGATGCAGTTTGAATTGGTATCGCCCGAGCGAAGCCTTGCGTCGCTAGTAGCTGTGTCAGTTGAGATACCTGGTGCCGATGGTGACATGACCATCATGGCTGATCACGCGCCTACGATCACCACATTGCGACCCGGCCTATTGAAAGTCGAAGATGGCGCTTCAACACATGAGTACATTGTAACTGGTGGCTTTGCTGAGATCGGTGTTCAAGGCGTTTCGGTGCTTGCGGAACAGGCCGTGATCAAGTCGGATATGACGCAGGAAAAAATGGATGCAATGGTCGGCGAGGCTCAGGAATTTCTTGACTGTGCCAAAGAGTCCAGTAATCAGACAACGAGCCAAATGGATGACGCCGCTAAGCTGCTGGCTGATATGATTGCGGTTGGGGTCGAGATTGGCATGACGATAAAATAGCTCAACTTTTGACCGGTTGCTTCGGTTTAACGTTGACGAAAAAGGCTCTGTAATAGGAAGAGTCTTTTTCATACCACTGCCGTTATTTTGACAGCATTCTTTGTTTTTACTAGCTTGGCGGTGAAAAACAGAATGATGAAAAAACTACAGAACCACCTCATTGGTATTGATTAGGGTGAAATTACCGTTTTCTCTGACTTTGAGGATAACGGAGAGATGTGGACAGGTCACGGTGAACGCGAGCGTCGCAAATTTGTGTCTTTCTCTGAGCCGTTTACGTCACAGCCGGTGGTGCAGGTTGGGATATCTATGTGGGATGTTCATAATGAAACTCCTATGCGTTCTAACGTTTCCACTCAAGAGATTACTGCCGCAGGTTTTGAACCAATATTTAGTACATGGGGTGACACGCGAGTTGCCCGAATTCGCGTTAGCTTGACAGCCATAGGTGAACTCAAGCACGCCAATGTGCGGGATCTTTAAAGCACTTCCAATTAACCTAGATCACTTCAGTTTCATTTACCTGTCCCATGTCCCACTCCTCAGGAGTTACTAGGTCCCACGACGCCATATAATCATATTACCTCAATTGGACTTATCAATGCTGAGGTCAGACACTTTATTACAGGTACTTTCCCATTTCGACCGCAGTGTCCGACATTCGATTGGAAAAGCCCCATTCATTGTCATACCACGTGAGGATACGCACCATGTTGCCATCCATGACTTTGGTCTGATCGGTTGCAAAGATGGAGGAATGGGGGTCATGGTTAAAGTCCATACTGACGAGTTTAGCGTCGGTAACGCCCAAGACACCTTTTAGCGGGCCGCTGGCCGCGGCCGCTGTCATGGCCTCATTGACTTGTTCGACTGTTACATCCCGACCCAATTCAACGGTAAGATCGACACAAGACACATTGGGCGTTGGGACACGAATGGCAACGCCGTCTAGCTTGCCATTGAGTTCAGGCATGACTAGCCCAACAGCTTTGGCCGCACCGGTTGATGTCGGTATCATCGAAAGAGCAGCGGCACGGGCGCGATAAAGGTCCGAGTGCATTGTATCCAACGTTGGTTGGTCACCCGTATAGCTATGCACGGTTGTCATGAAGCCGCGGGTGATCCCAAATGTATCGTGTAGGACCTTGGCCACCGGCGTTAGGCAGTTGGTGGTGCAAGAAGCGTTCGACACAATTACGTCATCGCCCGAAAGAGCTTGATGATTGACGCCATAAACTATTGTTTTGTCGACACCTTTCCCAGGGGCAGAGATTAGAACACGACTTGACCCGTTCTTAAGATGCGCCTGACAGGCTTCTTTAGATGTGAAAATGCCTGTGCACTCAAGCACGATATCGACATGCGTCCAAGGCAGGTCAGCGGGGTTCCGCATGGCACTAACTTTGATGGGGCCGGTACCAACATCGATGCTATCATCGCTGGTCTTTACAGTGACGGGAAAGCGGCCGTGCACACTGTCGTATTGTAGCAGGTGTGCGTTCGTTTCGACCGGACCAAGATCATTGATTGCAACAACTTCGATATCCGTCCGACCACTTTCGATGATCGCCCGCAGAACATTGCGTCCGATGCGTCCAAACCCATTGATTGCAACTTTGATGGCCATGGTGTCCCCCATGTCTGATAATGAAAATTTGTGTCAAGCAATGATGCGCTGTAAATTCCACACCAAAACGCCGTTAACGCTAACAACTTTATTTTTGGTGCAGAGTCAACACCTGGCCACAGCACGAACCATAGCGTTTGACGAGCTAACAGAAATATCCGCCATTACTTAACACATTGAAATACTTGATTTCAGGAAACGTTGGGTGACCCAAGTTATTTCAAGTAAAGCATTAGCGCCAGAACTTGAGCCACTCGATTAATTCGGCAAGCTTTTTCGCCAAAAACACAAGATGATCAGCATCGTAGAGCATCACGTCTCCCGCTACGGTGGCGCAAATGATTACGGCGAGGACACAGGCGATGCGATTGGTCATAGGGCTGGTATTATACACGAATTGAGGTCGACACCTTGTGACAGCCGTCTCTGGCCCTTGCAAGGGCCAGTTATGGATCAGACCAAGCGGCCCATCGCGGCTGCGACATCTGCCATACGCACCGAGAAAGCCCATTCGTTATCGTACCATGCCAGCACGCGGACTAGCCTGTTTCCAACAACTTTCGTCTGATCAGGTGCAAAGATAGACGAAAATTCGGTGTGGTTGAAATCAACTGAAACCTTTTGCTCGTCGTCATATGATAGGACCCGACCGATGGGTCCGCGCGCGGCCTCGGCGACGGCTGCGTTGACCTCTTGGGCTGTCACGTCACGCTTGGCTTCAAATGTGAGGTCAACGGCTGATACGTTGGGCGTGGGCACACGCATCGCGGTGCCATCCAATTTACCTGCAAGGTTCGGTAGCACTTCGCCAAGCGCTTTCGCAGCCCCTGTAGATGTGGGGATCATTGCCATTGCGGCAGCGCGCGCGCGGTAAAGATCGTCATGACGCCGATCTAGAGTGGGCTGGTCGCCGGTATAGCTGTGGATTGTCGTCATTACACCACGTTCGATGCCAATGGCCTCGTCCAGTACTTTGGCCAGCGGGGCCAAGCAATTTGTGGTGCACGACCCGTTTGAAATCATCCTGTCGTTTGCAGCAAGCAAATTATCGTTCACGCCGAAGACGATGGTTTTGTCGACGTTTTTGCCCGGTGCTGAAAGCAGAACTTTCCTTGCGCCCCGTTCCAGATGCACGTTGGCTTTGGTTCCGTCGTTGAACTTGCCGGTGCATTCCAGCACAACGTCAACGCCGTCCCAGTCCAGTTCTTTCATGTCATACGTCGACATCATTCGCATTGGGCCGCGCCCGAGGTCCATAGTGTCATTACTGATCTTGATCTCGTTCGGAAAGCGTCCGTGGATCGAATCGTACTTCATCAGGTGCGCTGATGTTTCCAACGGGCCCGTTGCATTCACAGCAACGACATCGATATCATTGCGCAGCGATGTTGCGATGTGAGAAAGGGTGCAGCGACCGATGCGGCCAAATCCGTTGATGCCAACCTTGATCGTCATGCTAACCCCTTTGCGTGGTCCCCTAACACTGCGGTGGTGATAGCTGTGTTTGACGAATGAGAAAAGCCTGAAAAGGTCTGAAAATCAGAGTGTTAGCGTTAAAGGTTTTAATTGGCCTGCAGTTGGCGCTAACAATAAGCAGGCGGTGCGCAGAGTGTTGTGCGCTAACGTACAAAAAACTGGAGCACAGAGTATGAGTGGATTATTGGCGCTTTTAGATGACGTCGCGGGAATCGCCAAAGTTGCTGCCTCATCGATCGATGATGTGATTGGACAGGCAGCAAAAGCGAGCGCTAAAGCTGCGGGTGCTGTCATTGATGACGCTGCTGTCACGCCCAAATATGTGCAAGGTTTTGCTGCCGAGCGTGAGCTGCCGATCATCTGGCGTATCACCAAAGGGTCGCTCAGGAATAAGCTGGTTTTTTTGCTGCCCGTCGGCTTGCTTTTAACCAATTTCGCACCTTTGGCGATACCGCCGCTGCTGATGCTGGGCGGGGCATATTTGTGCTTTGAAGGAGCAGAAAAGGTCGCGCATGTGTTTGGCTTTGGGCATGGTCACGATGATTACAAAGGCAAAGAAATGGCAGCCCAAGATCCTGCCCATTTAGAAGAACAAAAGGCCGCCGGTGCCATCAAGACCGATTTTATCCTGTCGGCCGAAATCATGACCATTTCGCTTGCGGCCATTCCCGAAAGCAATTTCTGGTTTGAAGCGGCGACTTTGGCGACGGTTGCCATCATGATCACGGTGGCGGTCTATGGGTCTGTCGCGCTGATCGTAAAGGCGGATGACGTAGGGCTTTCGCTTGCGTCAAATGGCCGGATTGCGCCGGTGCGTGCGTTTGGTCGGGCGATTGTCAAGATCATGCCAAGATTTATGAAAGCCCTCACCATCATCGGAACAGCGGCAATGTTGTGGGTTGGGGGCGCGATCATCCTTCATGGGCTTGCGGAAATAGGATGGCACGGACCCGAAGACCTGATTTATGGAACCGCCAAGGCCATTGGGGGCGGATCAGGCCTGTTGGAATGGGCAATAAAGGCAAGTGTAGATGGCGTTCTTGGTCTTGTTTTAGGTGTTTTATTCATCCCATTGGGGGAAAAAGTGATCACTCCGATTTGGCGCGCTCTGACGCCAAAGGCTGCCTAAGGCGTTTGGCGAAATACCAAGTTATCCATACACTATTTTGTTAGTTGAATGCTGAAGTTCAGGCAACGTTCGCGCGTGACAGCATTTGTAAAATTGTTGCTTGAATAGCTACGTTGTCTCGCCTTTTGTGTGATGCAACAGGCTGAATTCAACAGGGCCCCACTAATGAAGGAGCCCTGTTTTTGAATCTCGATCATCGCGGGTGTTACAAAAGCGCCTTGGCTTTGGCGACGACATTATCTGCGGTAATGCCGAATTTCTCAAACAACACGCCTGCGGGGGCCGAGGCCCCAAAATCGTCCATGCCAACGAAATCGGCTTTATTGGCCTTGCCGCGTTCGCCCAACAGCCAACGATCCCAACCTTGGCGCACCGCTGCTTCGATGCCGATGCGCACCGGTCCGGCGGGCAGCACGCGCCGACGATAAGTTTCATCCTGTGCGGCAAACAGTTCCATGCATGGCATCGACACAACACGGCAGCCAATGCCCTCATCCTGCAGCATCGCGCGTGCATCCAGTGCCACCGTAACCTCAGAACCGGAAGCGATCAGGATTACCTGTCGCTTGCCTTCGGCGTCGGCTAGCACATAAGCGCCCTGCGCTGTCAGATTGCGCAGCTTGTGTTCTGTGCGGACGGTGGGCAAGCCCTGTCTTGTCAGCGATAAAACAGAAGGTGTTTCAGTAGACGACAGGGCCAGTTCCCAAGCTTCTGCTGTTTCGATGGCGTCGGCGGGGCGGAACACATTCGTGTTTGGCGTGGCCCGGCTGATGGCCAAATGCTCCACCGGTTGGTGGGTCGGTCCGTCTTCGCCGAGGCCAATGCTGTCATGAGTCATGACAAAAGTCGTTGGGATCTTCATCAACGCTGCCAGTCGCATCGCGGGGCGTGCATAGTCGGTAAAACACATGAATGTCCCGCCATAAGGGCGCACGCCGCCATGCAAGGCCATGCCATTCATCGCAGCCGCCATACCGTGTTCGCGGATACCCCAATAGATATAACGCCCACCACGATTGTCGACATCAAAGACACCGAGGTCACTTGTCTTGGTGTTGTTCGAGCCCGTCAGGTCAGCCGAGCCGCCCACGGTTTCGGGCATCACCGGGTTTAACACCTCAAGCGTTTTTTCTGACGCTGCGCGCGTGGCCAGTTTAGGTGCGGCTTCGGACAACTGTTTTTTGAATGCCTTGACCGTCGCAGACAGTTTCTTGGGCGTGTCCCGGCTATAGGCACGGGTGAACTGATTTTGCTTGCTCGTCGAAAGGCTTTCAAAACTTGCATGCCAGGCTTCGCGGTCTGCAATGCCGCGCGCACCAATGGCTTCCCAGGCTGCTTTGACATCGCCGGGCACTTCGAATGGGCCTGTCGTCCAGCCATAGGCAGCTTTGGCTGCAGCCATTTGGTCGGCATCAGTTAGCGCGCCATGACCTTTCGATGTGTCTTGAGCTGCGTGACCCAAGGCGATGTGGGTCTTGCAGGCAATCATAGTTGGCTTTTTCTGGCTTTTGGCTTTGGTAATTGCGGCATCAATGGCAACGGGGTCATGGCCGTCGATTTCGATCACGTCCCAGCCCGCTGACTTGAATCGCATCGGCTGGTCTGTTGTGTCAGACAAGGTAACGGGGCCGTCGATGGTGATGTTATTATTGTCCCAGAACACGATGAGCTTGCCCAGTTGATGACGTCCGGCCAGCGTGATCGCCTCTTGGCTGACACCTTCCATCAGACAGCCGTCACCGGCGATGACATAGGTGTGGTGATCGACAACTTTATTGCCGTATTGGGCGCGCATAATTTCCTCTGCCATGGCGAAGCCGGTCGCATTGCCGATCCCTTGGCCGAGCGGCCCTGTCGTTGTCTCGATGCCCGCGGAGTGGCCATATTCCGGATGACCGGCCGTGATCGCGCCCCACTGGCGAAAGTTTTTGACCTGCTCAAGCGTCATGTCGGCATAGCCAGTAAGGTGCAAAAGGGAATACAGCAGCATCGACCCATGTCCGGCCGACAATATGAAGCGGTCACGGTCGGGCCAGTTTGGTGTCGAAGCGTCAAATTTCAAATGCTTTTCGAACAAGACCGTTGCAACATCCGCCATGCCCATCGGCATGCCAGAGTGTCCGGAATTTGCGGCGGCGACGGCATCCAGGGTCAGCGCTCGAATGGCTATGGCCTTGGACCAATGATCAGGGTGTGCGGTGCGAAGGGCTGTCAGATCCACGAACGTGTCCTTTGGGCAATTGAGCAATAAAGATGCAGGCTCAATACCACCCAAGTCCCAAAGATCAAGCGCGCGTGACTAACACGTTTTAGCGGCACATGAACGCCGACCTGCAAGTGCTTGATCGTAATGGGGGCGCAATTTCCAAATCCTTTGATTAAACTCAGGACAAAGCCAAGATACATAGCGATTCGCATCGAGTTTTTTTATGAAATATCCCGCCTTCTATATTATCAGACAGAAAGGGGCAGAGCATGAGCGACATTGACGATTTGCAGCGACGTATAACCGCCGCGATGGACAGAATTGCCGGCAGTGTTGGCAACGCTGGCGCGGCACAGGCAAAAATCGCAGCTGAACTGGCAACCGCGCTAGAGGATGAGAAACTGGCCAATGCACAACTGAGCGAACGCCTGCAGGCGTTAAAAGACCGCTACGATGGCGAGGTCAGCGACGCAAAAGCGGTCGCCAACGCTGAGGCGCGAATTACAGCTCTTGATCTTGAAGTGCAGCGGTTGCGCACGGCCAGCGATCAATTGCGCCAGTCGAACGCAGCATTGCGCGCCGCCAACGAAGAAGGTGTAGGCGAGCCGCACCTCATCAACGCTTCAATGATGGCCGAACTGGAGGTTCTGCGTGCAGGCCGAGCGGTAGATGTAGCCGAGGCTAGTAGCATTATTAGTGCCCTGATGCCGCTGTTAGAGGCACCAGAAACCAGCTCAAAGGAACAATCAGATGCCTGAGGTGACAGTTGCCATCGGAGGTCGGGATTTCGCTGTTGCCTGCCAAGAGGGTGAAGAGCATTACCTGCACACAGCTGCCAAGATGCTGGATGATGAGGCGCAAGTTTTGATGGATCAGGTTGGCCGGATGCCAGAAGCGCGGATGTTGCTGATGGCAGGGCTGATGCTGGCGGACAAAACAGCCAGCGTCGAAGACGCGATCGTTGCAATCCGTGCTCAACTGGCTGAACGTGAGGCAGAGCTAGAAGGATTGCGCTCCATGGGTGCGCCCGAGCCCGAGCGCGTGGAAGTGCCGGTTGTACCACAATCGGTGCATGACACGCTGGCCGAATTGGCCGCCCGCGCCGAAGCGCTGGCCGCAGATGCCGAAGAAAAAGCCGGATCTTGATGGTCCGGCTCTGCTTGACGTGCACAAATTATTGATCGTGAGGCGAGCTTAGCCGTTCGCATCACGTATCTTGTCAGCGGCGTCTTTGTCAAAAGTGACACCGTTTTCTTCGAACAAAGTGTCCAGTTCGCCGGACAGCGTCATCTCCGTGATGATATCGCAGCCGCCTACGAATTCGCCTTTGACATACAGCTGGGGGATGGTCGGCCAATCTGAGAAATCTTTGATCCCTTGCCGCATGTCTTCGTCTGCCAGAACGTTTACGTCAGAAAAATCGACGCCCATGTAGTTCAACACACCAGCAACACGACTGGAAAAGCCACATTGTGGCATCGACTTGGTGCCTTTCATAAACAGCACGACGTCGTCGGCTTTGATGGTTTCGGTGATACGTTTGGCTGCATCTGTCATCTCAGGTATCTTTCTTCATGAAGGCACGGTGATACCGTGCGGCATAGGTTTCGTCTTCGGGCATCGCATCAACATGGGTGCTTGCGCGGGCTGCAAAGGTGCCCTTGCGGTCTATGACGATCGATGGAGCACGTTCCAAAGCATCGTTTTGACGCGCGACCCGGTCGATCAGGGATAAATCGGTTGCCTCCATTCCCAGAGGGCTTAGGCGATTTTGGCCCATTTCATCGCGTCCGGGACGGCGCGCGGCCAGCAGACCGCGCGGTTGTGTGCGCAGCGGATAGGTCAGGATGGACCAAAGGGTGCGCATTAGGGGGCCTTGGTCGTGAGAGCCAATGCATGCAATTCGCCGTGACTGCCGTCCATTTTGCCCTTAAGGGCTTTGGTTACAGCACGGTGCTGTTGCACGCGGTTCATGCCGGTGAAAGAGGCATCGATAACCTCGGCTGAATAATGATTTCCGTCGCCGCGCAGATCGGTGATTGTGATTTGTGCTTCGGGAAATGTTTCGCGGATCAGGTCTTCGATCTCTTGGGCTTGCATTGGCATGGAACAGCTCTCCGGTTCTTACCCGTCAGACTTAGGGCGCGACGCGGTCAGGCGCAAGCGTTTGCAGGGGCGGAAACAGATCTGTGCACACACATGGGGCTAGGCTTGTCTTTCCTGTGGGAAGGAGATTACGGTCTAGGGTGCAGATAAGTGCGGTATGCAGCTGGATAAAGGCAGATTAGATGAGCTTTGAGACGGCACCGGAACAAGCGCTGGCCTGGTACGCTGCAGGGCAGGGCGCGGTATTGGCCACCGTGATCGACACTTGGGGCAGCGCTCCACGCCGGGCTGGCGCACAGCTTGTGGTCTCTGGGTCTGGTGAAATGATGGGATCTGTCTCAGGTGGGTGCGTTGAGGG
>JABITU010000068.1 GCA_018668195.1 Tateyamaria sp. | reverse complement strand
GTAGATGATGTTGGTTTTGAACGGGATGAATACGATGAATTGAACCCACTATATGTCATCTGGGAAGAGCCAGATGGCAGCCACGGCGGCTCGATGCGTTTTCTGCCGACCACAGGACGCACAATGGTGAACGAGCATTTCATTAATATACTTTCGGGGCAAATTACCAGTCCATTCATCTGGGAATGTACCCGTTTTTGCCTTAATCGGGGCGCTGGGCGTCACGTTGCCGCGGCGTTGATGCTGGGTGGCGGTGAAGTCACGCAAAACTTTAACGTAGAACATATTGTTGGCGTTTTCGACGCTCGCATGATCCGAATCTATCGTATTATTGGCGCGTCGCCCGAAGTATTGGGTAGCGCTGGTCAAGGCTCGGACCAGATCAGTGTAGGGCTTTGGCATTTTGATGATGACATCGCTGCGCAACTCGCAGATCGCGCCGGAGTTTCACCGCTCTTCTCCCGTAAATGGTTTGATCGCTCCTTTGGATCTACGCCGCTACGTACCTCTGTTCGAACAGGTTAACGCGCTAGGTAACGCGTGATGTTTCAGTTACTTTGTGACGCGCAATATTCCATCGCAAAATGCACTGTCCCGCCTCGCGATCTAACGTAATTTATGTCATATTTTGAGGCCTGTATCGCGATTACTTTGTAATCTGGCTGGCCCATGACGCCTCTCCTCTGTAGGGTTTTGTCATGGCCACTTCTATTTCCCTGTCTGATGATCAAGCGACCGCGTATGATAGTGTGACAGAGATGCTGCGCAGTGCGGGCATCGATCTTGATAATGCTCTGATGATGCCACCAAGATTGGGAAAATCCGCGGTTATGGCAATTACTGGCAAAGCGGGTTCGGGAAAAACACTCTTGCTTGCTGAGCTGTATAAGGCATTGGAAAATGCAGGGTTGGACGTTGTTTCAGGTGAGTACGAAAGCCGTAAACGCAAGGACAAGCGAACCCTCGCCATTTTAGCACCAACAAACAAGGCAGCATCTGTGTTGCGCTTGCGAGGCGTGCCAGCGACAACCATCCACCGGATTCTTTACACACCTGTTTATGACCCAGAATATGAACGAATTGCCGAATGGCTTGCGGGCAATTGCGACCGCCCCGAAATAGAGGGGCTGACAGATCAGGCACTTGATCGCGCATTTGCTTTTTATCAAATCAACAAATCTGTTCCGGGTGCCTTGGCGTCAGCAGGTTTGCGCGGATCGGATTTCATCACAGGCTGGAAACGACGCGAAGAACCGCTTGATATCGGCTTTGTTGACGAAGCTTCCATGTTGGATGATGAGCAATTTAACGATCTGAAAGAGATATTCCCAACGTTGCTATTGTTTGGGGATCCTGCGCAGCTGTCACCAGTTAAACAGTCTGGCGCTATGATATTTGACAAAATGCCAGAGCGGACGGTTCTGAACCTTAATCGCATCCATCGACAGGATGCGGATAACCCGATCCTGGATCTTGCCCATGCGCTTGCTGATCCAGCGGTCGATTTTCACCGTTTCGAAAAAATGGTCGAAGATGCTGCCGCCAATGACGACCGCATCGTTTGGGGCCAACGTGTGGAGGTTGATCTGATGGCGCGCAGCCCGGTTTTAGTTTGGCGCAATGCGACGCGCATTCGGCTGATCAACGCCTTTCGTAGGGTCCACAACGCACCGGAGGACGCGTTGCTTGAAGGCGAGCCATTGATTTGTGACGGATTGGAATTACCGATCAAGCATAGAAACAAACGGCTGGACCTTGAGGCACGCGGCCTGATCAAGGGGGCGCAGGTGATCTATCTTGGCGAGGGCCGAAAGCCTGGCTTTTCGCGCTTGCACGTCATGGGCGCAGAAGACCCACAGGTTTCAGCGGCCTCGATCGTTAAGATCGAGAAGCCAGATGAAGAAGAGCCGTTTATTCCTTTTGCAGCCCGCATGGGAGCCACGTTCCTGCACGGCGCCGCTGTCACAATCCACAAGGCGCAGGGTTCACAATGGGAAACGGTGCAAGTCTTCGGGCCAGATCTGTATGCGGCAGCGCGCATGGGGCGAGTCGAGGCAGGACAGCCACTATGGAAGCGTTTGGCCTATGTCGCGATAACCCGAGCGCAGGAGCGTCTGGTTTGGGTGGTTCGCAATCGGCTTTCCAAACCAACCAGTGGTTTGCGCGTGGAAGATTTGCGCGCCGTTCCGGCGGCAACGCTGACACTGACGCCCGATCCAGAGCTTTCGCAGTGACGGACCGCTTATAGGGTTTGCCGAAATACCAGAAATATCATGCAAGACCTAACGCATTGGAATACGTATCTGTAGGCAACCATGGATGATTAAAGTTTTCTCAAAAAGCTTTAGTTCCGGAGCAATGAAAATGCAGCTGACGCTGCCCAGCCTGCTGCAATGGCAATCGCCAGAGACATAAGGCCGTAAAGGAATGGTTGCTCTCGGCTCAGACTAAAGAGCCATCGCTCCAATCCGACTTTTCGTACGTCAATCGAGGTTTCATAGCTTGAGATCACTTTGCCGTTTCGTGTCAGGAAGATGCGGGTTTCATAGTCGCCCTCAGTTAAGGCTGCAGGCAATTCGATCCGTCCACGAAAAAGGGTCTGATCGTCGACCGCGATATGGTTTTCCATCAACTGATATAGGTTTTCCTGACTCCGGATGCGGATCAAGGCCTCGGTGAAACTGGCTGCATCTATAATCGACATTGGCGCGCCAACAGATCGTATGGCATGTGGTATTGAAATTTTATAACGCAGGTCTTCAACTTCACTCAGAACTTCGTTCAGTGCCCCACTTGCGGCGACGGCATAAAAGCTTGGTGCGCGGTCCACTTCGACCGCATCGGTATTCACCCAAATGCCAAACCGTCGGTCTTTTCGGCGAACGCTTACAGGTTCTGATGGCCCGGCGACGGTTACGATTACTTCCAGTGGGGGGCCATCTGGGATTGTTGTCTCGCGTTTTACCGCGCCAAAGACGAGGATTTCAGAACCGTCGAAACTGGTTGTGATTGCAATCTTATTCTGACTAAGACCCAGCACAACGGTTTCGGAAAACGCTGGCAATGTCATGAACAACAGGGCAACCAGCCAACGCATCAATGCCCCTCCACCGCACCCACAGAGAACATCTCTGCGGGGGTCATCAACAGGTCAAACGCGAGCTTTCCACACACAAGTAGTACCATAAATGCGAGCAGAATGCGCAGCTGCTCTGCCTTGAGTTTTACGCCAATTCGAGTACCAATTTGTGCGCCTATGACACCGCCAATCAACAAGAGCACTGCCAAAACAACATCCACCGTGTAGTTGGTGGTTGCATGCAACATGGTTGTGAAACCAGTCACAAAGATAATTTGGAACAGCGATGTT
The DNA here is from genome assembly GCA_018668195.1 of Tateyamaria sp. The sequence goes on along the minus strand of JABITU010000068.1, from coordinate 15,194 downwards.
CCGATCACCACCTTGGTCGGCATGCCAAGCAAATAGATCATGGCAGGCACCATAATAAAGCCGCCGCCTACACCCATGATCGCGGCCAGAACGCCGACCGATAAGCCCACCAGCAGCGGTGGTATCACCGAGATATAAAGTCCCGAGACGCGGAAACGCATTTTGAACGGTAGCTTGTGGATTAGGCCGTGCTTGCGGCGGGTCGGAAGGCTGCCACCTTTGGCGGTTTTACGCAGTGCGTTCAGGCTTTCGATGAACATAAGGCCACCGATCACGCCCAAGAAGACGACGTAGCAAAGCTTGACCAACAGATCGACCTGACCCTGCGATTTGAGATAGTTGAACAGCATCACACCCAAGGCAGCGCCGATTAGCCCACCAATCAACAGAACAAACCCCATCTTGAGGTCAACGGTTTTGCGCCTGAAATGCGCAAGCACGCCGGAAAATGAAGAAGCAACGATTTGATTGGCTTCGGTTGCAACAGCCACAGCCGGTGGGATCCCGATAAAAAATAACAGTGGCGTCATTAAAAAACCGCCGCCTACGCCGAACATGCCCGACAAAATACCAACCATGCCACCCAACCCTAAAAGCAGGAAGGCGTTGACCGAAACCTCGGCAATGGGCAGGAATATTTGCATACCCCCCCAATAGTCTTTGCTGGGGCTTGAAATCAAGTGCCATGCCGCCATGCAGCAAACTGGACAGATTGGTTGCGTAAAACTGGCCTTAGACGAGGTGGCGTTGATTGCCCTAGTTTTCTTTTACGTACGGGGCCCCACCCGCTCGAGGGGGAATCGCTTTGCCCACAAAACCAGCAAGGATCACGACAGTCAGAATATAGGGCAAAGCATCCAAAAGCTGTACCTGCACCTTAAAGCCAAGTGCGGCTTCGATGATGTCGGGGCGCAATGCGATGGCCTGGAGATATCCGAAAAGCAATGTCGCCCAAAGCGCGTGCCAGGGCCGCCACTTGGCAAATATCAACGCAGCCAGTGCGATGAAGCCGCGCCCAGCGGTCATATCTTTGACAAAGCCAGCTTGCAAGCCGGTGGCAAGATATGCCCCCGCAATTCCGCACAAGATGCCGCAAATCCCAATGGCTGCAAACCGTAAGCGCACCACGGAAATCCCTGCGGTGTCTACTGCCGCTGGGTTTTCGCCAACTGCACGCAAACGCAGGCCAAAACGCGTTTGGAATAAGATATACCATGTTCCCGGCACACAAAGCACAGCCACGTAAACTAGGAATGAGTGCCCAGATAACAATTCAGAATAAACTGGGCCGAAAAGGGGCACAGCGCTGAGTTTTTCGGCAAAGGGCAAAATGATTGGTTCGAACCGTCCACCGCTTAGAAGCGAAGGGGTGCGACCGCCCTGTTGGAACCAGTCCTGAGCAATGAGTACCGTCAACCCGGCCGCCAGAAAGTTGATCGCAACGCCCGAAATCAACTGATTGCCCCGGAACGTAATGGAAGCGAGTCCATGCACCGCTGACAATGCCAGTGATGCGCCAATACCCGCCCCGAGGCCAATCCAGACGGATCCGGTGATTGCTGCAACAGCGGCAGAGAAAAAGGCAGCAGCCAGCATTTTCCCTTCGAGGCCAATATCAAAAATTCCGGCTCTCTCAGAAAATAGACCGGCAAGGCAAGCAAGTAAAAGAGGTGTTGCCAAGCGGACTGTTGTGTCGAGAACCGAAAGATCAAAAAGCGAAAGAAAGTTCATCTTGTCACTCCGCTGGATCTGTTGAGGGGGATGCGCGCGACTTGCGCAAGGCAAGGAAGATACGTTCCAACGGCATCCTTACCATGTTGTCCAGCGCGCCAGTGAACAGAATAACAAGCGCTTGTATCACAACAATTAATTCACGCGGTATCGATGTCCAAAGCGCCAGTTCGGCGCCACCTTGGTACAGAAATCCAAATAGGATCGCGGCGAGGAACACGCCAAAGGGATGGCTGCGCCCCATGAGGGCCACGGCAATACCGATGAAACCGGCCCCTTCGACGGCATTCAGTACCAATCGCTCTGCCTCGCCCATCACGTTGTTGATGGCCATCATGCCAGCAAGTCCACCCGAGATCAGCATTGCGATCATTGTGATCCTGACGGCCCCGATCCCGGCATAACGTGCCGCCCGTCCGGATTTACCAAAAGACCGAATTTCCAGGCCCAGCGATGTACGCCAGATCAACAGCCACACCATGAAGCAAGCTGCTATTGCGATCAGAAATGCGACGTTGGCTGGTGCCGATTTGGAAAAGCTAATCCCGATGGGCGCCAACAAATCATGAAGCGACGGAAGATGGACTGCTTCGGGAAAACGTGCTGTCGCAGGATCCATGGAGCCAGCCGGACGTAAAATATTTACAAGCATGTAGTTCAGTACTGCTGCGGCAATGAAGTTGAACATAATTGTGGTGATGACGATATGGCTGCCGCGTTTTGCTTGTAGATACGCCGGTATTGCGGCCCAAAGCGCACCAAACAAGGCAGCCCCGACTGTTGCAGCTACGACCGCAATTGACCAATGAGGCCAAGGTATGAACAGGCAGATCAAGGCCGCGCCCAACCCGCCCAGCATCGCTTGCCCTTCGCCACCGATATTGAAAAGACCGGCGTGAAATGCAACCGCGACGGCCAGCCCTGTGAACATGAAATTTGTAGCGTAATAAAGCGTGTAGCCCCAGCCATAGGTGGACCCCAAGGCACCCGAAATCATCAGTTTGACGGCTGCTACTGGGTCCTCTCCAATGGCCAATATCACGAGCGCTGACAGAATTGCGGCCAGAACTAGAGAGATCAGCGGGACGAGAACAACTTCGGCCCATTTGGGCATTACATCCATACTGTTGCGCCCCCGTTATCCAAAGGTGTGCTGCGCACGCGCGACTTTTTAGGGGGCTTTGCCCCCGGCGCTGACGCGGGCGCCCCGAAATACTTGCGGCGAAAAGAAATCATCATTAGGCCACTCCTGCCATCAGTAGGCCAAGTTCTTTTTCATTGGTTTCGGCTGTTGTCCGCTCGCCCATGATCTGTCCATCAAACATGACGGCGACGCGGTCGGCCAACGAGAGGATTTCCTCTAGTTCGACGGAGACAAGCAAGATTGCTTTGCCCTGATCGCGCAGAGCCACGATCTGTTGATGAATGAATTCAATGGCACCTATGTCGACGCCGCGCGTCGGTTGGCCAACCAAAAGTAGGTCCGGGTTGCGTTCAATTTCGCGGGCGAGGACGATCTTTTGCTGGTTGCCGCCCGAAAAGTTTCTTGCAGCGAGATGGGGGTGCGGCGGGCGCACGTCGAACCTGTCCATCTTGGCCTGAGTTTCGGCTTTGATTGCGGCATTATTCATAAAAAGCCCTGATTGATATGCCGCGTCATGGTGATACCCAAAGGCAGTGTTCTCCCAAGCGGTAAAATCCATGATCAGCCCTTCACGTTGCCGATCTTCTGGTACATGTGCGATGCCGCGCGTCCGGCGTGAGCGGCCGTCGGATTGTTTTCCCGTGAGCTCAATCGGATCGCCGTTAAGCCATATGCTACCCGTGCTCTGAGTGTAGCCACCAAGGACTTCCAGCAGTTCGGACTGACCATTGCCTGCAACGCCTGCGATCCCAAGGATTTCGCCCGCGCGCACATGCAGGTCGATGCCGCGCAAGCGCTCAACCCCTTGATCATCAATGACTTTGAGGTTTTTTATATCGAGAACCACCGGCCCTGGCTTTGCAGGCACCTTGTCGACGCGCAGCAGCACTTTGCGTCCGACCATAAGCTCTGCCAGCTCTTCTGGTGAGGTGTCGGCGGTCTTGACCGTCGCTGTCATTTCGCCGCGTCGCATGACGGAAACAGTGTCGGTTATATCCATGATCTCACGTAACTTGTGGGTGATCAGGATGATCGTCTTTCCCTCTTCGCGAAGTCGTCGAAGGATGCGAAACAACTGATCTGCCTCTGCCGGTGTCAAAACACCTGTTGGTTCGTCCAAAATAAGAATGTTGGCCTGCCGATATAGCGCCTTAAGGATTTCGACCCGTTGTTGCGTGCCAACGCCAATTTCTTCGATTACAGCGTCCGGATCGACCTTGAGATCATATTCCTTTTCTAGCTCAAGCAGAGTTTTGCGGGCTTTGGCCAACGACGGGCGCAACAGGCCGCCATCTTCGGCACCGAGGATAATATTTTCAAGGACCGTAAAGTTTTCCACCAGTTTGAAGTGTTGGAAGACCATTCCGATGCCGGCAGCAATGGCTGCCTGACTGTCAGGAATGTCGGTCTTTTGTCCCGAAATGAAAATTTCGCCCGCGTCAGCTTTGTAAAAACCATAAAGGATCGACATGAGCGTAGACTTGCCTGCGCCGTTTTCACCGATAATGCCGTGAATTGTCCCGGGCATGACCCCTATCGAGATATCTTTATTGGCCTGAACAGGTCCAAAAGCCTTGGAAATACCTTTGAGTTCGATGGCGATGGCTGTCATCAGGCAGGATCCATGGGGCTAAGAAGATTAATTCGTCGAAAACGTCTGGGCCACGCCGTTTTATTTGGCGTGGCCCAAAGATTGTATTGCTTGTACTTAGAAGTCCAGTACGGGGCAGCTGTCATTGGCGTAGTATGCGACAACTTCAAGATCACCGTCGATGATTTGCTGGCGCGCCGCGTCCACGGCTGCCTTCATCTCGGCGGATACGAGATCTGCGTTGTGCTCATCCAGAGCATAGCCAACGCCATCTTCGGCCAGACCCAATGTGGTAAAGCCACCGGTTTCCATGTCAGCGCCGGCTTTCATCGAATCGTAAACCGCAACATCAACACGCTTGAGCATTGATGTCAGAACCTTGCCCGAATGCATGTAGTTCTGGTTGCTGTCCACACCGATCGAAAGGATATCTTCGTCGGCTGCGGTTTGCAGCACACCAACACCCGTGCCACCCGCGGCGGCATAGATCACGTCAGCACCCTGGCTGATTTGCGCTTTGGTCAGTTCAGAGCCTTTGACCGGGTCGTTCCAAGCAGAAGGCGTTGTGCCGGTCATGTTGGCGATTACTGTGGCATCCGGGTTCACCGCTTTGACGCCTTGTGCATAGCCGCAGCCAAAGTGACGGATCAGAGGAATATCCATGCCGCCGATAAAGCCCACGGTGCCCGATTCCGACGCCATCGCTGCCATCATGCCAACAAGGTACGAACCCTGATGCTCTTGAAAGCCAATCAATTGCACATTGGCTGGCACTTCTGGCATCCAGCCGTCAATGTTGACAAATTTGGTGTCGGGGTAGTCACCCGCTACCGCGTTCACTGGATCGGCAAAGGCAAAGCCTGTTGTGATTACTGGATTCGCGCCAGCTTCTGCAAAGCGGCGCAGCGCTTGTTCGCGTTGTGCTTCGGATTGCAGCTCGATCTCAAAGAATTTGCCGCCGGTTTCATCGGCCCAGCGCTTGGCGCCGTTGAATGCAGCTTCGTTAAAGGATTTGTCGAATTTGCCACCCAGGTCAAAGATCAGGGCAGGTTCGGCGAGGGCGGCGCCGGCCGACAGGGCCAGCGCAGCTGTTGCGCCAAAAAATTTCTGCATGAGGGTCATGGTTTCATTTACTCCCGAATTTTGTGTTTGGAGCCCTGGCAGCAGAGTCGCGTGGGCCCAGGATCAAATTGATCATGATGGATTAGGCCGCAGGGGCGGGTTGGGGTCAACTGCTTTTTAGTCCGCACAGAGGTTCGATGTGCAGACTCGGTGACAAAATACGCCCATCGTGCTTGGATGGACGCGTATTACAAGAAATTCATCAAACACTAGTCACTACCAAGGGCGGCCTGCATGAGCAGTGCGTCGCTATGCCCGTTTTGACGCGCATAGTATTTCTCTCTTCGGCCAACCGTAACAAAGCCAAATTCCCGATACAGCGCAGTCGCAGCCCTGTTATCAGCTGCGACTTCCAAGAATGCCATTTTAGCGGAATTTGAGGCCGCTGTCATCCATGCTGACATCAGGTTTCGCCCTATCCCTTTGTGCTGATGTTTGCGATTAACGGCGATGGTTAGCAGTTCAGCCTCATCGGCGATACAGCGCCAGAGCGCAAAACCGTGTTGTTTGGCCGTCAGGTGTGTGTGCGGGCTGATGAGCAGTGATTTGAATTCTGCCGTACTCCAAGGCCTATCAGTGACAAAGGCGGATCTGTGGATCGTCGACAGGATTTCCGGAGTCACTGTAGCAGGGTCGGCGCTGCATCACGTGCAGGGGCCGCGTCGGGCAGTTTGATATAGAATGGCGCTGGCGCCAGTGCGGGTGCTGGCCATAGCGACGCAGCGTGCAGCGCGGTCGCTGTCGCCAGGTCGGTGGGCTCAGGTTCGGACGCTGCCAGTGTAACATCATCCAACGGCACCAGTTTAGGGCCGTTGTCCCCGATAATGTAAGCCATCTGACGTGGCGCTGTGATTGCAATCTGTGTGCCGGACACAGCCAGCCGTTGACGCGCATCAAAGCCGGTAACACCGTAGGCTGGAATTCCCAATCCAAGTGCCAGCCCCCGTGCGGCCGAAACGCCAATACGGATTCCAGTAAAATTACCGGGCCCAACGCCTACGGCAATGGCCGACAGATCCTGCCAGGTGGTCTTTTGTGCGGCCAGTACCTCTTCTAGCAGGCTCATCAAACGCTCAGCTTGGCCTTTTGCCATGACCTCTCCTCGGGCCTCGATTACCTGATGCCCATAGGTAAGAGCTGCAGCGCAATGCGAGGCGGACGTGTCGAAGCCAAGAATCAGCGGGGTGGTCATGAAGTCGGTCTCAATAGCCTTGCCCGTGTACATTCAGTATGCGTGAGCAGATCGTTTACGATGTGCATTCCAAGGGTCGCGTTTTTGTGGTGGATGCGCGGTTTGCTGGATTTTGTCCAACCAAAGCTGTGTTACGCGTTTAGATCTTCGGCAATACTGAGTATAAGTACGACTCCATAGCTATGCGCATAACCATCCAATCTATCTTTGCTGTCAGACAGCGACAGGGCGAACCTCTGTCACCTCGGGGATGTAATGGCGAAGAAGGTTTTCAATGCCCATTTTCAACGTAAGTGTTGAGGATGGGCATCCGGCACACGCCCCTTGCATGTGCAGATAGACGACACCGCGCTCAAAGCCGTGAAACGTTATGTCACCACCGTCCTGCGCCACGGCGGGACGCACCCGGCTGTCCAGCAATTCCTTGATCTGACCAACAACAACACCGTCTTCGCCGTTATGTTCGGCGTGGCCAGATACCGGAGCATGCCCGTCGTCCATAACCGGTTGCCCAGACTGAAAATGTTCCATTATTGCGCCCAGTAAGGCGGGCTTGATGTGGTCCCAGTCGACGCTTTCTGCCTTGGTCACAGTGACAAAATCGGTTCCAAAGAACACACCCGTTACCCCATCGACGGCGAATACACGACTGGCGAGTGGTGATTTAGAGGCGGCCTCTGACGTTGGAAAGTCTGCAGTGCCCATGTCCAGCACCGTCTGGCCTGGCAAAAACTTGAGCGTTGCGGGGTTTGGTGTTGATTCGGTTTGGATGAACATGCTGATCCCCTTAATGTCACAGTATGATATGCGCGCTGGACGGCGCCAAGTCAAGGTTTGGAATGATTCTAATCTGATGGCCTGTCGGTATGTATGGTGACTGCGCAAAAAATAATTGGCAGATAATCAGACCGCAATCCTTAATGAATACGCTTGTTGATATGGCATCTGCCGCACGTCCGAACGGCGGCATTAAATTTGTCAGCATCAAATCGTATTGCTCTCACTTAAATATTGATACTCAAGCGGGCCCGAATATCCGTTTTGTTCATGCAAAAAGCTAATCTAGACGAAAGTTCACCACTCGCCGCCAGGACTGTTCAAGGGGGTTTGTGCATCTTGCAGTTGCCATACAGAGTCGCAAGGACGTTCAGGTGATCGCCTCAAGCTGTTCTTTGCTCAGGTCGCCGGGCACAATTGTAACAGGTATCGGCAGATTGCCAGAGTTTCGGGTCAACTGCGTCACCAGCGGGCCGGGGCCCTTTTTGTCGGTTCCTGCGCCTAAAACGAGCACTCCAATCTCGCGATCGTCGCGCACCTGCGCAATAATCTCGTCCACTGGTTGGCCTTCGCGGATCACCAGCTCTGGGTCTACATTTTGTTTGTCACGCATCCATTTCGCGAACACTTCAAAATGCGCATGGATCCTTTCACGTGCCTCTTCGCGCATGACATTGCCAACACCAATCCAATGATTAAAATCATCTGGCGGTATGACAGAGAGAATTGCCACGCCACCACCAGTTCGCGATGCGCGCATCGCTGCAAAGCGCATCGCATTCAGACATTCTCGACTGTCGTCGAGTACTACCATAAATTTGCGCATGGATCCTCCACTGTTGTGCTCGACAATGGAGTAACCCTTCGTCTGGCGCAAGCGGTGTGGTCGTCTTGGGTGGCGTCAATCCGCGATGACATACGTCAGTTAGCTGGACGTCGCCCAATCCCAATAGAGTTCGCGCGCGCGGCGTGTAATAGGGCCAACTTGATAGCTCTTGCCTTCAATGCCGATGACCGGTGTGACTTTGGTCATGTTTCCCGACAGAAAAACTTCGTCTGCATCTTCAAAATCGGCGAATGACAGGACGGTCTCATGTACTTGGATACTATCGGCTCGGAGATTAGAGATATGGCGCGAGCGGGTGATACCGGCCAGAAAAGTACCGTTGGGAATGGGTGTGAATACGACACCATCACGCGCCATGAACACATTGGTGGTCGCAGTTTCAGCGACATTGCCCATGGCGTCTGCAACCAGCGCGTTGCCAAAACCATTTCGGCGCACCTCGGCCAGCATGCGTGCGTTGTTCGGATACAGGCAGCCAGCCTTGGCATTTACGACATTGTCTTCAAGAACGGGTCGGCGGAAACTGGTGCGGCCCAATGTCGTCGACGCATTCTGATCTGCCATGGGAATCGCTTCCAGACAGAGGGCAAAGCCGGTTGTGTTTGCGTTGGGCACAATGGCGGTTGCGTCACCGTCTAGCGCCCAATACATCGGTCGAATATACACGGCGTCTGATGGATCATAGGCCTTAAGGCCCTCGCGCGCGATTTCGACAATTTCTGCCGCTTTCAGAGTTGGGGTAATCATCAGCGCTTGGGCTGAACGGTTCACCCTCTCACAGTGGGCCAGAAGATCAGGCGCGCGACCATCGAAAAAGCGTGCGCCATCAAACACCGAACTCCCAAGCCAGCTGCCATGGTCGGCCGCCCGCATGATCGGGACGTCTTCGTCGTGCCAAGTGCCGTTGAAATAGGTGCGGATTTTGGTGCCCGTAGCCATGCTAGATCCTTTTGGTATTTGGCGCACATGGTATCAGACGCAGGCCAAGTATCCAGAGCCTAACGCGTTGTTCGGAACAGGTGAACTACCTAACGCTGCCTGAAAATGACAGATTTCAACGCTTTCGGTGATGCATGATATTTCAAGTATTTCGTCAAACGCTATAGGTCAGGCTTCGGCCTCGCGCAATTGGTAGACACCCTCGGGTAGGTCAAGGGCGGCTGCAAGGTCGCGCAATTGCTCTGGCGACAAGGTAACCTTGATCACGCTGTCTGTGCGCGGGTCGTACTGTTCGACAGTTACGCATTCGGCGAAGCTGTTAACGACCACGTCCTCCTGCAGCGGTACGGCCCCTTCGTCGACAAGGGTGATTACCGTGGCATCGAATTCGTGCTCAATCGTAAACATAACCTCAGGCTAGGCTATCTGCGTGCCTTTGCCTAGAGGAACAACGCGACTTGATCAGGGCTGGCAGCGGCGCAAGAGCATGGTAGGCTAGCGCCTTGAAATTCACGAGCATGGAGTAGGTTTCTTATGATGAGGTGGGTGGCTGCCCTTGCGACGCTGGTCCTGATGGCTGCGTGCGCGCAGGTTATTATCTCGGAAGATACGCCTGTTGCATCAGGCCCGGTTGATGATACGCCTGACGAGTTACGCACGCCCGATCAGGCGGCTCGGGCATTCGCGCAGGTGGCGCAAGGAGTGGAACCGGTGGCTGAGCGCACGTGTCGTGCTCGCACACGAAAAGTAAATTGCGATTTCCGTATCGTCGTGGACGATCGTCCAGGCCAACCTTCTAATGCCTTTCAGACTTTGGATGAAAACGGTCGCCCCGTCATTGTCTTTACCATCGCACTCATCGCAGAAGCCCGTAATGAAGATGAATTGGCCTTTGTTATGGGGCACGAGGCAGCGCACCATGTGGCTGGGCACATCGCGCGACAGCGTGAGAATGCGCAAACGGGTGCGAGGACATTTGCCAACCTTGCTGCGCTAACGGGTGGCAGTTCAAGCGCCGTGGAATCAGCCAGCCGTATCGGTGCGCAAGTCGGCGCGCGCAGCTATTCCAAAGAGTTTGAACTTGAAGCTGATGCTCTTGGTGCAATTATTACAGCGCGTGCGGGGTATCGCCCAGTTATTGGGGCGCAATTTTTCAATCGCATTCCTGATCCTGGTGATCGCTTTCTTGGTACACACCCGCCCAATGCGCAGCGGATCGAAACAGTGCGCCGCACGATCGAAGGACTATAGAGCGTTATGCGAAAAAACTTACCTCATCCAAAACAGCCTTAATTCGCAGGGTTGTTAGATTTGGATGATGTCAGTTATTTCGTCAAGCCGGGCAGATCATTAGACAAAATTCATAGCGGGCATAACGAAGGGCTGTTGTAGTCGGTGCTGTCGTCTCATCCACAGGCCGTGCCATCCAAAGGTGTCAGGTCAATACCGACGTCACGATGAAAGAGGAAACCAAAGCTTTGAAAAAACTTGGCCGCATTTTGACCGATCGGGGATCGAAATATGCGGTATCTGGCTGCCCTGTATTGGACCGCTCTGGGATCGACTTTGCGCTTTCTATACTCAAGCGCGACCGTGCCTATGCGAAAGCAACGCATAATAGCTGGGCAGCTGACCTGATAAAGGGCGGCGCTATCAAAGGCGACGATGGCGAAATTGGCGCTGGCATGGTTATTATCCGTATGCTGCAACGCGAGGGGCTGCGCGACCATTTGATTGTCGTGACTCGCTGGTATGGCGGCAAGCATCTGGGTGGAGACCGGTTTCGCCACGTACAAACGTGCGTGCGGACCTACCTTGACGAGGTTTGATTTCCATCAGTGCGCGCCCCGTCTGGCGCTGCAGCGCGTTTCCGCCTGCGCAGATGCCACCGGTACAAAAGCGGGGCTAGCAGATGATCATAGACCTGCACGGCCAGCCAGTGCACGCCCGACATGCCAACAACGCGCGCAAGCCAGCGATATTTTGGCATATCTTGCCAAAGAATGATGAAAGCCGGAATTCCGGCGTAGACCAATCCGTTTTTTGACACATGTAAACGTCGCGTGGCGTTATCTGGGTCAAGCCCCCACGCTGCTAACGCATCCGTGTTCAGATCGTCAAAAATAATTGGCAGTTTTTGGCGCTCACTGTAGGCGGAATAATGATCGATCTCTGCCCTACAAACAGGACATTCGGCATTGTACAGAACACGAGTTTCACTTGACATGCGCAAAAGGTAGCAGACCACAAACAAGAGTCAGCATGTCAAAGCGCCACATCGTCAACGCGGTCTGTGGCCGTCGATCCAGCGTGACATCATCGTCTTGTCCTTAAAGCACTGCGTCGGAATTTGGCGGCGTTTGAGGCGCGCAATTCGTTCGGCAAACTGAACCTGCTTTGCACTCGGGTAGTTGGTAAATTGGCTTTCCGTGGCGGCGCATTTGGCCCTTTCGATCCATACCGACAACCCTGATCGGTCACGCATCAGTTCTAAGGGCAGTTTTGTACCGTTTTTAGCCGCCAGCGCCTTGGCGAAATTAATTTGCTTTTCTGTTGCTGGCTGCGGTGCCGCGATCGGCTGCACAATGTGTTCAAGGTCAAACAGCCCGAGTTGGTGCAAGTAATGGGACATGGGTCATGCTCCGATTGTTATGAGAACATAAATAGAACATTAACTAAATTATTGCAAGTTTTGTGGTGGCGTTCGTGAGAATTATCCGTGCAACCCGTCTCTGGGACGTGCGCGCCATGGCATGGTCAGTTATTTGTGGCCTTTCGCAAATGCCGCACAACAATATTACTCATGTTTGCTTACCATTGTGATTATCCTGCCCAACAGTGTCAAAAGGCCATGCACAACGGCTTGTAAAACTGTTGTTGTGCTTGTATCTGAGCACCTCGTTCAAAGGGACGAATCCCATGTGGGAGGCAAGGCGATCGCGATCGTTGACCCGAACCACATCAACCAAAGACCCAAGGGACGCGTCCTGTGGGTGTTGAAAAGGAGAATGGCCCATGGCCAAGAAACTCGTTGGCAGTATGAAACTGCAGGTGCCCGCCGGCAAAGCAAACCCTTCACCGCCGGTTGGTCCGGCGCTGGGTCAACGCGGCATCAACATCATGGAATTCTGCAAAGCGTTCAACGCCAAAACCGCAGATATGGAACCCGGTGCGCCGTGCCCGACCGTGATTACCTATTATCAGGACAAGTCCTTTACGATGGAAATTAAGACGCCCCCGGCGTCGTACTACCTGAAAAAAGCGGCCAAGCTGTCATCCGGTGCTAAAACCCCCAGCCGCGAGGTTGTCGGCCACGTGACTGCAGCACAGGTCAAGGAAATTGCTGAAGCGAAAATGAAGGATCTGAACGCCAACGATATCGAAGGCGCTATGCAGATCATCCTGGGCTCCGCCCGTTCCATGGGCATTGAGGTGAAGTAAGATGGCAAAGCTTGGTAAACGTTCAACTGCCGCGCGCGCGGCCTTCGCCGGAAAAAGCAACTTAAGTGTTGAAGACGCCGTCGCACTGGTCAAGGGCAACGCTGCCGCCAAATTTGACGAGACAGTGGAGATTTCTGTGAACCTTGGCGTCGATCCCCGTCATGCTGATCAGATGGTTCGTGGTGTTGTTGGCCTTCCCAATGGAACAGGCAAAGACATCCGTGTCGCGGTGTTTGCACGAGGTCCGAAGGCGGAAGAAGCTCAGGCTGCTGGCGCTGATATTGTGGGCGCAGAAGATCTGATGGAAACTGTGCAAAGCGGTAAGATTGACTTTGATCGCTGCATCGCCACACCAGACATGATGCCCGTAGTGGGCCGCTTGGGCAAAGTGCTTGGCCCCCGGAACTTGATGCCCAACCCCAAGGTTGGCACCGTTACTATGGACGTTGCCGAAGCGGTAAAAGCGGCCAAGGGTGGCGAGGTGCAGTTTAAAGTCGAAAAGGCTGGAGTTCTGCATGCAGGTGTCGGCAAAGCGTCTTTTGATGCAGACAAACTGGTTGAGAACGTCCGCGCTTTCATGAGCGCAGTCGCCAAGGCCAAGCCGTCGGGTTCGAAAGGCACGTACATGAAAAAAGTATCGCTAAGCTCGACTATGGGCCCAGGCGTAAGCATCGACGTGTCGTCTGCAATCAGTGAGTAAAACCAAGTTGAACCCCGGGCCATGGCTCGGGGTTCCTTGTTAATGATGCTATTACGGTTAGCCTGCCAGCTCTAAAGTTGGATCGGTGATCGCGCCTTATTCAAGAAAGCGCAGTCAGGCAGATTGCAAATGGCACAGTCTCTTGCGCTGATGCATTATACCATCGAATGTGCTGTGCGATTTATGCTTCAGAAATGCTCAAGCACGATATTGCGGTATGATTTTTCGCGCAGTTCATCTCGGCTCTTTAATGAAATCGCGGCAGGTGTCCGCACCCGTTCCGTGGTTTGGACGATGGACACAGTTTGTCGCCAGCTTTGGTCAAATACGTTCGGCAAGTATCGTGGTGCTACACCCTGATCATCGGGTCTGGGACGGACATGTTCAGGTGTACCGCCATACAAGTGAGCCATATTGGCAAAAACAGGCTTGGAAATCTCGTGCAGAGCTACTATGGACCTACCAAGGGCTGCCGCACGATTCGTGTCAGCCCTTTATTTCGTCCGAGACGGTGGGTGGTCAGGATAAGCTGGCCATAAGCCCTGCCTGAGACGGGAAGAGACATTCCGGCCTGGTGTGTTCCAGGCTTAGGGCTGCGACGACCCGTTAGGACCCGATTGCCGTGCCTTTTGGTTCGGTGAAAACGAGCCGGAGGGGTTAGCCCCTCCTATAACTGGAGTAAGACTGTGGATAGAGCCCAGAAAGAGAAAGTGGTCGATGAACTCGGCCAGATCTTCGAAAGCTCTGGCGTCGTTGTGGTTGCCCACTACGCTGGTCTGACAGTTGCCGAAATGCAAGACCTTCGTGCGCGTGCGCGCGACAATGGGTCAAGCGTTCGAGTTGCCAAGAATCGGCTCGCCAAAATCGCCCTAGATGGGAAGCCATGCGCAAGCATTGCTGAATATCTGACGGGTATGACCGTTCTGACCTTTTCCGAAGATCCCGTGGCTGCTGCTAAGGTGTCTGAGGACTTTGCCAAGGAAAACGACAAGTTCGTGATCCTTGGTGGTGCTATGGGTGAGAACGCTCTGGACCGTGCCGGTGTTACTGCCGTGTCAAAAATGCCTTCGCGCGAGGAGCTTATCAGCACCATCGCGGGCATGATTGGCGCGCCTGCATCGAATATCGCCGGGTCCATTGGCGCACCTGCAAGCAACATTGCTTCCATCTTGTCCACAATCGAGGACAAGGCGGCAGCGTAAGCAAACGTCTGAGCGGCGTGTGATAATCTCGCGCGTTGGAACACAAATATGTAAACGGAAAGAGCTGATAAAATGGCTGATCTGAAAAAACTGGCAGAAGAGATCGTTGGTCTGACGCTGCTGGAAGCACAAGAACTGAAAACAATCCTCAAGGACGAATACGGCATCGAGCCCGCTGCTGGCGGCGCTGTAATGATGGCCGGTCCTGCAGACGGTGGAGTCGCTGCAGAGGAAGAAAAGACAGAATTTGACGTGATCTTGAAGAGCCCCGGCGCTTCGAAAATCAATGTCATCAAAGAAGTCCGTGGCCTCACAGGTCTGGGTCTGAAAGAAGCCAAGGATCTGGTTGAAGCTGGTGGCAAGATCAAAGAAGGTGTCGACAAGGCCGAAGCCGAAGACGTTAAAGCCAAGCTGGAAGCAGCTGGCGCCGAAGTCGAGCTGGCCTAAGTTTGCTTGGACGGGGGCCTTTTCTGTGATGGAAAGCGGCAGGAATTTGGATTAAATTCTG
>JABITU010000067.1 GCA_018668195.1 Tateyamaria sp. | reverse complement strand
ATCCAGCGGCGGGTTTCGCAAATCGGCCAAGATTTCGGGCGATGTGATGGGCAACTATCACCCCCATGGTGACGCTGCGATTTATGACGCAATGGCGCGGTTGGCCCAGGATTTCAACGTCCGCTATCCACTGGTGGATGGTCAGGGGAACTTTGGTAACATTGATGGCGATAACCCGGCCGCGTCGCGCTATACCGAAGCGCGGATGACGGCCGTTGCCGAAGCCTTGCTCGAAGGGTTGAACGAAAACGCGGTTGATTACCGCGAGAACTATGATGGCACATTGACCGAACCGGTCGTGTTGCCGGCGCAGTTTCCCAATCTGTTGGCCAATGGGTCCAGCGGGATTGCCGTGGGGATGGCCACGAATATTCCACCCCACAATATAGCTGAACTATGTGATGCTTGCCTGCACCTGATCAAAACGCCGGACGCGCGTGATGATACGCTTTTAAATTACGTGCCCGGCCCAGATTTTCCGACCGGCGGCATCATCGTTGAGCCTGCCGAACAGATTGTCCAGGCCTACCGGACTGGCAAGGGCGGGTTTCGCCTGCGCTGCCGTTACGAGGTTGAGGATCTGGGCCGCGGTCAATGGCAAATCATCGTAACTGAAATTCCATATCAGGTGCAGAAATCTAAGCTGATCGAAAAGCTTGCTGAATTGATCCAGACCAAAAAAATCCCCATCCTTGCCGATGTCCGCGACGAGAGCGCCGATGACATTCGTCTGATCCTTGAGCCGCGCTCGAAGAATGTAGATGCCGATGTGTTGATGGGCATGCTTTATCGAAATTCCGACCTCGAGGTCCGGTTTAGCTTGAACATGAATGTGCTGATCGATGGGGTCACACCGCGCGTCTGTTCCATGAAAGAGGTGCTGCGCGCCTTCCTTGATTTCCGTCGCGAGGTTCTGCTTCGCCGCAGTCAGCACCGGATGGAAAAAATTGATCACCGCTTGGAAGTGCTCGAAGGATTCATCACAGCCTTCCTCAATCTGGACCGTGTGATCGACATCATCCGCTATGACGAAGATCCCAAAGTCGCATTGATGACCGAGGATTGGTCCAAAGACCATGTCAGGGCGACGTCAGAGGCCGATTACGTGCCCCCGACCCCAGGTGACGGCGAATTGAGCGATGTTCAGGCCGAAGCCATCTTGAATATGCGCCTGCGCAGCTTGCGGCGCCTTGAAGAGGTCGAATTGCTGCGTGAACAGTCCGCATTGATGAAAGAACGCGCCGCACTTGAGGATCTGCTGGAAAGCGGTGAGCTGCAGTGGCAGGCGATCGCGGATCAGCTGCGCGCAACCAAAAAACAGTTTGGCAAGGATTGGGACGGTGGCGCGCGGCGCACAACCTTTGCAGATGCGGGTACCATCGAAGAGGTGCCGCTTGAGGCGATGATCGACCGCGAACCGATCACTGTGGTGTGCAGTGAAATGGGGTGGATACGCGCCATGACGGGGCATATCGATCTGACGCGAGAATTGAAATTCAAAGACGGAGACGGGCCGCGTTTTATTTTTCATGCTGAAACCACCGACCGGCTTGTCATCGTTGGATCGAACGGGCGGTTTTACACGCTTTCCGCGGCCAACCTGCCCGGTGGGCGCGGCATGGGCGAACCTTTGCGTTTGATGGTCGATTTGCCAAATGAGGCGCAAATACAGAAAATTTTGACCCACCAGCCGGGCCGCAAGCTGTTGGTTGCGTCAACTGCTGGCGATGGCTTTATCGTGCCTGAGGAGGACGTGATTGCACAGACCCGGACTGGCAAACAGGTTCTGAATGTGCGCGGCGACGTGCGTTTGTGTGTATGCAAGCCAGTCGTAGGCGATGCAGTCGCTGTGGTTGGTGAAAACCGGAAAGTTCTGGTTTTTGCGATCGATGAATTGCCCGAAATGGCGCGTGGGAAAGGTGTCCGATTGCAAAAGTACCGTGATGGTGGCCTTTCGGATGCCAGTACTTTCACACTGGCAGATGGGCTCAGCTGGAGTGATCCCGCTGGCCGCACCAGAACCGAAACAGAGCTTGTGGAATGGATGGGCAAGCGTGCAGGCACGGGCCGCATGGCCCCGCGTGGGTTTCCGCGGGACAATCGGTTTAACTAAACTGCGACTTGGCTTTCGGGCGTGCTGTGGAGTGATCGCGACGCGCGTTTTATGATCAAAGGCACTTTTAAAGACCTATATTTCGGGCGAGACAGGCTCTGCCGTCAGCCAGACGCCGCCCTGAGGCCGCAGTGTTAGGATCATAACTGGGTCGGGTTCTTTTCCGGGTACGGGGGTGTATTTGAAACGGCTCAGCAATGTCGCAAGAATGATGACAGCTTCTTGCAGTGCAAAGGATGCGCCGATGCAGATGCGCGGCCCGTCGCCGAAGGGCAGATAGGCATATCGATCTACAGATTTACGATTGGCGAACCGCTCGGGTCGGAAAGCATCCGGTTCGTCCCACAAAAGCTTTGAGCGTTGCAGCGCATAGATAGGAATAATGCAGGTATCCCCCGGTCGGATCGCGCGTCCGCACAATGTGTCGTCCGCCAGTGCAGTACGCGATACCATTCCTGCTGGTGGATATAGCCGCAGCGCTTCGTCAATGATCTGGCGAATATAGGGCAGGTTTGCAACGTCTTGTCCCGTTGCAGGGCGGCCTTGCAATGCTTTTTGTGCCTCGGCTCGGGCGCGATCCTGCACGTCTTGGTCAAACGCTACAAGGTACATTGACCATGCCAAGGTTAAGGCAGTCGTCTCATGACCCGCAACGATGAAGGTCAGCAGATTGTCACGCAACTCGGCCGTTGTCATTTTGCGCCCGGATTTCGGATCTTCGCCCTGTAGCAAAAGATCAAGCAGATCAGGAACGCCAGACGGCCCGCGCGCGGCCCTTTGGTCGATGGCATTGTCTGCGACTGATTTCATATCGCGCAGGGCTTTGCCTGACATCACCCGCCCCGGTCTTGGCACCCAGTCCGGGGCGCCAAGGATATCAAACAAAGAGATTTTTCCGGCTTCGGCGATATAGTCGTCAATCGCATCATGCACGCCATCACGGTCAAAGGTTTCCCCGCCGGAAAATGTGACATCAGCGATCACGTCAAAAGTGGTTGTCACCATCTCGTCGAGCATGTTTACGGCGCGTGGGCCAGCAGCGGTGATCCGCTCTGCCGCGCGTTCGGCGGCACCGGTCATGATCGGTGCAAGGTTCATCATGTTGCGATGCGTAAACACGGGCGCTGCGGTACGTCTTTGCCAGCGCCAATGCGCGCCTTCGGCGATAAACAGAGACTCGCCAATTGCAGGTTTTAGCAGGTTTTTAGTCACGATGGATTTGGGATACTTGTCAAGCCGATCCAGCAGCATTTCCCGAATCGCGCCCGGATCCATGATCATGTGCCAGCGTTTCCCGGTTTTGCCTGATACCATTGGCTGCGTGGTTGCAATTTCGGGAATGATACTAAGCACATTGGTCCGGGCCATCTTCAGGCTTTTCCAGATGCCCCATGGTTCGTTGACCAACGGCACGCGAACGGGCAGGGGTGGGGGCACGGCGATGTCTGGCATGGTTCACTCCTCGAATACGCTTGATATAAGCTCAAAACCACGTGTGGCAATTGCGCCGTATGCCCACGTACGATATTCAGATAGCGTATCCGGTACGGCGAGAGGCGGACTTATCATGCGTTGGGCATTTGGGCTTATGATGTTGGTGGCTTTGGCTGCTTGCGTGAGTGGCGCCGACATAAACGATCCACCCGTTCCGCTTGGTGATTTTAACTTGAAGCACAATGTTGTGGTAGCACCCAAGGCCCAGATTGGTCCGTTCAGTCGAAAGGCAACCAAAGACGATCTTGTCGCGACGATGAAAACAGCCATTTCGGAGCGATTTGATAGGTACGAAGGATCCCGCGATTACCACTTTGGTATTTCCATCGAAGGGTATGTTCTGGCGGCGCCTGGTGTGCCAATTGTCTTGGCGCCAAAATCTATTCTGATTATCAATTTGACTGTCTGGGATGACGCGGCTGGCAAAAAGATGAATGAAAAACCTGAACAGATCACCGTGATTGAGACATTTGGCACAGGCGCGATTATCGGTTCGGGCTACACGATGAGCGCAGATGAGCAACTGGCCCAACTAACGCAGAACGCTGCCAAGTCGGTTGAGCGATATTTGGTCAAGCAACAAGCCGAGTTGGGATGGTTCGTCCCCGATACTGCGGAAGAAACAGGGACCGTTGTTGACGTGGTTGACGAACCTGTTGTCGTAGCAGTGGAATAAGCGCAGGGCTGCACAGGGCATGCTCCATCGTTCTTTGACGACTATCGCCTGCACAACACAAAGTTCCGCTGCCGCACGATAGACGTGCCCAGCACGCTTGATATAGCTGTGAGGCTACTGTGATGGTTATGTCGTGTGACAACGTGTCGTTTTGTGTTGAACTGATCGCACCGATCGCGATGGAAAATGGCTTGCGCTTCGCGATCCGCAAAGGTGGGCGCACAGTCGACGCTGGTTTTGTGTCGGAAACTACCGAGTAAGCGGGCCGCGAGCCAAAGGGCGCCACACGCCCTATGCATTGCTTGTCTGATTAAACGCGGTTCCCGAGCGTGGGCTTGGTAGCCTTGCAGGCCATCATGGCTTTTCGCTCAGTTATGCAAACTGCTACCGTTGGTGTCGTTGTGCAAGGTGCCCGGTTGCCTGAAAACAGCCTGCCCATCGATGGAAATGAACCCATTTGGGGCCTTGCATTGTGATAAATCCCCGCGTAACCACCGTGTTGGACATAGGGGTATAGCTCAGCTGGTAGAGCGACGGTCTCCAAAACCGTAGGTCGCGGGTTCGAACCCTGCTGCCCCTGCCAAGACCACCAAGGTCGTTGGCTTCCAGCTTACTTGGAATGGATCTTTTCCATGATCTATCTTGGTTATAACCAACCGTACAACGACGCACGCTGTTTGACGCGTGACCAAGTAATTATTTGGAATTACATGTCAGCTGTATATGGGGTGACACTAGACGTCTGGGTATGCCGACTGGCGCTGATTTTTTTGTCGACTTGAATTCGCTCTGTCCTACGGTTACATCCACGCAACGTGTTATCAAGGACAGGCAGCCACCATGGCCACAACCAATCCACTTCAGTTTATCCAGCAGGTTCGCTCGGAAGTATCCAAGGTCATCTGGCCAACCCGCCGAGAAGTTTTGCTAACCACAGTGATGGTGTTCATTCTGGCTGCATTGACAGCAGTGTTCTTTGCAATCGTTGATATTCTTATCCGAGGCGGGCTTGAGATCGTTTTGAATACTTTCGGTTAAATCAGACAGATCGTTTGAAAACGGTCCTTCCTCTTGCACTTTGAAAATCTGCGGAGTATTCCGCAACCCTGGACTAGCGAAGGGCGCGCGGCGATTCGAGCTTCGCGCCGATTTTAGTTAAAGCGGCAACAGCGCAAGCTTTTGTAATGAATAAAACACTACAGGCGAGGGGCCGGGCAAACGATGGCAAAACGGTGGTATTCGGTCAGCGTGCTTTCAAACTTCGAAAAGAAGATTGCTGAAACAATCCGGACTTCGGCTGTTGAAAACGGCCTTGAAGACGAGATTGATGAAGTTCTGGTTCCAACCGAAGAGGTCATTGAGGTGCGCCGGGGCAAAAAGGTCACGACGGAACGTCGGTTTATGCCTGGTTATGTTCTTGTGCACATGGAAATGTCCGACCAAGGGTATCACCTGATCAACTCGATCAACCGCGTAACTGGCTTCCTGGGTCCGCAAGGCCGACCTATGCCGATGCGCGATGCCGAAGTGAACCAGATTTTGAACCGTGTGCAAGAAGGTGAAGACGCGCCACGTACGCTTATCCACTTCGAAGTTGGCGAAAGGGTCAAGGTCAACGACGGCCCCTTCGAGGATTTCGACGGTATGGTCGAGCAGGTGGACGACGAAAGCCAACGCCTCAAGGTTATGGTTTCGATCTTTGGTCGCGAGACGCCGGTCGAGCTGGAATTTACCCAAGTGAGCAAACAGTCCTAACCGGTTGACGGATTCCAATTGGGGCTTTTTTTAAGCAGCGTTCCTTGAGCACGGCACTCATAGGTTGGCCTAGGGCGACGTTTGGTTATGCGGACATCATGTCATGTAACGCGATATGATAGATAACTTGGTATTTTCAAACGTCAGCATCGCTTAACGCTCGGGCGCGACGGCGCAGGATAAAACCCCGATCCGGTTGGCGCCATACTTTTGCATAGGATGCGTTAACAAGGGTTGTGATTCAATTGGACGTAACTTTGGTTCTAGGGCCGCTGCTGGTGTAAACGCACAGCACAAGGTTAGAGCGATATGCGCAAAACTTGGTTTACCTAACGCCGCCTGAAATCAAAGATGTCAACGCGTCAGGTGGTATGCGATTTTTCAGGCATTTCATTAAGCGTTATCGTCAGTCACCAGCCTGCCCCATAGGTCGTATTCGCCTGCTTCGTCTACCTCGACTGTTACGATATCTCCGGGGTTCAGACCTTGGAAACCGTCGTCTATGAACAAGTTGCCGTCAATTTCTGGCGCGTCGGCCTTGGTGCGGCAGGTGGCGGCGTCGCTGTCCACTTCGTCAACAATAACCTGAACTTTTTGGCCTACTTTCGCTGTAAGTTTGGCCTCTGAAATCGCAGATGCCTTTTGCATGAACCGTTCCCACCGATCTTGTTTGATGTCTGCGGGAACATGATCAGGCAGGTCATTCGATCGCGCGCCATCAACATTTTCATACTGAAAACACCCAACCCGATCCAATTGCGCCTCGTCCATCCAATCCAACAGTGTCTGAAACTCTGCCTCGGTCTCGCCGGGGTAGCCCACGATAAAAGTTGAGCGCAGCGTCAGGTCGGGACAGATGTCGCGCCATGCAGAAATCTCGTCTAGCGTTCTTGCGGCGGCCGCAGGTCGCGCCATACGTTTCAGTACATCCGGATGCGCATGCTGAAACGGGATGTCCAAATAGGGCAACACTAGGCCGTCCGCCATCAATGGGATCAGCTGGCGCACATGCGGATATGGGTAGACATAGTGCAACCGCACCCAAGCGCCAAGTGAACCCAGATCGCGTGCAAGATCGGTGATGTGCGCGCGATGCCCGCGATCCTCTGCGTGCTTGATGTCAACGCCATAGGCCGAGGTATCTTGCGAAATGACCAGTAATTCCCGCACACCTGCATTCACCAGTTTTTCGGCCTCACGCAGGATGGCGTGGGCCGGTCGACTTGCCAGTTTACCGCGCATGTCTGGGATGATGCAGAATTTGCATTTATGGTTACAGCCCTCGGAAACCTTTAGATAGCTGAAGTGTCGTGGTGTCAGAGAAACACCTGTTGCGGGCAGCAGATCGACAAATGGGTCGGGATCTGGCGGCACTGCAGCGTGCACTGCGTCCAGCACCTGCTCGTATTGATGCGGCCCGGTCACAGCCAATACCTTGGGGTGCGCTCCGGTGATATAGTCAGGCTCTGCGCCCAAGCAGCCGGTTACGATGACTTTGCCATTTTCGTTCAGAGCCTCGCCAATCGCTTCAAGGCTTTCAGCCTTGGCGCTGTCCAGAAAGCCGCAGGTGTTCACAATAACCGCATCAGCGCCACTGTAATCAGGCGAGATGCCATATCCTTCGGCCCTAAGCCGCGTGAGAATGCGTTCACTGTCAACCAAGGCTTTGGGGCAGCCAAGGCTGACCATACCAATAGAGGGCTGTCCGGGTCGGCGCTTGGCGTCCAACATGGCTTTGGGTGCGACATCGGGGCGAAGCTCTGGGGGGTTTGTGCTCATGAGTTGTGTTTTAGGTGATCGAACCGGGCGGGAAAAGGGTTCTGATTGGTTTGTGAACAAGTATCTTGATGCCATGAGTGTTGCGGTGAGGTTTCAAAATGCTGCTTAGCTGCAAACGATTTTATCGCATTCTATGGTTACCCCACTGAAAAATATAATCTTTGTGAAATTAT
>JABITU010000066.1 GCA_018668195.1 Tateyamaria sp. | reverse complement strand
GTATTCGCGCCATCATTCTGACATCGGACGGGCCGTTCTTTTGCGCGGGCGGTGACCTCAACGTTCTGATTGCGGGGCAAACAAGCAGTGAAGCAGAGCGGCGCGAAAGGATCGAAGATCTGCACGACGTCGTCCGTGCCATTCGTTCCAGCCCCGTCCCTGTCATCGCTGCTGTCAAAGGTGGCGCCGCCGGAGCGGGTGCATCGCTGGTCCTGGCGTGCGATCTGATCGTTGCAGAGACCGGCGCCTTGTTTACAGCCGCCTATGTGAAAGCAGGGCTCGTGCCTGATGGTGGTCTAACTGCATCGCTGGCCCGCTTGGTTCCGCGTATTTTAGCTATGGAGATGTGCCTGCTTGCGCGACCAGTATCGGCCGACCAACTACTGGCCTTGGGCGCAGTCACAGCAACAGCCCCAGCCGACGAGGTGATAGTGCAGGCACAGGCCCTTGCTGATGCCTTGGCGGCTGGCCCCCGTGTTGCCATTGGGGCTATTCGCCAAATGGTAAATACTGCGTATGATCAAACTGAAGCCGAGCAGCTGGATGTTGAGAGAAACGCAATGGCGCGCGCGTCTGGCGGAACAGAAGCCGCCGAAGGCATCGCAGCATTTCTTGAAAAACGTAGTCCAAGGTTTGGCCAATGAGCCGCGTAGAAGAATACCTTGCTGATCAGGTATCCGCGCGACCAGATGCGCTGGCCCTAACAGACAGCACCGGGGTGCGCTGGTCGTATCAAGATCTTGAAGATGCAGTCGTAGCATTGGCAGAAGAGTTGCAGGCGCAAAATGTGACCGTGGGTGATCGCGTTCTTGTGGTGTCAGAAAACTGCGCGGCGGCGGTTGCAGCGTTGTTTGCAACTTGGCGCGTTGGGGCCATCGTTGTGCCCGTCAATGCCCGGCAGACCGAACGTGAACTGACACGTATCATTGACCATGCCACACCGCGTGTTGTGTTGTTGACGCCCGAGGTGTCGCCTGATGCTGTGGCACATGGGAAACGGCTTGGTGGGCGGGCGGTTTTGGGCGCTTGGGGTAATTTGACCATGTCGCGCTTTGAGAACCGGGATGCATACCCAGATCCTGACATTGCTGTTTTGTTGTACACAACCGGGACCACTGGCGATCCGAAGGGCGTGATGATGACTCACGCAAACGTTCGCTTTGGCGGTATGACGTCGGCTAATCTGCGCGACATGACATCCGACGACATGATCTATGGCGTGCTACCGACAACCCATGTGTTTGGGCTGTGTTCTGTTGTGATTGCTGCAATCTATGCCGGTGCCCCGGTGCGGCTAGTTCCACGGTTCGATGTTGCTGCGGTCTATGATGGTCTGCGCGACGGTATCACGCTGTTTTCTGCAGTTCCGCAGATGCACGCATTGTTGATGGCACATGCCCGCACCCATGGGTTAACCACGCTTGGATCAGCCACGTTGCGCTATGTCTCGTCTGGCGCCGCACCGCTTGATCCGACATGGAAGCGTGAGGCAGAAGCCTTTTATGGCGTCGCTTTGCAAAATGGATACGGCATGACTGAATCCACTGCGGGAACAGCGGCCACGCGAAATAAAATAGGCGATCCGGACATATCTGTTGGTCCTCCACTGCCGGGGATTGAAGTGGCCATTGATGTGAACGTTTCAGGCGGCGGTGACGCGAAGGGTGAAGTGTTGACCCGTGGACCGCATGTTATGCTCGGATATTTCCGAAATCCCAAGGAAACAGAAAAGGTACTGGACGCGCAGGGGTGGTTACACACCGGCGATTTGGGCCGCATTGATGACGCGGGAAATCTGCACATTCTGGGCCGATCGAAAGAGCTGATCATTCATGGTGGGTTCAATGTCTACCCGCCAGAGGTAGAGGCAGCTTTGAATGATCACCCAGAGGTCGTTCAGGCGGCGGTTGTCGGACGTCTGACCAAAGGCGACGAAGAAGTGCTTGCGTTTGTTCAGGTCGCGCCAGAATGCGCCTTGACAGAGGCGAGCTTGAAGCAGTTCGTGCGTGGTACGCTCACCGGGTACAAACGCCCAAGCAGGATCATTCTGGCCAACGAATTGCCCGCTGCTCCGACAGGAAAAGTGCTGAAGCACAAACTACTTGATACATTTGCAGAGCAGTTGAGCTAAAGCGCTATGCGAAAAACTTTAATCACCTAACGCTGCCTGAAATCAAAAATTTCAACACATAAGGTGCTCACTGAGTTTCAGGTATTTCATCAAAGGCTATAGATGCAAAGCAGCGCGCATCCGCACAGATTTTCATGCCAGAAAAGGTTTACACCCAAACACCTTGGGCGGCTGTTCGGATGGCTGTGATATTTTCGCCATAAGGGGTCGGGTTGGTAACTGAACCGCCCCTGAAAACCGCAGAACCCGCCACAAGCACATCTGCACCAGCCTTCGATACCAGTGGCGCCGTTGTCGGGTCGACACCACCATCGATCTCAATATGTATCGGCCTGTCACCGATCATGTCGCGCAGAGTTCTAATTTTGGCCGTCATATCTATAAAGCTTTGTCCACCAAACCCGGGGTTTACCGTCATCACGCAAATAAGGTCTGTCAGGTCCAACACCTCTTGTACCGCACTGGCAGGTGTTCCCGGATTCAGCGCTATGCCGGCTTTCATCCCAGCCCCACGGATCGCTTGCAGCGTTCGATGAATATGCGGGCCAGCCTCTATATGCGCGGTGAGTATATCCGCACCCGATTGAGCAAATGCGTCGATATAGGGATCAACTGGGGCAATCATCAGGTGAACATCCATGACGCCCTTGATATGTGGCCGGATGGCGGCACAGGTGGCCGGCCCAAATGTGATGTTCGGAACGAAATGTCCGTCCATCACATCAACATGTATCCAATCTGCGCCTTGTGCCTCGACGGCGGTACATTCTGCGCCAAAATTTGCGAAATCGGCGGCAAGGATAGAGGGCGCGATCTTGATCGAGCGGTCAAAGGACATAGGCACTCCTGTCTGTCATGGCGCCCGTATATCTATCTGACGAAGGCGATGAAAGGGCACTTACGGCCAAGAACCGCGACCACGGGCATCAGAGTTGATAGTATTCACGATACCAGCCAACAAAAGCATTGATACCATCCTGAACAGATGTCTGTGGCCGCTGCCCCGTCAGTTCCCTGAGCAAGCTCGCATCCGCCCAGGTCGCGGGCACATCGCCGGGTTGCATACCGTGGAACGTCTTGATGGCTGCGCGGCCGCAGGCCTTTTCGATGGCAGCAACAAAATCCATTAATTCCACTGGGGCGCCGTTACCAATGTTGACAATGCGATGCGGTGCGACGGGTGATAGACTATCGCCCTCTACCGGGACGCTGCCCGGCACGACGTCGATCAGCGCCAAGATACTGGCTGTAAGATCGTCGATAAATGTGAAATCCCGTCTCATATCGCCATGATTATAGATGTTGATCGTATCACCGTTCAGGATTGCTTTGGTGAATTTGAAATGGGCCATGTCCGGTCTGCCCCAAGGGCCATATACGGTAAAGAAACGAAACATCGTAATTGGCAACCGATAGAGATGCGCATAGCTATGCGCCATATTCTCGGTCGCTTTTTTTGTGGCCGCATAGAACGACATCTGGTGATCGGATTTGTCGTTTTCACAATAGGGCATTGCGGTGTTGGCCCCATAGGCTGAAGACGTCGAAGCCAGCAGCATATGTGAGGGTGGAAACGCGCGCGCGGCCTCAAGAAGTTCAAATGTGCCTATAAGGTTCGCTTCGACATAGGATCTGGGCGCTTCGATTGAATGGCGTACCCCAGCCTGAGCCGCCAGGTGGATCACAGCATCAAAACGGTGCTGTTCGAACAGATTTTTCAGGACACCCGGTGTTTCCAGCCGCGCCTCGATATCGGTATAACCGGATGACTTGCGCAACATCGCACGACGCTTTTCTTTTAGCGATACGTCGTAATAGTCGGTCATGGCGTCAAGGCCTACGACCTGCCAACCATTTGCCAAAAGTGCCTGAGCCGTGAAATATCCAATAAATCCGGCCGAACCGGTAATCAGTGCTGTCCGCAACATTGTGTTTTCCACCTTTTAAACTTCACTTGCCGTAGTCCGCGCAAAATTACCAGCAATGTATCGTTAAATTTGACTTTCGAATTAATTGCCGCGAGGGTAGCGCAAGGAGAAGTCAAATGTTTGTCGGTCTAGATTTGGGCACATCCGGTGTCAAAGCGGTTTTGGTCGATCACTTGGGCAATGCTATTGCCAGCGCCGATGCCAGTTATGGCGCAGCCAACCCGGCGCCTGGCTACAGTGAACAAGACCCGGCCGATTGGCTTCTGGGCGTTACCAAGGTTTTGGTGGATCTGAGTGCGCAACAAACTGCGGCATATGACGCCATCAAGGGCCTGTCGTTATCGGGCCACATGCATGGTGCTGTGCTGCTTGATGCTGGGGGATCTGTGTTGCGTCCTTGCATCCTTTGGAATGATACACGCAGCCATGCCGAAGCCGCCAGACTGGACGCGATGCCGGGTTCACAAGCATGTAGCGGCAATATCGTCTTCCCCGGTTTTACCGCGCCCAAGCTGGCTTGGGTTGCCGCGCATGAGCCAGAGGTTTTTCAACGCGTGGCAAAGGTCGTGCTGCCCAAGGACTATGTTTTGTGGTGGCTGACCGGTCGATGTGTCACCGACATGTCCGACGCGGCAGGCACTGCGTGGCTCGACGTGAAAGATCGTAAATGGTCAGATACCTTGCTGGCCAATGGCGGCATGCGTG
>JABITU010000065.1 GCA_018668195.1 Tateyamaria sp. | reverse complement strand
TGAGACCGAAAACCGCGCCGCCTGATGATGCGCGTCACCCAAATTCAACCATAGCTCATAAACACTCAAGATAATGCATTTTAATATCTTAGATGATACACAATGTTCCCTATGTTTAAGCTGCGCTGTAGTCGCAATAGCAAGCACACGGGCAACTTTCGGATCGGTTTGAAAAGTATTGCCGGCACTGAGCCGCACCAGGATGAAGTTCAAAGCAACCGTTCCCCAAACCCCCAGAAAAGGCGCTTAAGTGGGCGTCCTATGCCGGATAATCGCATGTTGTTCAGAGCGTCAATCTCCCCCGCGCGTATCGCGAATAATATTCAAGATGTCTTGTGCCGCGTCCGGAATGTTCGTGCCTGGCCCAAAGATCGCCTTGACCCCCGCATCATAGAGAAACTGATAATCTTGTTGCGGGATTACGCCGCCGCAGATGACGATGATATCTTCAGCGCCCGCGTCCCTGAGCGCCTGAACCAGTTGCGGTGCAAGTGTTTTGTGCCCCGCTGCCTGACTTGAGATGCCAATGACATGTACGTCATTGTCAACCGCGTCTTGTGCGGCTTCGGCCGGTGTTTGAAACAATGGGCCCACATCAACATCAAACCCGATATCAGCAAAAGCCGTTGCAATTACTTTAGCCCCGCGGTCATGGCCGTCCTGACCCATCTTGACCACCAGCATCCGCGGGCGACGGCCATCGAATTTTGCGAAATCTTCGACCGAGGCCTGAATGGCGGCAAAACCTGCGTCGCCTTCGTATGCGGCCCCATAGACACCGGCGAGTGTCTTAACCTCGGCACGATGACGCCCGAAAACTTTTTCCATAGCCATGCTGATTTCTCCTACTGTAGCGCGGGCGCGGGCGGCCTCGATCGCAAGTTCAAGAAGATTACTAGTGCCAGCAGCACCTTCACCCAATGCAGCTAGGGCAGCGCTGCACGCAGCCTCGTCCCGGCCAGCGCGGATACGGGTGAGCCGCTCAATCTGGCTCGCGCGGACAGCAGCATTGTCGATGTCCAAAATATCAATCGGCTCTTCCTTGTCGCGGCGGTATTTGTTCACACCAACAATCACTTCATCGCCTTTGTCGATCATCGCCTGACGTGTCGCTGCAGCCTCTTCTATGCGTAGTTTGGGCATGCCTGAGGCCACGGCCTTGGTCATGCCGCCCATGTCCTCGACTTCCTGAATGAGCGTCCATGCGGCTTCGGCCAGATCATGGGTCAATTTTTCCACATAGTAGCTGCCTGCCAACGGATCGACCACATTCGTGACGCCGGTTTCTTCCTGCAGGATCAATTGCGTGTTGCGTGCGATGCGCGCGGAATGGTCAGTGGGCAGGCCAATCGCCTCATCCAAAGAATTCGTGTGAAGGCTTTGTGTGCCGCCAAGAACAGCCGACATTGCCTCATAAGCCGTGCGCACGACGTTGTTATATGGGTCTTGCTCGGCCAGGCTAACACCGGAAGTCTGGCAATGTGTGCGCAACATCGACGATTTGGGGTTCTTGGGCTCAAATTCGGACATGATGCGATGCCAGAGCAAACGTGCTGCGCGCAGTTTCGCCGCCTCCATGAAAAAATTCATGCCAATCGCGAAAAAGAATGACAAACGGCCGGCGAACTTGTCCACATCCATCCCGTTTGCAATGGCAGTGCGCACATATTCGCGACCGTCAGCCAGGGTGAAAGCCAATTCTTGCACGAGGTTCGCGCCAGCCTCTTGCATGTGATAGCCTGAGATCGAGATCGAGTTGAACTTGGGCATATCCGTTGATGTGTACTGGATAATATCTGCCACAATCCGCATCGACGGCTCGGGCGGATAGATATAGGTGTTTCGAACCATAAATTCCTTGAGAATATCATTTTGAATAGTGCCCGAGAGGGCCGCGCGATCAACGCCCTGCTCTTCGCCCGCCACAATGAAACTTGCCAAGATCGGGATCACAGCCCCATTCATCGTCATCGACACTGAGACCTTATCGAGCGGGATCCCGTCAAAAAGGATTTTCATATCCTCAACGGAATCAATGGCAACACCCGCCTTGCCCACATCGCCCATGACCCGTTCGTGATCGCTGTCATAGCCACGGTGCGTCGCCAGATCAAAGGCCACCGACACACCTTGCTGACCTGCGGCCAAACCACGACGATAAAAGGCGTTAGATTCTTCGGCTGTCGAAAAGCCTGCATATTGTCGGATCGTCCATGGGCGACCCGCATACATCGTCGCCTTGACCCCACGCGTAAAAGGGGCGTCGCCAGGAATAGTGCCTAAATGCGACAGCCCCTGAAGATCGTCCTCGGTATACAACGGTTGGACGTCGATACCTTCCAGCGTGTTCCACTTCAGATCGTCCAGAGAGCGGCCCCGCAGCTCTTTCTCAGCCAGGCTTCGCCATGCGTTTTTCTTCGATGTCATTT
Source organism: Tateyamaria sp. (assembly GCA_018668195.1). The sequence continues at coordinate 5,371 of JABITU010000065.1, read as the reverse complement.
CGATGTCCTCTGTTTCGGGGCTCATTTGGCAGGGTTTTCCCTGCGCGCTTCGCGTTCCAATCTTCTGTCAATAAAGCCAAACGATCTGCGCCACAGACCAGCCAATGCATATCATCTGCATAGGCTTCGCGCAGAGCAGCAGTTTGATATTCATCAAACGGGTTCCACCAGGTTTTATCTTCATGCAAAGCTGATACGTCAGAGCCACGGTCGATTGGGCATTTGCGCAACTCAGCAGCATCTGGCCTGCGATTAAGCCAGCGCGGGCCTGTATCAATCGGCGGAACATTTTGGGCAATTGCTGCAAGAAATCGGGCCGGATGTCCTACAAAACGCTCAAATGGAAGTACCTCAACAGAGGCTAAAGGCGCAGCAAACGCAACATCCGTAATCACGTCGCGCCGACTCCGTCGATCGTTCGCAATCATAGCAAGCTGAGCGCGCGTCGGCACGCTGCGGCCGCGTTGCACGCAGAAGGCTGCCGTCGATGACCAGAACTGATCTTGCGCACGGACCGAAATTACCACTTTGTCTATTCGACTTTCAAACGCTTCAATATAATACTCAAGCCGTTCACCGACATCCGGGTACAGGCTGCGTTTGCGTAAACTCAGCGTGCACGAGCCCATTATGTTTTCATCGCTGACCACTAAGGTATGCACACCAGCATTCTGGGCCATTTTAAGCTGCAAAAGGATACGCCCTCGTGCGCGGCGGGCCGCATCGGCACTGAGCGCAGGCGTGGGCAGAATTCCCGAGAAAAGCCCGCGACGGGTTCGCATCGGCCCCCAAAAGCAAATGCCGTCCTGCGCAAGCGTATTTTCACTGCGTCGCGTATAACCCTGAAATCTGGTGGTGGCGGTGCGATGTGCACCGATGTGAAGAATTATTTTCATACCATACAAGTCCATACTTCGCGCGCATGGGTGGCGACTTGCCACACGCATGGACACAAAAGCACATGACGAAGGGCACCTTACGAGCCTGTTAACGCCGGAATTCATCATGAGTTCCGTCGCAATTGGCAAAAAAACCTCTATGTTAGGGCGTATAGGGGGACTTATGAAACAGCTTTTACTCATTGTTTTGGTGGGATTTTTAGGACCAGCAGCACACGCTATGGACGAATTCATACCTAATGGTTCATTCCTAAATACAACCATAGGTATAGAAAACTTGAAGCAATTTATCTGGAGAAATCGACCCATAATCGTGTTTGCAGACAGCCCAAATGACCCAAACTTTGTCCAGCAAATGAAATATTTGCACGCGCGAGTCGATGACCTGATTGAACGCGACGTTGTCGTTCTGGTTGACACAGATCCTACTGCGATGGGGCCACTGCGCGAAAATTTGCGGCCGCGCGGGTTCATGCTGGTGCTGATCGGAAAGGACGGCAGCGTTAAATTGCGAAAGCCTTTTCCCTGGAGCGTGCGCGAGCTGTCCCGCACAATTGATAAAATGCCGGTGCGGCAGCGTGAACTTCGCAACCGAAGGCTTGAAGCCGACGGATAACGGATCACGGCGTTCCGCCTGTCAGAAACGCGAGCGCCAGTTATCTCAGCCTTACAGATCACTCGAATTCCATGATCACAGTGTCGACGGCGAGGCTGTCGCCAGCGCCAGCATTGATCTTAGACACCACACCCTTTTTCTCTGCACGCAGGATGTTTTCCATTTTCATCGCCTCGATGGTGCACAGGGCCTGACCCTCTTGCACGTGATCCCCTTCAGACACGTCAATTTTGACAACAAGGCCGGGCATTGGGCACAGCAGCATCTTAGATGTATCTTGCGCCACCTTTTCGGGCATCAAACGTGCCAGTTCTGCCTGACGCGGAGTGCGGACATGTACGCGCAGATCCGCACCACGCGTACGAATGCGGAATCCTCCCGAAATCTTTCCGACTTTCAATACAAGCGGAGCGCCGTCCACCGTCATGAACGCCAATTGGTCGCCCGGCGTCCAGTCGCCAGACACCCGCAACGCAGCGCCATCGATAAACGTGACGGTGGATCCATCGTGGTCAGCGCTGATCTTAACATCAAATGAACGGCCCTGCACCGCGACGTTCCAGTCGATGCCGACCTTGCGTTCGTGATTGTCCATCCGACCAGATACCCGGGTGCGGCGGATTTCGGCCACCCGGTGCATGGCACTGCAGGCGGCCGCAATACGGCGAATATCGTTATCGGCCAAAGTGACACCTTCGAACCCGTCGGGGTACTCCTCGGCGATAAAGGCTGTTGTCATATTACCGCTAGTGAACTTGGGATGATCCATCACAGCGCTGAGAAATGGAAGGTTATGCCCAATGCCTTCCACCTCGAAACTGTCCAGTGCCACGCGCATCGCCTCGATTGCGGTGGCCCGGTCCGGCCCCCAAGTGCACAGCTTGGCGATCATCGGATCGTAATACATACTGATCTCGCCACCCTCGTACACGCCGGTATCATTACGCACAGCGGTCGCTCCTGACGGGGCGTCGCCCTGCCATTTATCCGCCTCAAGCAGTGGGCCAGAGGCCACTTCGGCTGGTGGACGGTAGCGAGTCAAACGTCCAATTGATGGCAGGAAGCCGCGATAGGGATCTTCGGCATATAGGCGGTTTTCGATGGCCCAGCCATTCAGGGTCACGTCTGATTGGCGGATTGAAAGCTTTTCACCGGCAGCAACTCGGATCATCTGTTCGACAAGGTCGACACCCGTAATCAGCTCGGTCACAGGGTGTTCCACCTGCAAACGAGTGTTCATTTCCAAGAAGTAGAAGTTTTTGTCACTGTCCACGATGAATTCGACGGTGCCCGCACTGGCATAGTCTACCGCTTGTGCCAAAGCGACAGCCTGTTCGCCCATTGCGCGGCGGGTTGCCTCGTCCAGAAATGGGCTGGGTGCCTCTTCGACGACCTTTTGGTTGCGGCGTTGGATCGAACACTCACGCTCGCCCAGATAGATGCCATTGCCATGGCTGTCGCACAGCACCTGAATTTCAATGTGGCGGGGTTGGGTTACAAATTTTTCGACAAAGATACGATCATCGCCGAAACTGCTAGCCGCTTCATTTTTGGACGATTGAAACCCTTCGCGCGCTTCTTCATCGTTCCACGCAATCCGCATGCCCTTGCCGCCACCGCCGGCAGACGCCTTAAGCATCACCGGATAACCAATTTCGTTTGAGATCTTAACAGCTTCGTCGGCATCTTCGATCAGGCCCATGTAGCCAGGCACTGTGCTCACGCCTGCCTCTTGCGCGATTTTTTTTGAGGTGATTTTGTCACCCATCTTTTCGATGGCCCCGACGGGCGGTCCGACAAAAGCAACACCTATTGCATCTAATGCTTGGGCGAACTTGCTGTTCTCGCTCAGAAAGCCGTACCCCGGGTGCACAGCTTGGGCGCCAGATGCGGCAATCGCCTCCATAACTTTATCGATGACGATATAGGACTGATTGGCAGGCGGCGGGCCGATGTGAATCGCTTCGTCTGCCATCTGAACATGCAATGCCTGAGCATCCGCATCCGAATAGATCGCAACGGTCGAGATGCCCATCTTACGGGCTGTCTTAATGACGCGGCAGGCAATTTCGCCACGATTGGCGATTAACAGCTTTTTGAACATGGGGCCTCTCTTTTTGGGCTCGGGATTGGTCGCAATACACGCAAAGAACCCCAATTCAGGTTTGCAGCGCGGTTGTAACGCATGAGATTGAGCGGCAAGCGCACCGCGCGCGATAGATCGTCTGCAGCGGTGCGGTCAGGCCTGCCGGAGGTTAACATTGCCTGAGGGGTCGTGTACCGAACATGCACAGACAAATGATCGCCAATCTTCGAAGGATTGATCACGACTGTTGCCCCTCAAACGCATCCGGAAAAGACGCACGCGCCACGCGTTCGTCTACCCTGAGCAACGCCTCGTAGTCAGCAGCATCAAAGGGGTCAGTGGCCGCCACAATCTCGCGGCCAAAAAGCCACGAAAGGCGGCCCGCATCCAAGTTTCCGCGTTCAAACGGCTCATCGCCAAAATGTTCCCAGATCGCCGCCAAAAATGCCACATCGGCGCGTCGGTCAGCGGGTCTGCGATCAGAATACCGCTCGCGGCGCGCGATCATGGTCACCCCTTTGGGGTTCGGTCTGCGGATGATGAATTGAAAGTCAGTGCCGGACAGTCGGCCCGGAAAACCACGGTGTTTCAGCATGGGCTGACCCGCGCGGAAAAAGAGTGTGCCAGGGCGGACTGAAGAGCCCGCCCCGCAAAATTACTTGTATTTGCCCGTGTGGACAGGTTCGACGCTGATCGGCTCAGGCTCGACAACCACAAATTCTTCTTGGTTGTTGCTGCACGCAGCGACGAGAACCATAAGGCTGACCACGCCCAAGACTTTGATGCTTTTCGACATCTGTATCTCCTGTAGTAAATAAATATGCGCACAAAAATGAACGCCGGATGTGAATTAAAGGGGCTTTGATGACCCTCTGTTGGATTTATAGACCATAAAGAAAGTAAAGGATATGGGCCATTGAGTGCTTGACTGGCTAACAGCGCCAAAAAAGCAAAGGTGCGGGCTGAAATTTCATTCACATTGCGCATCAAAATATGTCCATTTCACAGCTGTCTTCCTTGATCCGGAACGCCTCAAAGAATTGGGTGGCGTTGGGATCGGACGTTCCGAAAACGACAGGCCGATCCATCATAGAGATAACGATCACATCAGCGCTCAAGCTTTGATCGATCAGATAGGGCCGCGCAACATTTTCGCATAGGTAAACAAAGTCGTCGGACGCCTCGTTATAGCTCTCATCATCCGAGCCACCCGCGATCTGTGGCGCAAGAAAGCGGAAGCGCAGCCAGTTTTCGCCACCAACTGTATCGATCAAAACTGCATCCAACATCACCGACTGCCCCGAAGGTAACGCACTGATCTGAGCGGTAACAGACGTCGCGCAAATCGAAAGATACAAAAAGCAGCCCCGAAACCATGGCCATTTCTGGTGTCCGGCTCCTCCCTTCGGGGCTGCTGCACGCGCGGAATACCGGCGCACTGTTCCTTGGCTTGGCTCTGTAGCACGTTGCTTCACGATGGATCAACGTTTTGATGCGTTGAAAATTCTGCCGGGGATGTGATCTCGATTAATTCCAGATCATCCGAATGACGCAGCTCACGGTGTTCGATGCACGGCGGCTGCAGCACGCAAGACCCAGCGCGTAGCATATGTTCGCCCTGCCCTTCGTATTCAAAGATAACCCATCCTTTGGTGACATAGACCATCTGGAAATCCAGCTCGTGGGTATGCCACGTGGCAGGGCTTTCCATGCCTGGCACAGCGCGGATCACATGCGCGCCATAAGCACCATCCGTTGCCTCGGAGATAC
>JABITU010000007.1 GCA_018668195.1 Tateyamaria sp. | reverse complement strand
GCAGAGGCCTGCGCTGCCAGATAAGTGACAAGTAAATAATCCATGTTACTGCGATGATTCATGACAAATATGACAGTGGCATCCGATGGCACACTTTTGAGCGCAGCGTCATTATTCGGGCCTGTGCGCACATCGTAAAGCGCATTGGCCAACCAACGCGCTATGCGAATGCCAAAACCAAAATAGGCAAAGGCAGAAAAGCTCGGCACAATCTCGCGGGCGTAACGGCTAGCTTCCTGAAATGCCACGTTTTCTGGAATTTTTTCTGCCTTGGCGTGATCAACAATGGCTTTGGTCACCGCTGGATCATAGATCAAGCGTTGTATCATATCATAGCGCCGCGCAAGCTTGAACGGTTCGATCGGACGGGTCAGGCGCTCGTTCAGTCGGGTTACTGCTTTTTGCAGGCGCCGACGAAAATACCAACGGACTGAGGGCAGCAGAAAATGACTGAGCGCCGTCACGGCCGCAAACATCATAATCAGCACAAATAGCCAAATGGGGAGTTCAATCGTCTGCGTCATTACGGGCACCCTTACAGGTTGGGCACGTTCGGGCAAGGGTGGCGAAGCGATGCTTTAGACGCCATGCGATATAAATTACCCCAATTTGCAGATACACTGCACTGCGATGAGCAATCCAAAGTGATGTGGCATCTGCAAAGATGTCCGATGACACTCAATTCTGACTTTGCAAACCGTGACCTCAGCGCAAAATGCCGCGACGCGGCGAATTGACAGTGCCACAAAATTACTTATATCAAACTGCAAACGTAACTTTATTTCCCTACCTGCTCGCGAGGCCCGCCCATGACCCACAAAGATCGCCCTTGGCTGATCCGCACCTATGCCGGACACTCCACTGCATCAGCCTCGAATTCACTTTACCAGTCAAATTTGGCAAAAGGACAAACTGGGCTTAGCGTTGCCTTCGATCTGCCGACACAAACCGGATATGACAGCGATCATGTTCTTGCGCGCGGTGAGGTGGGCAAGGTCGGTGTGCCCGTTTCACACCTTGGCGATATGCGCACCTTATTTTCCGACATTCCGTTGGAAAAGATGAATACATCCATGACAATCAATGCGACAGCGCCATGGCTGCTCGCGCTGTACATTGTGGTGGCCGAGGAACAGGGGGTCGATATTTCAACCCTGCAAGGCACGGTGCAAAACGATTTGATCAAGGAATATCTGTCGCGTGGAACCTATATATGCCCGCCCAAACCCTCGCTCAAAATGATCGCAGACGTGGCAGAGTATTGCTACACACACGTGCCCAAGTGGAACCCAATGAATGTGTGTTCCTATCACCTGCAAGAAGCCGGCGCGACACCAGAGCAGGAATTGGCCTTTGCCCTGGCCACGGCGACTGCGGTACTAGATGAATTAAAACCAAGAATTGATCCAGCAGATTTCCCTGCAGTTGTGGGCCGAATTTCGTTCTTTGTGAATGCGGGTATCCGTTTCGTCACCGAGATGTGCAAAATGCGCGCTTTTGTCGATCTTTGGGATGAAATCTGCGAAGATCGTTATGGTGTGACCGATCCGAAATATCGCCGGTTTCGCTATGGCGTTCAGGTCAATTCACTGGGTTTGACAGAGCAGCAGCCCGAAAACAATGTGTACCGCATACTGATCGAGATGCTGGCTGTGACGCTTTCGAAAAAGGCACGCGCCCGGGCCGTTCAATTGCCCGCTTGGAATGAAGCCCTTGGGTTACCACGCCCCTGGGATCAGCAATGGTCGATGCGCATGCAGCAAATCATGGCATTTGAAACAGACTTGCTCGAATTCGACGATCTATTTGATGGCAACCCTGCCGTGGACGCCAAAGTCGAGGCTTTGAAAGAGGGCGCACGGCATGAATTGGACAATCTGGATGCGATGGGCGGGGCGATTTCGGCCATTGATTACATGAAGGCCCAATTGGTCGGATCGAATGCTGACCGTCTTGGCCGAATTGAACGCGGTGAGACTGTCGTTGTGGGTGTCAATAAATATCAGGCAGGCGAGCCATCACCACTGATGACCGGAGACGGCGGGATTATGATAGTAGACCCGGCGGTTGAACAAGAACAGATCGACCGATTGACGCAATGGCGAACCGACCGAGACGCGGCTGCCATTGCAGCGGCCCTCGCAGACTTGCGAGCCGCAGCTAAAGCTGGTCAAAATATCATGCCTGCCTCGATCATGGCCGCCAAGGTTGGTGTAACTACGGGCGAATGGGCGGCCCAAATGCGCGCTGTTCACGGTGAATATCGTGGGCCAACGGGCGTCAGTATGGGGCAATCAAATAAATCCGAAGGTCTTGAGAAACTTCGCAATGCCGTAGACACCGTCAGTGACAAACTGGGCCGTCGACTGAAGTTCTTAGTTGGCAAACCTGGCCTTGACGGTCATTCAAACGGGGCCGAACAGATCGCCGTCCGTGCGCGCGATTGTGGCATGGACATCTCATATGAAGGAATCAGGCTCACCCCAGAAGAAATCGTTACCGCCGCTCTTGCAGATGCCGCACATGTTGTGGGCCTATCAATTTTAAGCGGCAGCCACCTCCCACTGGTGGAAGATCTGATGCACCGCATGCAAGCAGCAGGCCTCGCTCATATTCCAGTTATTGTCGGTGGGATCATTCCAGACAATGACGCTGCAAAGATGCTAGAAATGGGCGTGGCGCGCGTTTACACACCCAAAGATTTTGAGCTTAACACAATAATGATGGACATCGTAACACTGGCAGATCCACAAGCCGTCGCTGCGCAATAGATCTTTGCGCTAATTGCGCGACAAAAACGTAGCTCTGTGGTTATTTTACGTCGATATGGTTCAACGCTCATTCGCACTGGGCCTTTTATAATATTTCTCTACGAGATAATTGGTCATTACATTAGAAGAATACGCTCTTTGTGTAACAGAAACCTTAGCCAATGGAATTCAAATAACTACAGGGTATTTATACAATCATGTTGCTGTTTAAATTTTACATGTAATCCGTCCATCGCGCCTAGATCATGATATATTTTTCGAGTTGATCTATTGATTTCCTCAAAAAAACTGCAAATAATTGCAGTACTATGGAAAAGGGACCGCAAGATGACAATTAATATATACGAAATGAGCCGCAAAGAGCTTGTTTCCTTAAAATCTGATATTGAAAAAGTATTAACTAAGCTGCACATTAAAGAAAAGAAAGATGCTTTGGCTGCAGCGAAAAAGGCAGCTGCAGAGTATGGGTTTTCGCTGGACGAATTAACCGCAAAACGTTCAACAGGTGGCGCATCCGGAACAGGCAGCTCAGCGGAACCAAAATTCGCCAACCCCGAAGACTCAAGCCAAACTTGGACCGGCAAGGGACGCCAGCCACTTTGGTACAAGTCCGCAATTGCGTCAGGGAAATCGGAAGAAGACCTCGCAATTTAATATTGCTCCAAGTTCAGCGGGTTAGTCTATAATTGCTTCGACCAATGCTTAAAGAGGTCGAGGCAATCATATTTCTACCTCAAAAAAACCTGCCTTGTTTTGCGATATCGTGATGCGACTTATTTCTGAACGGAGACTTCTATGACCGTCCACATTGGTGCCAAACCCGATGATATTGCTGAGACCGTGCTAATGCCGGGTGACCCATATCGCGCCAAATGGGCGGCAGAGACGTTTTTGCGGGATGCCAGATTAGTTAATGAGGTCAGGGGTATGCTTGGCTTCACTGGAACTTGGAACGGGCACCCTGTAACCATTCAGGGCTCTGGCATGGGTATGCCGTCGCTATCGATCTATGCCAACGAGCTCATGTCAGAATACGGTGCCCAAACCCTGATCCGCATCGGATCATGTGGTGGTATGCAGCCATATGTGGGCATTCGTGATGTCATTATTGCTATGACCGCTACCACGATTACGTCACCTTCGTCCGGGATTTTCCGCGAGGTGAACTTTGCACCTTGTGCCGACTATGGGCTTCTTGCGGCTGCCGTGAATGCGGCACAGGCCAAGGCAACAAAAACACATGTTGGAGGCATTTATTCTTCGGATGTTTTCTATGCGGAACGTCCGGATCTGGACGAACAAATGGTGCGGCACGGCATTTTGGGAGTAGAGATGGAAGCCGCCGAACTCTACACCCTTGCCGCGCGCCATGGTCGGCGGGCCCTGGCGATTTTAACCGTCAGTGACCACCTGCAAACTGGCGAGGCTTTGCCTTCCGAAGATCGTGAAAGATCATTTGGTGATATGGTCGAGATCGCTCTAGAGGCCGCATTCACCAAATCATAAGAGCGCTGGTTTGACGCTGACGCGCAAGCTGTACGCATCAATGCAACAAAGTGTTCTCAAAGATCAGCTGCCCCAAATGGCTAATAATGTGGCGATGATCTATCTAGCGGCCATGCGTTTGATCATACTCGTTGGGCATTGGGCTATGCCAACCCTCAAGAGCGCCGGGTGCCGGTTCCAGTACCTGCACCAGCATCGGGTGGCACGGTGCTGTGTCAGACGAGTGTTCAGATCCACAATCGCCTCCGGGGCAGGCGCTCATTGCGCCAAGCAGGTCGATCTCGGCAAAAAGTTCGATATAGTCACCGGGGCGCACGGGTGAAGCCTTCATAAAATATTGGCCGGTGTCTTGGGTAAATCCGGTACACATGAATACATTCAAAACATCATGCACATAAGGTTCGGCATCGCGCAGCGTCATGCCTGTGTGATCCGCAAGTGCACGGGTCAGGTTTGAGTGGCAACAGTTGTGGTATTGGCCACCTTGCAAAAGATTGTTGGTGTAGGGATCACAGCGGGTACCGATAACGTCATGCACTGAACCACCGAACTCATCGATCCCGTACCAATCGAGCGTATCGTGGATTACAGTTGCCATGGGACGCAGGTATGGAAAACAACTCCACATGCGGTCTCTGGTGCTAATATGGGCACCGTGTAGGGCACGGGTTTTCCCGGAATAAAACCGTTCAGACAGGTCGTTTATATTCCATAGGTTTAAATCACCCACCTGTGGCCCTTCGATCGAACTGATGCGCACCACGTGCCCGGCAGGCGCAGTAAAGCATGCAGCGTCACGCGCGGGAACGATGACACGCGATACCTCCTTCAGGTCAGCGCGCAACGCGATGTACCGTACCATGTCGGGTTCTGGCAACGTATCGGTCGGATAACAGATCACCGGAGGGACCTGACGGCGATCGTCGGCATCATGGGGGATGTTCATGGTAAACCTATTTCAACAATCCGCAAAAAAGAACAGCCCCTCGCCAGAAAGGGCAAGGGGCCATCAAAAGAAACTTGGTACCAGACCGGTTTTGCGCCCCAAATCACACGGTTCGTTCAACCATCATCTTTTTGATATTGGCGATCGCCTCGGCCGGGTTCAGACCTTTGGGGCAAGTCTTGGCACAGTTCATGATTGTGTGGCACCGGTAAAGCTTGAACGGATCCTCAAGGTCATCTAGCCGCTCACCTGTTGCCTCGTCGCGACTGTCGATGATCCAACGATACGCGTGCAAGAGGGCAGCCGGACCAAGATATCGATCACCATTCCACCAGTAGCTGGGGCATGAAGTTGAACAGCACGCGCACATAACGCATTCATAAAGACCATCCAACTTTTCACGGTCCTCGACCGATTGCCGCCATTCCTTTGCGGGTCGGTTTGTCTTGGTCTCAAGCCAGGGCATGATCGACGCATGCTGAGCATAAAAATGCGTAAGATCAGGTATCAAGTCCTTAACCACTGGCATGTGTGGCAGCGGATAGATTTTTACATCGCCCTTCACCTCTTCCATGCCATAGATACATGCTAGCGTGTTGATGCCACCAATGTTCATAGCGCACGACCCACAGATCCCTTCGCGACAGGACCGACGAAAGGTCAGCGTCGGGTCGATCTCGTTTTTGATCTTGATCAGGGCGTCGAGGATCATTGGGCCGCAGTTGTCCATATCAACCCAATAAGTGTCGACCTGCGGGTTTTTTCCGTCATCCGGGTTCCAGCGATAGACACTGAACTTACGCAGGTTCGTGGCACCCTCTGGTTTGGGCCAAGTCTTGCCCGTCTGTATCCGGGAGTTTTTGGGAAGCGTCAGTTGGACCATTTCGTTTCTCCTACTTTCACGCAGCTATGCACTGTGGATTTCTTTGTGCCTCGGCGCACGGCTGTCACCAGCACAAATGTTGTCTTTGGATAACTCAGCAATCTTTCGGTTGGAGCCATGTCTGATCAATACACCCGTGCCTTGGGCGCAATCTTTTTCAGATCAATGCCGCCATCATTGTGGCTGGTCAGTGGTTGCAGGTGCACCCCGCGGAATCCAAGTGATGCCTCATTGCCCTGAAACCAAACCAGACTGTGCTTGCGCCAGTTCTCGTCATCACGGTCAGGATAATCCTCATGCGCATGCGCGCCCCGGCTTTCTTTGCGCGCAGCCGCAGCCGTGATCGTGGCGACGGCATTTGGCATCAGGTTGGTCAATTCAAGCGTTTCCATCAGGTCCGAGTTCCACACCAAAGATGTATCCGTTACCTTAAGGTCGCTTTGTTTGCCTGCGATACCTTCCATTTTGGCCTGTCCCTGTGCCATCGTCTTATCGGTGCGGAAGACAGCTGCGTCGTCCTGCATCGTTTTTTGCATTTCCAAACGAAGCGCTGCCGTGGGCACATGGCCGTTGGCATAGCGCAGGCCATCAAAACGGCTAAAGGCAGCCTCAACGGAGCGTTGGTTTGGTGTCGGCACCGGTGTCTTGGGATCAACAATCTCGCCAGCACGGATCGCGGCGGCCCGTCCAAATACCACGAGATCAATAAGCGAGTTTGATCCAAGGCGGTTGGCCCCGTGCACACTTGCGCAGCCTGCTTCGCCGACAGCCATAAGGCCGGGTGACACATTATCGGGCTTGTCTTTAGTTGGGGCAAGAACCTCGCCCCAGTAATTCGTCGGAATACCGCCCATATTATAGTGAACCGTAGGCAGCACAGGAATCGGTTCTTTGGTTAGATCGACGCCTGCAAAAACACGTGCACTTTCCGAAATGCCCGGCAACCGCAAATCCAGTGTTTCCTTGGGCAGGTGGTTCAGGTGCAAGTGAATGTGATCGCCTTGCTCGCCGACACCCCGACCAGCGCGGATTTCCATCGTCATGCAGCGTGAAACCACATCGCGGCTGGCCAGATCTTTGTAGGTTGGCGCATAGCGCTCCATAAAGCGCTCACCTTCGGAGTTGGTCAGATAACCGCCTTCTCCGCGTGCGCCTTCGGTGATCAAACAACCCGCGCCATAAATGCCCGTAGGGTGGAATTGTACGAACTCCATATCCTGCAAAGGCAAACCGGCGCGTGCGGTCATGCCACCACCGTCGCCAGTACACGTGTGCGCAGATGTGGCCGAGAAATAGGCTCGTCCATAGCCGCCGGTTGCAAGCACGACCATCTTGGCCGAAAAAAGATGCATGGTGCCGTCATCAAGCTTCCAGCACAAAACACCCTGACACACGCCATCATCTGACATGATCAGGTCAATTGCGAAGTACTCAATATAAAACTCCGCATTGTTCTTGAGCGATTGACCGTAAAGAGTGTGCAGGATCGCGTGACCGGTCCGATCTGCGGCAGCGCACGTACGCTGCACCGGGGGGCCTTCGCCGAACTGGGTCGTGTGACCGCCAAAAGGCCTTTGGTAGATTTTACCCTCTTCGGTGCGCGAAAACGGAACACCATAATGTTCTAGCTCGTACACCGCCTTGGGCGCCTCTCGCGCAAGATATTCCATCGCATCGGTGTCACCCAACCAATCCGATCCTTTGACCGTATCGTACATGTGCCATTGCCAGTTATCGGGGCCCATGTTGCTGAGACTTGCGGCGATGCCGCCCTGCGCCGCCACGGTATGCGACCGGGTCGGAAAAACCTTGGTCACACACGCGGTCCGCAGACCCTGTTCAGCCATGCCGAGGGTTGCGCGCAGGCCGGCACCACCGGCCCCCACTACAACCACGTCATATTCATGCGTTTCATACTCGTAAGCAGCCATAATCCAGCCTCCTATTTCAAAGCGCCAGCCGAGCGATGGCGAACACACCTGTCGCTGCGGCAGCATAGCTTAAGCAGATCATTGCGACGATCAGCGCTTTTTGCATTGTTCCCTGAACATAGTCCTCGATCAGCACCTGCACACCGTCTTTGAAGTGCATGAAGCTCACCACGACGGTCAGCGCTGCCACCAATGCTGGGAATGGACGCGCAAAATACGCCGTAACCTCTGAATGTGGTTCACCCAGCATCGGGCCAAAGGTGAAAACAAAGATCGGGACCAGAACCAAAAGCGCTGCACTGCTCACCTTCATCGCCCAAAAATGTGCTGTACCGGTCTTGGCAGAGCCCATACCGGCGGCGCGCTTGCGGTCGGTCAAGTAACGCATGGTATTCTCCTTACACAATCGCAACAGTGAGTATTGTCAGCACAAAAGAGCCTACAATCACAGCCCAGCCCAGCTTTTCCGCAGTCTGAATGCCAAGGCCAATGCCGTTGTCCCAGAT
>JABITU010000006.1 GCA_018668195.1 Tateyamaria sp. | reverse complement strand
GCATGCCGTTATACCACCCCGCAAGAATGCCAAAATGTGGAAGCCTGATACGCCTGAGGCTAGAGCGCGCAATGAAGCCATGCGGTCATCTAAATATCTGGGACGCGCACTGTGGCGACACCTGACAGGATACCACCGCCGTAGCCGCGTCGAAACGAAGACGCATTGTGTGAAACTACTTGGTCAGCGCCTCTCGGCGCGGGGCTTCAATCGGCAAGTTGCGGAGATCCAGATCCGAGCCGCGATCCTAAACGGCTTCACAGCTCTTGGCATACCATGTACCGTCGCCGTAGGCTAAATCCGTCTGGGGTAAGGGGAGCTCCGAACTCAGGCCCTTTTGTTCAACAAAGCCGGTACGCACTCTCTTCATCTCTATGTATTCTCTGGGTACTTATCGTATTGTTTGCTGATACATCTGAGCAAAAAATGCTCTTTATTGGAATTGCTCTAATAAACTTAATCATCCTTTTTAAAAACCAATTTGGCTTAAAAAGAACAGCGAACAACCACAGTGAAAACGGTGAGCCGTCAAGATACACAATAGAACCTTATCTTTTTTATAAAATGAATAAAGTTGTTGTTTTCTCTACGTGTATTTTTATATTGGGGTTAGCTTGCAGGATATATATTCTGTAAGTCTAATGATACAGTCAATGTGCGAAGGCTAAATTCTCACCTCTCGCCCAAACTCTCCTGAACCATTTTCACTATAGGCGCAAAGAAATAGCTGATGATCCGCCGTTCTCCTGTGATCGCATCGACGACAGACGTCATGCCCGGCTGTAGCGGGTATTGGTTAGCTGGTGTTTGCAGTTATGACGCTTCTGGTTTGATCCGTATGACGAACCCAAACACGTTCTCGTCGATCTCTACCGCATCAGCCGAAACGTTGCTGATCGTGCCTGCAAGTGCGCCGAACCGTTCGGACGGGAACGCGTCCAGCTTGATGTTGGCGCGTTGTCCAGCGGCCAGAAACCCCACATCCGTGTTCGGGAATATTGCCTCGATTTCATAGGATTGATCCCTGGGAACAACGCGCATCAATTCTTGCCCCGCGTCAACAATGCCGCCGATTGTATAAACAGACAGTTGGTCGATGATCCCGTCAACGGGGGATATTAAGTCGGGTGTTCTTCAGACGCCGCTGGCTGGTATCCAATTGCTCGTCATCTCGATCTCCTAATCGATAAGATGAACCAGAAATCCTCCCTTATTCAAATCCTCAAATCTGTCCAACGAGTGCTGACGTCAGACAATGATCTGGACCCGCGACAAGTAGCCCCGATGAAGGTTGACAGAGCACAGACGCTCCAGATCACCAAAAAGGTTGCATGTGACATGTGACGCCCGCAAGTTTGAACAACAAGCGCCTTGCCAAATGGCGCAGACTAAAGGACACTTTATCTGAACAAAATACGGGAGATAAGTCATGAAGATCACACCACTGCTGTCCGCGGCCCTGCTGTTTTCCAGCACGACCCTCGTCAGCGCCGAGACACTGAAATGGGCGCGCGCGGGCGACTCTCTGACACTGGATCCACATGCCCAGAACGAAGGGCCCACCAGCACGCTGGCTCACCAGATTATGGAACCACTGATTATCCGCGACCATACCGGCGCGATTGAGGCGGCACTTGCCACCGAATGGGGCCCGTCTGCGGACAATCCCAACATTTGGGTGTTTACGCTGCGTGAGGGGGTTACCTTCCATGACGGAGCGGCCTTTGATTCCGAAGACGTTGTGTTTTCGATGAACAGGGCAATGACCCCAGATAGTGACTACAAGGAACTGCTTGCGTCGGTAAAAGAAGTCCGCGCAGCGGGGCCTTACACGGTCGAGATCGAAACAAACGGTCCCAATCCGATCATGTCCAACAACCTCACCAACTTGTTCATTATGGACAAGGGTTGGGCCGAGGCAAATGGCGCAGTCAAAGTTCAGGATTATGAAGGGGGCGAAGACACATTCGCCGCCAAGAACGCCAACGGCACCGGCCCCTACAAATTGGTCAGCCGCGAACCTGACGTTAAAACCGTGTTGGCGGCCAACGAGAATTACTGGGGTGCTGGAGAATTCCCATTGCAGGTGACAGCGGTCGAATACACGCCAATCCAAAATCCGGCGACCCGCGTTGCAGCCCTGCTATCTGGCGAGGTGGACTTTATTCAGGATGTACCGGTTCAGGATTTGGCGCGCGTTGCTGGCACCAATGGGCTTGATGTGCGCACCGCACCGCAAAACCGGGTGATCTTTTTTGGCTTAAACGCAGGTGATGCCGATCTTGCTAACGATAATATCGAGGGTGCCAATCCTCTGGCTGATGTGCGGGTGCGACGCGCGATGTCCATGGCGATCAACCGCGATGCGATCAAACAGGTCGTGATGCGAGGCCAATCGGACCCTGCGGGCATGATCGCGCCGCCGTTTGTCAACGGATGGGACGCGGACATGGATGGATCGTCGACCACTAATATCGAAGGCGCCAAGGCTCTGATGGCCGAGGCAGGCTATGGTGATGGGTTCTCAATCCAGCTGGATTGCCCGAATGATCGCTATATTAACGACGAAGCAATCTGCCAAGCCTCTGTCGGCATGTTGGCACAGATCGGAATCGACGTGAACCTAGATGCCAAGCCTAAGGCGCAGCACTTCCCGCTGCTCAGCAATCTGCAGACGGATTTCTACATGCTGGGCTGGGGTGTGCCGACCTATGACAGCGAATACATCTTTAACTTCCTCGTTCACGGGAGGACCGACAAATACGGCTCTTGGAACGCAACGCGTTTCACCAATGATGCGCTGAACGAAAAGATCGTGAGCCTTGCATCGAACACCGATCTTGCGGCCCGCAATGCCGATATCGCCGCCATCTGGCAGGTGGTACAGGACAAGGCGATCTATATCCCACTGCACCACCAGGTTCTGAACTGGGGTATGAAGTCGAATGTGGGTACAATCGTTGATCCCGGCGATTCCCCCAAGATGAAGTACTTTGAACTGAACTGATCCCATCAACAAAGGGCCGCAACCTTGACCAGTTGCGGCCCATATATCGCTCAAAACGTTTATCGCAGTAAGTATTGGGCATGTTACTGGTCGACAAAAATCGAATTCACTGACCCTAAAGGACTTTTTAAAATGATCCGCGCCACCCTAATCGCGACAACGCTGTTTGCAGCACCTGCCTTTGCCGAAGAATTTCGCTGGGCCGAAAAAACCGACCCGCAAACTATGGACCCGCATGCTGTAAACTCAGCACCTGTTCTGGGTTTTCTCAACAACGTCTACGAAGGCCTCGTAAGGCGTGGCAAGGACATGAGCGTACAGCCGGCACTGGCCACCGGGTGGGAACCCATTGGCAAGGGCGAAGGCTGGCGATTCACCCTGCGCCAAGGCGTTTCTTTCCACGATGGGTCAGCTTTTGACGCGGCAGACGTGCTGTTTTCATACCAGCGGGCCAGCGACGAAGCGTCTGACACGCGCAGCTGGTTCTCCCCTGTGTCTGATGTGGTGGTGGTCGATGACTATACCGTCGACATCATGACATCCGCCCCCAATCCTATCTTTCCCGACAGCATCGCCAACTGGATGATCATGGACAGCGGCTGGGCCGAGGCAAATGGCACAGCCCTGCCCGACAAGGAAAATGGCAATTACGCCACGCTCAACACCAACGGCACTGGCGCGTTCCGTGTAACGGCACGTGAACCGGGCTTGCGCACCGTGCTCGAGCCCTTTGATGGCTGGTGGGACACCGCCGAGCACAACATCACACGAGCCGAGTTGACGCCGATCCAGAACCCGGCGACCGCTGTAGCCGCTTTATTGTCAGGCGATGTGGACTTGATCAATCCTGTTCCGATCCAAGACGCCGCCCGACTTTCAGGCAATACATCTGTGCAGGTAATTCAAGGGATCGAGGCGCGTGTCATCATGCTTGGCTTCCCACACGAGGCTGAAACGCTGAAATATTCAGCTGAAACATCAGATAAAAATCCCTTTGCCGATGTTCGGGTACGCCGTGCAGTCGCCCATGCAGTGAACGTGCCAGCGATTTTGCAAACCATTATGCGTGGCAATGCCGAGCCCGCCAGCCAGCTGGTCAGTCCTGCAATGCGCGGTTACTCGGACGCGCTGGCTGCTAGGCCGGCGTTTGACGTGGACGCCGCCAAAGCGCTGCTCGCCGAAGCGGGATACTCAAACGGGTTTTCTTTTGGACTGAAGTGCCCCAACGACCGCTACCTGAACGACGAGGCTGTTTGCCAGGCCGTTACCGGCATGCTGGCAAAAGTGGGCATCACCGCCGTGCTGGACGCAATGCCTGTCAAGAACTACTGGCCCGAACTACGTGCTGACAACTACGACATGTACCTGTTGGGCTGGTCGCCCGGCACGTTCGATGCAGAACATCCAATCCGTTTCCTTGCTTCGACGCCAAATGCTGAAAAGAAACTGGGCAGCTGGAACTTTGGTGGCTTTTCGAGTGCGCGCGTGGATGAGCTGTTACCGATGATCCAGTCCGAGATTGACAACACCAAGCGTCAGGCGATGCTGGACGAGGTCACCCAGATTTTGCAGGATGAAGTGGCCTATGTGCCCATGTATGTCCAACCGTTGGTCTGGGGCGCCAAATCTAATATCGCTCTAACCCAACGCCCGGATAACTTCTTTATCCTGCGTTGGGCAACCGTGAACTAAGGCCAGTGGCGGGGGCAACCCCGCCCGACCGCGAAAGGGCAACCGATGCTCGCCTACATCATCCAAAGGTTCGCCCAAAGCGCACTTGTTCTGCTGATCGTGGGACTAGTGGCGTTCTCTATGTTTCGCTTTGTCGGCGACCCGATCGACAACATGCTGGGGCAGGAACGCACCCAGGCCGATATAGAACGTCTGCGGGTGGTTCTGGGCCTCGATAAGCCCTTTGTCGTTCAGTACTACAAGTTTCTGGAAGGCGCGGTTCAGGGCAATTTTGGCGTCAGTTACCGTCAGGGGCGCCCTGTGTCTGAAATCCTTGTCGAGCGCGCACCAGCCACTTTGGAGCTGGCCGCAGTCAGTGGCTTTCTTGCGATTTCCATCGGGATTGCATTGGGCGTCTTTACGGCGATCCGGCGCAATGGTTTTGCCGCGAATGCAATCATGTCGGTATCTCTCATCGGAGTGTCACTGCCCACATTCCTGATCGGTATATTATTGATTTATCTGTTTTCGGTGGAATTGGGCTGGCTGCCCAGCTTCGGCAGAGGAGACACCGTAGACATTGGCGGGTGGTCCACAGGTTTTCTGACCGCAACTGGACTTAAGGCGCTCGTTTTGCCGTCGATCACCCTTGGGCTCTACCAGATGACACTGATCATGCGACTGGTACGCTCGGAAATGCTGGAAGTGCTGCGCCAGGATTATATCCGCTTCGCCCGCGCCCGTGGCCTGAGCGAACGCGCGGTCAATTTTCGGCATGCGTTGAAAAATACGCTGGTACCGGTGATTACGGTTACGGGTCTACAATTGGGCAGCATCATTGCATTTGCGATCATTACTGAAACAGTTTTCCAATGGCCCGGTGTCGGGCTGCTCTTTATTAACGCAATCCAGTTTGTGGATATCCCGGTGATGGCCGCATACCTCATGCTGATCTCTGTCATGTTCGTGGGCATCAATCTGGTTGTTGACCTGCTGTACTTTGCAATCGACCCGCGGCTGCGCGCAGACCGCACCGGAGCGCACTGATGAGTGACACCAGTCTTCCCAAGCATTCGGTCAAGGATCCCTCGCGCCTGCGCCTCGCGCTGCAATCAGACTTTGCCTACCAGTTCAAACGCTCGCCCGTGGCAGTTGTCAGCTTTGCTGTGACCGTGATCCTTGTCCTAGGCGCAATATTTGCGCCACTCATCGCACCCTATAACCCCTTTGATCCCGCATCCTTGAACCTGATGAACGGGTTTTCCGCACCAATGACACCCAACGCCTTTACAGGTGATGTGTTCTGGCTGGGCACAGATGATCAAGGGCGCGACGTATTTTCCACAATCCTTTACGGCATGCGCATATCGCTGTTCGTAGGGGCGGCAGCGGTTTTGTTTGCAATGGTGCTGGGCATCACGCTGGGCCTGCTCGCAGGCTACATGGGTGGCTGGACCGAGACGATCATCATGCGCGTGGCCGACGTACAGCTGACCTTTCCTGCGATCCTTGTTGCCATGCTGATCTTTGGCGTGGCCAAAGGTATAACGCCTGTCGAATATCGCGATCAGATGGCCATCTGGGTGTTGATCGTCGCGATCGGTCTGTCGGACTGGGTTCAGTTCGCGCGAGTTGTGCGCGGCGCTACATTGGTCGAGAAAAACAAGGAATACGTTCAGGCCGCCCGCCTAATCGGCCGCACCAGCCCTGCCATCATGCTGCGCCACATCTTGCCAAACGTGCTGTCGCCAGTTCTGGTGATCGCAACCATTTCACTGGCTCTAGCGATCATTGCCGAAGCAACCCTGTCCTTTCTTGGCGTTGGCGCACCGCCCACTCAACCGTCTTTGGGTACACTGATCCGCGTCGGCCAGAGTTTTCTGTTTTCAGGCGAATGGTGGATTTTGCTTTTCCCCGCGGGGACGCTTCTATCCTTAGCACTGAGCGTAAACCTGCTGGGCGATTGGCTGCGCGATGCGCTGAACCCGAGGTTGCGATGATGCGTTTATACTGTTTGTTCGTTGCCGCCTGCATTTGTGCGACCCTCGTACAGGCAGAAAACACAGAACCCGCATTCGATAAACGGGGTGCTGTGCTGTGCACCTATTCAATCGTCACAATGCTCGAGGCTTACGCGCGCAACTGTGAGCAGTCAGGAACAGGGACACACGCGTCCATGGTGGAGCTGCTGGAACTACACCGTGATTTCGTTTCGCGAAATGGACCCGGTACAGAAGAACAACTTGACGCGTTCGAAGCATCGCAAATCCCGCCGGGCGCGATCTGCAACGACCAGGACGTTTTGGCATTTTATACTGCTATTGAAGGCGAGATGTCAGATTTCAAAGACAGAACTGAAAAGAGCCTAAGCGTGGATCGAAAGCCCGTGTGGAACCCCTGTATATGACCAGCCCAATCCTCTCTATCCGCAATCTTAGCGTCGATATTCCCACGCGCCAAGGGACTTTGCGGCCTGTAAACGGTGTCTCGTATGACATCGCGGCAGGCGAAATTCTGGGCGTCGTGGGAGAATCAGGTGCCGGAAAATCAATGGCGGGCAATGCTGTCATCGGTCTTCTTAGCCCGCCTGCACATATCGCTGCCGGAGAAATCCACCTGAACGGAACCCGCATTGACCACTTGCAGGGCGAAGCGATGCGGTGCCTGCGCGGTAAGGAAATTGGAATGGTGTTTCAGGACCCTCTGACCTCTCTCAATCCACTTCTCAAAATCGGTGACCAGTTGACCGAGACCATGTTGGCCCATCTTGATATCTCACAGGCGGACGCGCGCAACAGAGCTGTCGCAGCCCTTGAGGAAGTGGGCATTCCGGGGGCATCTGAGCGCGTCGACAGCTATCCACACGAGTTCTCGGGCGGGATGCGGCAACGCGTGGTCATCGCCCTTGCGTTGTGCGCCGAGCCAAGCCTGATCATTGCAGATGAACCCACAACCGCGCTTGATGTATCCGTTCAGGCCCAGATCATCGCCCTGCTCAAGCGGCTGTGTCACGAGCGTGGCACGGCCGTCATGCTGATCACCCATGACATGGGCGTCATCGCCGAAGCGGCAGACCGCGTCGCGGTTATGTATGCTGGCAGACTGGCCGAACTGGGGCCCGTGCGCGACGTGCTGACCACCCCACGACATCCGTACACGGATGGGCTGATGGGATCGACCCCGCTCGCTTCGCGCAGCAAGACGCGGCTGCATCAGATACCTGGCGCAATGCCGCGGCTTGACGCGCTGCCCACCGGCTGTGCCTTTGGTCCGCGCTGCCCGCGGGTGCAGGACGACTGCCGCCAGGAGCCGGGCCCGAGCATTCAGGATGGCGCCGGGCGCTCGGCATGTTTTCATCCTCTTACCAGCCAAGGGGTAACTTGATGGCTCTGGTGTCCATTCGCAATCTGACGCGCATTTTCGATGCCTCCAAGCCATGGCTGAACCGGCTGATCGAGCGCAGGTCACGCGCATTGCTAACAGCGGTTTCTGATGTATCTTTCGAGATCGAAGAGCGCTCTGTTTACGCACTGGTCGGTGAAAGCGGTTCTGGCAAATCGACAATTGGCAAGATGTTGGTCGGGCTTTTAGGCCCTTCATCGGGCTCTGTGGAAATCCGTGGTGTCGATTTGGCCCGCGAAAGTGATGCGAAAAAGATCGATGACGTGCGCGCCGACATCCAAATGATATTTCAGGATCCGTTTGCCTCGCTCAATCCGCGATGGCGGGTGCGAAACATTATTGTCGAACCCGTTGCAGCCCGTGGAGGAAAAACAGACGGGCTAGCCGAACGATTACTTGAGCAGGTGGGCCTGAGCGCTCGTGATGCAGGCAAATTTCCCCATGAATTTTCGGGCGGACAGCGTCAGAGGATCTGTATCGCCCGCGCACTGGCCTCAGAGCCAAAGCTGATCGTCTGCGACGAACCAACGAGTGCGCTGGACGTATCGGTGCAGGCGCAAGTCCTAAACCTGATGAGCGACCTCAAGGACGAATTCGGGCTAACTTATCTGTTCATCAGTCACGATCTGACGGTTGTGCAGCATATGGCCGACAAAATTGGAGTGCTCTATCTGGGGCGACTGGTAGAAGAGGCAGACCCGGACACGCTCTTTGATGACCCGAAACATCCCTATTCTCAGATGTTGCTGGCCGCTGCACCGCAACTGGGCGCCTTTGGCCGGGAAGTGCCGCCACCAACTGGCGAAATTCCTGATCCGATCAACCCACCGCCCGGCTGCGCGTATAATCCGCGCTGTTCGCGTGCAACAGAACTGTGCCGAACAACGCGGCCTGAGTTGCGCGATGTGCGCGGCGCGCGCGTGGCATGCCATATGGTTGAATAGCAATCAAAGCGATGTCGGTCGCTCAGGAGTTGCATGATGACCATAAGGACCTCCCGCAACATCGATTACCCTGCCCAACGGTTCGTTGTTTGCCCTTATTGAAAAGCTTTGGTCGCGCAAGCTGTGACCGGTCTTGTGCCAACGCCAAAAATAGCGTTGGTTTTGACATATGAAACAGAAGAATATCCTGGTGGCGGGTGCCGGTATAGTTGGAATATCCTGCGCGATCTGGCTGCAACGCGCAGGCCACAGTGTAACGGTAGTGGATCGGACCGGCCCCGCGTCTGGTACCAGCTACGGCAATGCGGGGGTGCTGGCGGCGGGTGCCGTCGTGCCCGTAACCGTTCCGGGTTTGCTGCGTAAGGCACCCGGGATGCTGCTGAACAAAGAAGCGCCATTGTTTCTGCGCTGGAGCTACTTGCCGCGGCTTCTGCCATTTCTTGCCCAATACATGAAATTTGCGACGGACACACATGTTGATCGTTACGCCCAAGCGATGAGCACACTTTTGCTTGATTCCGCGGCACAGCATCGGGCCCTTGCAGCCGGCACACCGGCGGAACGCTACATTGCCAACGATGACTATTGCTTTGGCTATCAGACCCGGGCGGCATTCGACGCGGACAGCTATGGCTGGCGCAAGCGCGATTCTGTTGGCGTCCGCTACGAGGTGCTGCACGGCAGCGAATATGCAGCTTTTGACCCGATCTATGGCGATGCATTCGAAACGGTTGTAAGGTGTCTGGACCATGGCAGGATCTCGGATCCAGGCGCCTATGTCAAAGCGCTCGCCGATCATTTTGTCGAACAAGGCGGCACGCTTGAGATCAGCGCAATTCATGACATCGTGATGGAGAATGGTCAAATCAGCGCGCTCATGACCGAAGCCGGACCAATGCAGGCCGATGCCATTGTCTTTGCTTTAGGCCCCTGGTCAAAGGCCATCGCGCACAAGCTTGGCGTCAAGGTGCCGTTGGAAAGCGAGCGGGGATATCATATCGAACTGGTTAATCCCTCTGTTATGCCGCGTGCGCCTATGATGGTTGCGGCAGGCAAGTTCGTCATCACTCCGATGGAGGGGCGCATACGCGCGGCTGGCGTCGTCGAGTTCGGCGGCTTGAAGCTTGGCCCCAGTGCTGCGCCGTTTGCGCTGTTGAAACGGCAGGTCGCTCAACTGCTGCCCAATGTCCAGTATGATCACATTGATGAATGGATGGGGCATCGACCTGCCCCGGCGGATAGCCTGCCAGTTATCGGGGCAAATGATCCCCACGGTCTAAGTTACAGCGCGTTTGGGCATCAACATGTTGGCTTGACAGGTGGTCCGAAAACGGGTCGTCTGATCGCAGACCTGATTTCTGGGGCAAGGCCCAACATCGACCTGAGCCCTTTTGATCCTTCAAAACACAAAGCCCGCTAAGCGGGCATTTCAACAGGGAGGCACCATGACATATGTATTTAAAGCAGGCGCAGCGCTCGCTCTGACCGCCACGGTCGCACTGGCCGATGGCCACGCCCAGAACTGGGACATGCCAATGGCCTATGCGGCCACCAACTACCACTCTGAACAGGGTGTTCTGTTTGCCCAGCGTGTTGCCGAGTACACGGATGGTGCAATCAACATCACCGTGCATCCCGGCGGCTCACTTTTTGGTGGTGGTGATATCAAACGGGCAATCCAGACCGGTCAGGTACCAATTGGTGAACGGTTCATGTCTGCCCATGCCAACGAAGCGCCGCTGCTTGGCTGGGACAACCTGCCGTTCCTTGCAACCAGCTACGCCGACAACGCCAAATTGTGGGAAGCGGCGCGCGACCCCGTGAACGCGCAGATGGCTGACCTGAATCTGGTGGCGCTGTATACCTGCCCATGGCCGGGACAAGGTTTCTATTTCAACAAAGAAGTCGGATCATCGGCAGATACGCAGGGCATCAAGTTCCGCAGCTACAACTCTGCCACAGCTACCTTTGCCGAAGAATTGGGCATGATCCCAGTGCAAATCGAGGCTGCAGAGCTCAGCCAAGCCCTCGCCACAGGCGTAGCCTCGTCCTTTATTTCTTCCGGCTCAACTGGATATGACCGCAAGGTATGGGAGCATTTGAGCCATTACTACAAAGTAAATGCTTGGTTGCCGCGCAACTATGTGATGGTAAACTCACAAGTATGGGAAGGTTTGGACGAAGCGACCCAAGCGGGCATCCAAAAAGCCGCCGACGAAACCGCAACCTCCTGTGCTGCCAAGTCAGAAAACTTGGCCAACTTCTATTTTGACGAACTGGCCAAGAATGGCATGACCGTCACAGAAGCTTCGCCTGAATTCCTGGCTGAACTGGAAGTGATCGGTGAAAAAATGACAGCACAATGGCTGGCCGACGCCGGTGACGCGGGTCAAGCCATCATTGATGCTTTCAAAGGCAACTAAGCCCGCCTCGGGGCGGCGCCACAGCCGCCCCTTTTCACTTTCAGGAGCCCCCAAAATGCGTGACTGGTCCCCGGTGATGGGCCTGCCCCTGTGGGTGTGGCTGTTTGTATTTCCGAGCATATTTGCATTGATCTGCTGGTGGCTTGGGCCCCGGGCGGCGCGTATCTTGCGCCCACTTTGGCGCGGACTAGATCGCCTATACCTTGCATCAGGCGCGATTGCGGCCTGTTTCATGGTTACAATTCTCGGGTTGATCGTCGCAGGTATGATTGCGCGGTGGATCGGCGTCGCCCTTCCCGGCACAACCGAATTCGCGGGATATGCAATGGCGGCGACATCATTTTTTGCGCTCGCCCATGCGATGACGCGCGGGGCACATATTCGGGTTTCAATCTTGCTGAATGCCAACCGGTTCCTGAATCGCTGGCTAGATGTTTTTGCCGTGTTTGGCGCGGCCGTGATTGCCACTTATTTTGCGCGCTACGCGGTAAAGACCAACATTTTTTCCGAGATGTTGAACGACCGGACCCAAGGTCAGGACCAGATCCCGGAATGGGTGGTCACAGTTCTTAGCCTGCCCTCCCGCGCGCCAGGCGAATGGGGGGCTGCACTTTCTGACACTTCGTCTAAGCTTATCTACACACCAGTCTGGGTGCCGCAGCTTGCAATGTCGATCGGTACAGTTCTTTTGGCCATCGCACTTTGGGATACTCTGTGTCGAATGCTGGCTACTGGTGAAAATCCGATTCAAGGAGAGGCAGTGGAATGACCGAAGCCTATGCGACAGTCGTTTTTCTCTTTGTTCTATTTGCCTTGTTAGGATCTTCAATCTGGGTGGGCCTTGCGCTGATGGGTGTTGCCTGGGTGGGGATGGAGCTGTTCACAACCCGCCCCGCAGGTGATGCGATGATCACCACGATCTGGACCGGTGCCAGCAGTTGGACCCTGACGGCTTTGCCCCTGTTCATCTGGATGGGCGAGATCCTATATCGCACCCGATTGTCACAAGACATGTTCCGGGGCCTCGCCCCATGGATGCGCTGGCTGCCCGGTGGCCTTTTGCATACAAATATTGCGGGATGTACCATCTTTGCCGCTGTTTCGGGATCATCAGCAGCCACGCTGACCACAGTGGGCAAAATGTCGATCCCCGAGCTGCGCGCGCGCGGGTATCCCGAATATATGATCATCGGAACGCTGGCGGGCGCGGCGACGCTGGGCCTCATGATCCCGCCATCTCTGACACTGATTGTCTATGGTGTATCGATCAACGAAAGCATCATCGAGTTGTTCATGGCCGGTATCGTTCCTGGCCTCGTTCTAGCCGCGCTTTTTGCAAGCTATATTATCGGCTGGCATTTCCTGCGCCCACACGAGCGCCCAGAACCGGACCCCAGTATGACGCTGGGTGCAATGATCTTTGAAAGCCGGTTTCTGTTGCCTGTGTTGCTTTTGGTCTTTGCCGTAATCGGATCGATGTATTTTGGCTGGGCCACGGCAACCGAAGCTGCGGCGGTTGGTGTTCTTGGGTCGCTCATGCTGGCCATGTTCCAAAGATCATTGACGCCTCAGGCCTTCTTTGCCTCGCTGATGGGTGCCACGCGCACCAGTGCGATGATTGCGCTGATCCTTATGGGCGCCGCGTTTTTATCTCTTGCGATGGGCTTTACCGGCCTGCCCCGCGCATTGGCAGCAACAATCGACGAGATGAACCTGTCGCCGATCACGTTGATCGCAGCACTAACAGTGTTCTACATTGTCCTTGGCATGTTCCTTGATGGCATTTCATCAGTGGTGCTAACCATGGCCATCGTTGAGCCTATGATCCGTCAGGCCGGCATCGACGTGATTTGGTTTGGCATCTTTATCGTTGTTGTAGTCGAAATGGCACAGGTCACCCCGCCCATTGGCTTTAATCTATTCGTGCTACAAGGCATGACTCGCCACGAAATATCGTACATTTCAAAAACGGCAGTCCCGATGGTAGGTCTGATGTTGCTGATGGTGGTGATACTGGTGATCTGGCCAGAACTGGCCACGTGGCTGCCAGACAACATCCGCGCCTCCCGAGAATGACAACGGCCCTGACCGTACTGCAATTGGACACGTGCTTTCCTCGTGTACCCGGTGATGTGGCCTGCGCTCAAAGCTATTGCGCCAAGGTTGAAATTATACGCATACCTCAGGCTCAGGTTTCAAACATTGTGACATCTGATCCAAGTTGCGTCGACATTACACCATTTGCCGATGCATTGGCCCAAGCACGGGGCGAGGTGATTGCAACGTCTTGCGGCTTTCTGGCCTACTGGCAGCAGCACCTGGAGGCCCTGACAGACCGGCCCTTTATCGCCTCGGCACTCAACGCGCTGAATCGACTGAATACACCGGCGGATCGTACGGCAATCCTAACTTTTGACGCTGATACCCTGATGGCGGGCCACAGGGCGCTGATCAAGGGACGCGCGGCTCATGTTGTCGGGTTGCGGCCCGACATGCACTTGCGCGAGGTGATCAAGCAGGACGCGCGCGCACTGGATGAAACCCTTGCAGCCCGCGAGATCGCTCATCTTGTGGCACAGAGTGTCCCTGAGTGGTGCAACACACTGGTGCTTGAGTGTACGAACCTGCCACCTTACAAAAAAGCAATTGCTGACAAGTTTGGCGGCCAGATTATAGACATTCTGACCGAGATTGAGCATTGCCGACCTGGCACCGTTGCACCCGCTTTTCTGTCGCTTACTCCAGATGCAGCGCTGTAAGCGTTGCGGCACACGCCACAAGATCCGGCAAACCTTCGATCAGGTCCGACAGGCTGCGCCGTTGCACGGGGGCATGTACCGAAAGTGTCGCCATGAGCTTTCCGTCATAGTCCAAAACTGGCACTGCTATTGCGGTCATGCCAGTCATGAATTCCTCGTTGTCAGTAGAATAACCGCGTTCACGCGTCGCCTGAATCTCGGCTTGAATTGCATCAATATCTGTCAGAGTTTGATCCGTCAGCCTTTCCAGAGCGCGCCCTTTCAGGACTGAACGCAGCACATGCGGACGCAAGGTCGACAGGTACATTTTGCCACTCGCGGTGCAGTGGAACGGCACCTGCGTGCCTACAGGCAATTGGATACGCAACGGCCACTCTGTTTCAGCCCTGTCAAGATAAGTCATACCTTCGCGATCGGGTGTTGCCAGATTGCATGTCTCACCAAGCTTGGCCGCCAGACCTCGCATGATTGTCAGCCGTCCAGTGCGCAAATGTTCCGATGACATTGTGCTAACGGCTAAGGCCCGCAAACGCGGTCCCGGGCCATAGGATCTACCATCGATATCACGCTGAAGAAACCCTTCGGCCTCTGCTGTTTGCAGTATCCTGTGCACGGTGGGCTTGGGTAGTCCAAACTGTTCCACCAGCATAGCGGGTTTTACTGCCACCCCGCGACGCGCGATCTCTTCGAGCACAACCAATACCCGTAAGTTGGTCGGGATTTGGCCATCAGAGTGATTTTCAAGATCGTCTGCCATAGGACCTTTTATTTTATCTATCGGGAAGCAACATCAAGGCAAGATCCGGTGTAAATGCGACCAGCACCCAGACCGATATGAGCGAAAAGAGGTACAACGTAGAATACCGGAGCAGGCGGAAATATGGAACACCCGTTACACCGGATGCAACATAAAGATTAAGCCCGTATGGCGGAGTAATAAACCCGATCGATGCCCCCACCAGAAACACAACCGCAAAGTGAATTGGGTCGACCCCAACCGAAGCGGCAATAGGCGCTAGGATCGGAGCCAGGATTATGGTCACGGGCAAGGATTCCAGGATCATCCCGGACACAAACACAATTGCCATCGCCGTAAAGAGCACCGGATAATATCCACCCATCCCGCGCAGCAAATCACCAATCACTTGGGATGCTCCAAGTGCACCCAACACCTGCTGCATCACAATAGACACAGCGATCAGCGGCGTCAGAATACCTGCGATCTGAGCAGAACGGCCAACCACCGAAGGCACATCGGCCGCACGAAAGCCTTCGACCACAATCATGGCAAAGAAGGGTTTTTCATCCACCGCTGAACTTTGGTCTGTTCCCATCATCTTGTTCAATGGATAGCTGATCACACCAACGATGATACCAAAGCCAACGGTAACACCCGCCGCTTCTGTTGGCGAAAACTTGCCTGTGTAGATCCCCCACAGCACCAGCCCAATCGCAAAGAAACCGAGCCAAGCACCGACAGCCGTTTTCAAAACGCGAAACGGCGATAACTTTATCAGATAGCCCCACTTGTTCATCGTCGAAACCACAAAGCACATCGACATCATCGCCAGCACCATCAACGTGCCGGGGATGATACCCGCAATAAACAAATCAGAAATCGGCAAGTTCATCAAAAAGCCATAAACGATAAAAATGATGGATGGCGGGATGATAATGCCGACCGTTCCACCTGCGGCGGCAGTCGCGGCAGAAAACCGTTCGTCATACCCACCCTTGATCATTTCCGGGTGCAACATAGACCCGATCGTCGCCGTAGTCGCCGAATTCGAACCCGAAATCGCAGCAAACAACCCGCATGCCCCAATAGCTGCCATGGCCAGCCCACCGCGCAACCAACCCAGGCAGGCATAGGCAAAATCCGACAAGCGCTTGGCGATCCCTGATTTGTTAATCAAGTCTCCGGTTAGGATAAACAGAGGCATGGCCAAAAGCGCAAACCCGTCTTTGAAAACATTCAGCAACTCGTTGCCCGCATTGTCGAGGGTTAAACCGATCACCAGACTGCAGCCAACCGACCAGTAGAAAATCACCAGCAACACAGGTGTTCCCAACATGAACAGCCCTGTCACAGCGATAGAAATAATCGTAATCCACGTGCCATCTGTCATCACATGTCCCCCCCGATTATGGCCCTACCAATCAATGTTTCATCGTTGCGGTATTTCGAATGATCGATCAGCGCATTGCCAACCACCCGGCCTGCCATCATAATAAAGCAGAGCGGCATCGTGATGATGAACCACCAACGCATAACGCCGTCGGTTCCCAACACGATCTGAAAGTTGTCATACGTGTTAACCGTAATGCGCGACATGGTCGTCACGCAGATGACACAAAAGACAAACCACAAGATGTTGTCCATTAACAAACAGCAATACTGCTGCGTATGGCTCATCTTGGCGCGAAATTCGCTAAAGCTTAGGTGCGTGCGTAGTTTGACATTATAGGAACACCCATACCAAGACATAATCATGAAGATCAGCGGTGGTATCGTCGTTGACCATGGCACCTGACTTGAAAAGACAAAGCGCTGGATCACCCCCACAAAAATAATTAATGCGATCAAAATATAGGCTGTAACAGCAACGGTCCGTTCCAATTGCTTATCCAAGATGGGAACAGCCTTGTAGAGATAATGAACCAAAATGGCTCCGACGACTGTCAGCGGCCCAAAAACCAGCCAAGCCGCGTCAGATCGGTATGCCTGCGTCACTTTGAAATTTATTTCGCCGCTTAATGTCGCTGTAACGATGGTAGCCGCGTCCGCCCAGATTGACACCTGGCGTCCCTCCCCTTGCTTATTCTTCATCGACTATGTCGCGTTCTGCGATCTTGGACAAAAAAGCCGGCCCCGCCAAGGGGGCCGACCAGTAACTCTTTTGTCGAAGTTAGGCTTTCCACCAGCGGCGCGGCTCAACGTTCTCAGGCAGTGTATCGGCCGAGATCGTGCGAACTTCGTCGTAAATTTCCTGGTAGGTGTCTGCGCCACCCTGCCAACCGTTGATCCGCGTGCGCCATTCTTCCCACAGCTGAGGTTGATACTCGGGCGAGCACATTTCTTCGGCTTTCTTGATCTCTGCATCAGACAGGAATGCGTTGCGCACGTTGTTTTGCGCAAATATCGAGTTCGGCATCATCGGATCAGACTGACCGACGGTGTTGATCAGCGCAACTTCGTTGGCTGCCTGTACGTGGGTTTGCGCCCAATACGAGGATTCCATCACAGCGTCCTGCAACTCGCCCCCGAGGCTGTCGAACACCGAGGCGTTCATTGCCGTATGCTCTGTACCACAGAAGAAGTTCAGGTGCACCGATTGGGACACAACCGGAGACATGTTAGCATATGCCACGGCCGAGGCCCATGTTTCCGCACCGTCGATCAGACCCTGCTTGAGGGCGTCGAGCGTTTCTTCCCATGCCACCGGAACCGGGTTCAGGTTCAGAGCGGTCATTGCGATTCGGCCTAACTGGGTGCCCGTCACGCGGTTTTTTGTGCCGAAAAGTTGCTCGACCGATGTCACAGTTTCCCTGTCTTCCCAAGCCATACCCAGCTGGATTCCACGCAATTCAGCATGGCTGAAGAGGAACTTGAGACCGTGGCGACGCTCGTATGGCTCGCGCAGCAACGCTTGCGATTTTGGCGAGTATAGGAAGTGGTACTGGTCCGCGCGATTACGGAACATATACGCATAGTC
>JABITU010000064.1 GCA_018668195.1 Tateyamaria sp. | reverse complement strand
TGGTTTTGGAATTGGGTCCGGTAGACTCAAAAACCGGTGCGTTTCGTAGGGTCATAGTTCTCTCCAGTGACAACCCCGGGGGGTTCCGGGGCTTGTACTGGGAGAGCCCGGCAGTGCCGGGAGTACGGGAAGTTTTCCGCTTTCATGCATTATGCCAAGAGCGCCTTGTCTATCCAGTACCGCTCCTGGCGCCCGCGAAGTCCAGTCTATTCTGACACCTTCGAGCAGGTTCGGACCAAAGCGGACATTTGTGCATTGTGCAGCGAATGACTGCTATGAGCCCACACCGGACCTGTTGGTTTTGTACTGCGTACGCTCGCAGCGCAGGAATTACCGCAGGAGCGAGAAATTTCGTGCCGCCGCGCAGAAGGAAGACCGGCCATTCATGTAGACCGCAGCAAGGACCGGTGGTCAAATCTACACACTGCGGACAAAGCGTTTAAGCGTTTAAGCGTTTATCTGGCGCAACGGCATCCAACTCTACGACAAGTCTTGACGCCTTACTTAGACCAAGCCATTCCAATGCGCGGCCCATGACTGAAAGTGGAATCACCCTTGCGCGTGTGTAAGAGACTAACAGCGCCCCAACCATTCCCAGATAGACAAATGGTGCAATAGTGCCGCCAGACAGCAACAAAAACACAAAATCTAAGCGCCGGACAAAGTCCCCCGCAATCTACAGTCAAACCCGAAGTTTGCCAGCGGAACGAGTGTTCCTTCGCCACACAAAGATCGATAGCGCGGTGCGCTATTTGGGCGTCGAGGTTGAGGATGCCCTAAGCATCGCTGAGAAGATCGAGATTTGAACTTTAAGCGAATGGCTCAAGCCGTCCGCCCTTTGCAAGCAGCCCTGCGGCAACCTTCGTCCGATGACAGCAAGGAGCCCCACTTGCCGATTTTCTGTCCCGCCGCGAATGTCTACGGTCGAGGGCCCAGAAGATCAGTTGCGGAAAAACAGCCCATGGCTGCCATAAATGTAGGGCGCAGCACAGCATTGCAGCCAGCCCGAAAAAGACAGTAATCGCCTGCGCCGGGCCAACCCAAATAACATCTGCACGCTTTCACTGTTCGGATGTGCAGATTACCTTCCCAATAGTTTCGAGCGGCGCAGTTTAAGAGCCTCATCAGCTTTAGGACTGCCATCGTGAAACGTCCCAAACCATCTATCCAGCGGGATTGAACCATCGGCATAGTTTACCTCAAAATACCTGTGGTGCAGATAATGCGCGTAGTAGGACAGCCCGACCGATTTATCCTCGCCTGCCACAACACGGTCAAAACCGGTGTGCCCCTGCGCCGGCGACAGCCCCGCAAGAAGCCCCACGTTCATGAAATGCAACGGATGAGCCGGTAGAATAAAATAGACCAAATAGCCTGAAAAATAGAGTAGATGCTCAAACGGATGCATCGAAAGTCCTGACCACGGACCGGGGTTAATATTGCGGTGGTGCAAATAGTGAACGCGCTTATAAAGCCAGGGAACATGGATCAACCGGTGCACGCAATAAAAGTGGAATTCGTGCAGCAACGGCACCAACAGCCATAACAAAACAAACCAAACTGGGTGTTCCGAAATGCCAAGCTGCGCGACATAACCGTTGGCATATAGCCACCAAGCCAGACATTCCCACGCTGTCCAGATGGGCACGCCGCTGACAAGTGACCAGAACACATTATCACGCGTCTGGCTGTTGAAGGTAAAAATCGGGTTGTGCGATTGCGGCCAGCGGCGGTTATATTTGAACGCCGTTCCTTGGGATTGACGGGTGTAAAGCCACACGTGCAGCAGGCCGACCACCGCGATATGAAGCGCATAATTGCGCAACAAGATAAGCAACACCCAATCCATGCTCAGTGTTTGCATCCGAGCGGCGGACGGGGTGAGATACAGGAAAACAACAACCGAAAGGCCTGCGTAGACGATCGTCCAAGGGAATAGATATTGGGGCAGCCAACTGCGAATACCACTCAGGCTCAGCGGCCATACAAAAACGTTGGGATAGGTCAGCGGCTTGTTGGGTTTCCAATATCCGCGACGATCTTCTGATCCCCATTTTGAATCGTCCATTTTGTATCCTCTCTAAAAAAAGATGACCCCGTTGGCCGCACTCGTAGTGATGCTATCCCGTGATCTTTGCTGATCTGAAGATCAGCCAGGCGCCTCTCCCCCGTGGCAGCTTTTGGTTCCCCGCAGACTGTTGAACCGCTGGGCGACGTAAATGATGGCGAACGCGCGGTTTTCGGCTCGACATAATCAAAGGTGACACACCGCGATTGAATAGCTTGTGGTGAATGGTTCACGGGCAGAAAGCGGCGTTTGGGTTGCTGTTCCAGATCTTGCGAATGGCGCATGACGATTAGCGGAGTGCGTGACACCCAGATCAAAGGACGCCGCAACCGGTTCAATGCCGATGGCGCAAAACCGACCGCACCACGGATAGGCCTTGCGACCCCGATTTGAAAGCCACAGCAAGCACTGGGGAAACGTTGCGATATCCCACGAAAGATCGACGGCATAGCCATTTTGCGTGTCTGACAAGCGCACATCACCATCCGTCAGCGAAACGGCCAATAGTTCCTCTGTTTGGATCGCAAGTGGAAGTCGCGTGACGTCCAGCATCGCTCCGTCTTTTGTCCGTATCTGCGTTAAGGTATAGGCGGTCTCATCGGGCATGCATTGCGACACTTCATCCACGGGAACCGGAAATGATCGTGCGCTCTGCAGCGACGGAATACTCAGGTGCGCGGCCCCCAAATTAACGGGTAATGCAAAAATCGGATGCAGCCCGATCGGCAGCGCAGCACCACGCCGTATTTCAATGTGTAGATCAATCTTAATCTGCAGATCACCGTCCTGCGAAATACGCCGCTTTAGGCGACTTACGACATGGTCTTCAGGATAGTCGATGCCGATCGTGATGGTGGTGTCTGTTTGTTTCAGGAGGTGCCATTCATGATTTGCGCTATACCCATGGGCAAATTCATCTGCGGGCGGGATTGAAAGATCAAGGCCGTCCATCCATCGATCTGGCAAGTCTGTTCGCGCATGGGCGACGCCGAACGGCACGCAGGGGAACTCTCCGCGCAGTTGCCGCAAAATGGGTGACAGCACGTTTAGTTTTTCTGGTGGATCATCGGCCCAGGGCGCGACGGCAAAGGGCTGCACGATATGACCGCCCGAAAGCGTGAACCAAACAGGGCCAAGCATCCCGCCAAGTGCGGCAACTTCGCCGCGAACACTCCCCCAATCAAATGTCCAAACCGTATCGGTCAAATCGTAATGCCACCGTCAATGTTGATGGCCTGACCCGTCACAAACGCACCATCTTCCGAGGCGAGGAAGGCGCAAAGGCCTGCTATCTCGTCCGGTTTGCCAAAACGCCCTGCGGGCTGTCGGTCGATGAAGAATTTCATCGCGGCGTCGTGACTGCCCATCTGGTCGGCCAATTCTGCGATGCGATCTTGCAAGCTGGGGCTGTCAACGGTGCCAGGGCATATGGAATTGCACCGAATCCCAAAGGGCAAATAATCGGAGGCCACTGATTTCGTCAAGCCCAACACACCGCCTTTGGTCGCGCAATACGCCGCCCGCTTTGGAAAGCCTTTGATAGAACTGGCAACCGATCCAATGGTGATGATACTGCCGCCTTGTGCTTTCATTTTCGGTATACCTGCACTCAAGACCAAAAAGGCACTGTCCAAAGTGATGGCACAAGACCGGCGCCAATCCTCAAGACCACATTCCTCGATCGTGCCTTGGTGCACATAGCCAACCCCGTGGACCAGAACGTCAATCTTATCGAACGTGTCAAAGTACTCGGTCACATCAAAAGCATGCGCCGCGTCCAGACCTGTGGTGTGCGCGCCTTTGAAGTCAGACAGTAGATCCGCATTCAAATCGGATGCGTAAACCTGCGCGCCTTCGGCCAGCAATCGTTCCGCGATTGCCCGCCCGATCCCTTGGCCGGCTGCGGTCACGACGGCGGTTTTTCCTTTCAGGCGTTGGTTCAGGTCCATGATGACCCCTCCAACACAACGACAGTCTTGCTTTGTGTCCCAAGCCCTTCGATCCCGAGGCTCACCGTGTCGCCAATGCTGAGGAATTGGGGGGGATTCATCCCCGCGCCGACGCCAGGAGGCGTGCCTGTACAAATCAAATCGCCCGGTTTCAGCACCATGAATTCTGACAGGTAACTGACGATTGTCGCGGGATCGAAGATCATCGTCTTGGTGTTTCCGGTCTGCATCCGCCCACCATTCACGTCAAGCCACATGGGCAAAGCGGCAGCATCGCCAACCTCGTCGGGCGTGACAATCCATGGACCGGTGGGACTGAAGTTTGGAAAGCTTTTGCCCTTCGCCCACTGCCCGCCACGTTCCAATTGCCAGGCACGTTCCGACAGGTCATTGACGACGGTAAAGCCCAGAATGTGATCAAGCGCGTCGGCTTTAGTGATGTTCAGCGCCCGCTTGCCGATCACGATCCCCAACTCAACCTCCCAGTCGAGTTTCGTCATCTTCGGTGAATACAGGATCGGCGCGTGCCAATCCTCCGCGACTTTCAGTTTGGGCAGTGCAAACTTGATGCAGATCGTCCTGTCGGCCAACACCACCTTGCCGATATCCGAGGCAACCCCGCCGGTCAGCGGCTCTATTGATCGGATGTCATCAGCATGACCGAGCCCAAGCTCGACCACCAAGGCAGCACATCGCGTTTCAAAATCGGCCGTCATTGGACAAACCGATTTTTGGGCTTCCCGATCACATCCGTATCGAGTGCTATCATCGCCCCGTCCGCATCCTCCGGATTTTCCATCCCGAAACGCGCCGATGTAACAATCAAGGTGGACAAATCCGATCCTGCAAACGTGGTGGCCGTCGGATTTTGCGCGGGCACAATGATTTCACGGTCCGGTTTTCCGTTTGGATCATATCGGATCACGCGCCCTGCGCCAAACCGCGCGGTCCACAAAAACCCTTCTGCATCCACACAGGACCCATCCGGGACGCCAGGCCCACCAGAGACATGGACGCGGCGGTTGGAAATCTCACCCATCGTATCGTCATAGTCCCAAACCCAGATCGTATTACGCAGGCTATCGCCAAGGTAGAACCTGTCGCGTTCAGGCGACCAGACCATCGTGTTCGGTATTCCAAATTCGGGTTCGGTCATTGGCACCGCACCCTTCGCGTCAATCCGAAACAACCGCCCGCATGCGCGCGCCTGTTCGCGGGGCTGCAGATCGTCACTCAGATTGTTTTCCATACTCGCGACCCACATCCGCCCTGATGGATCACAGGCCCCTTCGTTCAACCGCATCACAGGATTGGTTTCGGCTTGGATCAGCGGACCAGTTTTTCCGTCGTGCCACCGCGCCACCCCTTGGGCGAAGGAAACAATCGCCCCCCCAACCAGGTCGAGTGCAAGTGCAGTCGGTAGATCGTCAGTTGCAAAATTTGCAGTCTTACCGCTCGCAAGATCGCGGGCAATGAGCGCCCTACCAGTGATATCTACTGACCAAACCTTACCATCGCACGGATTCCAAAAGGGGCTTTCGCCAACGCCATCGCGCAAGTCTCCGAGGACGCGGATGTTCATCTTGCGGCCCTAGCGTGTTCTGCGCTTTGTTCAAAATAATCAGGGAACTTGTCGCGAGCTTCATCGATGTAATCAAAAATGCGGCGTAGATGTTTGATCATGCGTTCTTCGGCCAGCGCCTCGTCGCCGGCCTCGATTGCATCGGCTATGGCAATGTGTTGTTTGATAATGGTGTCGAGATCTTCGACGGCCGACACCATCAGATGCCGGAACCTGTCCATGTGATCTTTGAGGCGGAAGATTTCGGGCAGAACGCTTGGCTGTTTGGCATATTCCGCGATAAGACCGTGAAATGCTTCATCAGACGCATAAAAGCTCTCGGTGTCTTCGAATGTCACATATGTGCGCTGCAAGGTTATTTCCTTGCGCAGCCCTTTGACCATAGCAGCCCCTTCGCCCGAAGACATTGCGCGTCGCAGCAATGCAACTTCTAGGGCCTCGCGCATGAACTGCGACCGGTCGAGATCCTCGAGGCGCAAAGGTGCCACCCGCGACCCACGCTGTGGAACTACATCGACAAATTTGTTCTCTGCCAATTTTGTAAGCGCTTCACGGGCCGGGGTTCGGCTGACCCCCAACATCTCTGAGACCGAAGCCTCAGACAGAACCTGATAGGGCTTCAGCTCAAACCTGAGGATTCTCTTGTGCAGCTCATCATAT
Organism: Tateyamaria sp.; assembly: GCA_018668195.1. Next base: position 6,709 of record JABITU010000064.1, on the reverse strand, counting down.
ACCTGTCGCGCCAATGGCATCGGGCGGCCAGACTTTGCGCTTTTGAGAAGTGCCATATTTTGACCCTTTCATGATTGTTGAACCTGCAATCCCTGCATAAAATGTCGTCTAAGCAGAAAGAACAACACAATACTGGGAAGAGAGGCCAGAAGGGCTGCTGTCAGTACGATATTCGGCCCAATCGATGAATAGCTGCCTTGGAAGACCAACAAAGCATTCATGATTGACCGCGTTTCCAAGCGGTTGCCTAAAACCGTCGAGAACAGCATGTCGTTCCAGATCCATGTGAATTGCAGCAAGAAAACTGCCGTCATTGGCCCGATCGTGTTGGGCAGAATGATACGGAAAAAGACGGTAAATTCGTTCGCCCCATCCATCCGCGCGGCTTCGTCCATTTCACGCGACAGGCCGGACATAAAATTGCGCAAGACAAGGGTTGGGAACGGGACGCAAATTGCGGTGTAGAACAACAGCATTCCCATATGCGAATTCAACAGACCCAGTTTCTGATAGCCGAAGAAAAGCGGAATGAGATACATCTGAAACGGAAAGACAGTGCCTGCGAAAATGAGCATGAACCAGCCATTTCGGAACGGGATATCAAGGCGCGTAATGGCAAAGGCCGCCATTGCCGCGAAGAATACCGCAAGCGATGCCCCGACAGTGCCATAAAAAGCAGAGTTCATCATGGCTTGCCCCATGCTCCCCAGCTCCCATGCGCGGGTCACGTTATCCCACAATGGTGCGATCCCTTCGGGCAGTGCCAAGGGTGGGTTGCGCGAATATTCATTGCTCGATTTGAAGATCGAAATCGCCAGGAAGTAGAATGGAACAATCCAGAGCAATGCGAACCCGATGGCTGCGAACAGTTTCAAGGTGCTGCCTTTGTGTTTTGCAGCTTCGCGCCGTTCAATCGCGTCAAGATCAAGTGTTGAGATATCAAATGCCATTAGCGTGTCATCCTATCGACGCGGCCCTGAAGAACCGTTTGAACCCATGTCACGCACAAAACGACCAGGCCAATGATAACCGCAACCGCAGAGCCGAAGGCCCAGCTGCCTTTCTGGAACGCCTCGAAATACATGAACACGGCAAGGGCAAGGCTGCGTTGACCGGGGTAATTCGCGCCCATCACCCAAAGCAGATCGAACACCGTGAAACCAGCCAAGACCGATAGAATAGTGACCATCAATAAGGTTGGCATCAGCAGCGGCAGGGTAATGTAGCGGAAAATCTGCCAGCGGTTTGCACCATCAATATGGGCGGCCTCAATCGGATCCTTCGGGATCGCGGCCAGGCCAAGCAACAGCAACACCATGACAAGGCCAGCGGTTTGCCACACGAATGTTGCAATGATTGCGGGGGTGACTGTGGCATCGCTATACAGCCAGCCAATGTCGACATCGCGGCCCGAGACAAGCCCAAGACCACGGTTCAAAAGGCCATCGGGTGCGTATACGTAAAACCACAAGACGCCGACCGCCGTGGGCGCCAGAATACGCGGAATAAAAATAATGTTCTTGAAGGTCTCAGCACCGCGTAGGTTGCGAAAGAACATGGCCATGCCAAGCCCCAGCGCGATTGGAAACACAACCGAAGCACCGACCCAGATTGCGGTATTAATCAGAGCCTCGTTGAAGAACGGATTGCCGGGCATGCGTTCGTAATTCGCAAATCCGGCATATTCGCCAAAGCCTGTAAATTTCTTCCATTTTGTAAAGCTGAGCCAGATATTGAACAAGACAGGCACCAGCAACACGCCCACTACCAGAATTAGGGCAGGGGACATGAAAACAAGCGCCAATCCAAGCTGGCCGCGCCGCCGAGCACGTGCGTTTCGGGCGATCTGATCAATCCCAATCCGGTCAAGCAGTGCTTTGTCTTTGGCGGCGCGGTCCATGTTTTAAAAATCCTTAATTACTGGTCAGCCCAGTAGGCGGCATTGAGGGTTTGCATCGTCGCCATGACGTCGTCTGCAGTTTTCATTGTCGGATCGAGCATAAAGCGGTTCATTTCCGCGACCAGTTCACCCTGAAGATCCGGTGGGACAGCTTCCCACCAGCGCAGATAAGCCGTCGCGCTTGTCTCAGCGATATCCGCATTTACTTCTGCAACGATTGCATTCGGGGCTTCGGCCGAATTGTTCCCGATATAGTTTCCGGTCGCGTCACCCCATGCGTTTGCGCCCTCATCAGACACCCAGAAACGCAACGCTTTCATTACGTTTTCGTCCTGAGCACCGTCAACAGATACCACGAGTGGCGATCCTTCGACGATCACAGCTGCGGGTGCGTCATCAATGGCATTCGGCATGATGAACACACCTAGATCGTCAGCCGGAACACCTGCTTGGACAACCAGTCCTGCGGCCCATTCACCGATCAAGTACATGGCACCTGCGCCCCGTACATAGTCGTTGAATTCTTCTGTGGACCGCGGATCAGAGAAATAACCCTTCGCGTACATATCTGACCAAGCCTCGAACACAGCGCGCACTTCCTGTCCGTCATAAGCGACGGAGCCGTCGTTCAAACCGTTGTAGGCTTCGGGATGCATGCGCAACATCAACTCTTGGAACCAGATAAAGCCGCGCCAGCCCTCATGGACCGTCGCAAGAAAAGGCGTTTCTCCGGCGGCCACAATCGCGTCCGCATTGGACATCAGTTCGTCCCAGGTTTTTGGTTCTTCCAAACCCAGCTCTGCATAGAGCGGCTTATTGTAAAGCACGACCCAGCGGGCCAGAAGAAGCGGGACCGCATAAGTCTGACCATCTACGACGAACAGCTCTTTAGAAGCCTCGCCATAACCGCCAGAGTTGATCATCTCGTCCCAAAGATCATCCAGTGGCGCAATCTGACCGCTGCTCACAAGCTCTGCAAAGGTTGCGCCGGTCCACCACGTAAACATGTCCGGAGTTTCACCAGACGCAATAGAGGCCTGCACAAAGGCCTTATACTGCTCCGCGTTGGCGTAAGGTGTTTCCGTGATGGTGACACCAGTTGTCTCTGCCGCAGCATCCCCGACGGACTGAAGTTGCTCAGACCAGAAGCCTTTGTCGTGAAATAACTGGACTTCCTGCGCAAAAGCGGGCGCCGCAGCAAGCATAACGCCCACCGCAGTTCCTAATAATTTCTCTTTGATCTTCATTTGTCTTCCTCCTTGTTTAATCGTTTCTTTAGGTCGTTCTGAGCGAGACCTCCGTATCCGCATCGAACAAATGCAGCCGTGATCCCGCGATATGAAATCTGAGGTTTTCGCCATCGGCCACAATGCGCGGCTGTTGCATCCGCGCGACGAAATCGACCGATCCGCACCGCGCGAATAGCAGGCTTTCATTGCCCAGAAGCTCGGTCAGGGTGATTTCTCCCCTGATTGAAATTTCTCCATCGGGCTTCATGCCATGGCCTTGGGGAATAATGTCCTCCGGTCGAAGCCCGCCGGTCACACGCTGCCCGTCGGTCAAGGCCCCGCCGTAGCTTGCAGCGTCCAGCGGGATGGTAATTTCAGGAGTGACGAAGGCAAAATTTTCGCCGTTCTGTTTGATCACGCCGTCAAAGAAATTGATCTGTGGCGATCCGATAAAGCTTGCGACGAACTTGTTGGCAGGGCTCTCAAATACCTCAAGTGGCGTGCCCTGTTGTGCAATCTCGCCGTCTTTCATCACGACAATCACGTCGGCCAGTGTCATCGCCTCGATCTGGTCGTGGGTTACATAGATGGTCGTGACACCCAAGCGATGTTGCAAGCGTTTGATCTCAACCCGCATCTGGTTGCGCAGCTTGGCGTCCAGATTGGACAGGGGTTCGTCGAACAGGAAAACATCAGGTTCGCGGACAATTGCACGCCCCATTGCTACCCTCTGGCGTTGCCCACCCGACAGTTCAAACGGGCGGCGGTCCAGATAGGGTTGTAGTTCCAACGCCTCGATCGCGCCATCAATCCGGCGGTCCATGTCGGCCGGATCGACCTTTGCCAGCTTCAGCGAAAACGCGAGGTTTTCCTTAACGGTCAAATGCGGATAAAGTGCGTAGGTCTGGAACACCATCGCCACGCCACGATCACGCGATGGCAGATCATTGGCACGCTTGCCATTGATCAGAAGCTCACCGTGGGAAATGTTTTCGAGCCCCGCAATCATGCGCAACGTCGTTGATTTGCCGCAACCCGACGGCCCCACCAGCACCACAAATGCGCCGTCAGGGATATCAAGGTCAATGCCCCGTACAGCCAGTTGGCGACCGTAAACTTTTACCAATTCCCGTACTTTCACGTCGGCCATTAGAACAACTCCGGAACGGTTTTGACTTTAGGATCAGCGTAGTTTCGTTCCGGCCAGATCGAATACCATTCAGGCCGCGCAGGGTCGCGGTCATAGGTGTAGCCGCCTGTCTCGCGGAAATATTCAGCATATTGCGCCAGCTTCTCGCGGCTGACCTCGACCCCCAATCCGGGGCCTGTTGGCACATCGATATGGCCATTCTTGTAGGTCATTTTGCCACCTTCAAGAATATCATCCTTGAGGTGGTGATAATGCGCATCGGCGGCGAAATTCAGGTTTGGCAGGATCGCACCCAGGTGCAGCATTGACGCCAGTTGGATGCCCAACTCACCCGACGAATGGACAGCTGCAGAGCGTTGGAACGTCTCAAGAACATGACCCGCTTTTACAGACTGCCGGAGCCCGCCCCAGAACGTGGTGTCCAGCAGGATGACATCGACAAGATCGTGACGAATACACTGAGCAAGCTGTTCAAAATTCACAACGACCATGTTTGTGGCCGTCGGGATCGGCTGGCCGTCACGGGCACGCCGCATCCCGTCCAAACCCCACGTAGGATCTTCGAAATAATCGTTGTTGAGGGGGGCAATCGCGCGTCCGACGCGGATCGCTTCTTCGACAGACCACACGCCGTTAGGGTCAAGGCGTACACGGTCCTGCGGAAAGGCATCGGCTAATGCGGTAAAAACCTCTACATCATGGTCCGGGGCGAAGTGGCCGCCTTTCAATTTATGCGTGCGAAACCCGTGCTCATCGCGCAGCGCCCTTGCATGGGCCACGATTTCGTCTGGCATCGTTTCGCCGCCCACGCCATCAGCCTCATAGCGATAAAACAGATAGGACACGAATTCGACCGAAGTCCGGATCGCACCGCCCAGCAGCGCATGGGCCGGAACACCCAGCCGCTTGCCTGCAAGATCCAGGCAAGCCATTTCTATGGCTGCATGCAATTGCAACCTGTTGTTATACAGGGTCGCGGTCGGGTTCATAATCTTCCAGCGTAGCTGCTCTAGGTTCAGCGGGTCATGCCCCTTTAGATAAGGCAGCAATGACATAACGGCGCCCTCGGCACTATCACCGCCACCACCCAGTTCGCCCCAACCGGACAGGCCGTCATCGCCGACCACTTCGATAATGGTGCGGATAAAGCGACCCCAATGCGCGCCCGCGGAATGCCTGAGCGGCGCCTCTAGTGGGACGGCAACAGTCGTCACTTTGATGTCGGCAATCGTCACGAATTCTGACCTTTCATTTCGGTGACCCCCCAATACGCGTCATCAATCCACCATCGACCTTGATAACTTCACCGGTGATGAACGATGCATTGTCTGACAGCAAGAAGGCCACGACTTCGGCGACTTCGCTCGCCTCTGCTGCGCGTCCAAGCGGGTGCATACTATTAATTTCGGCCCACACTGCATTGGGATCGTCAGCCAGATTGACAGCCCAATCCAGCATCGGCGTTTTGACCGAACCGGGTGCCACAGCATTTGAGCGCACTCCCGCAGCCGCAAAATCGACTGCTATAGATTTCGCCAGCCCGATCAGACCATGTTTAGACGCGGTATAGGCGGCAACATTTTGCTGTGTCGCCAACCCCTGAACCGAAGCCATAAACACGCAGGGACCACGGCTTTCCACCAGTTGCGGCAAGAGCGCCCGCGCCATCAAATACGCGCCGCTTAAATTGACGCCTATAACTTCGTCCCAAAGATTAGGAGTGGTCTCCGCCGCTGATCCATAGCGCTGAATACCTGCATTGTGTGTGAACCCGGTTGCGCCACCCAGGTCGGCAGCCGCAGCAGCGGCGTGTTCCGCGGTTGCTTCTTCTGCAACTGAGCCAACAATGCAAACTGGCGATCCGGGCAGTGCCGCTGCGGTATCGCGAAGCGCTTCCTCATCGGAATCAACGAGCACCAAGGATGCGCCGTCATCAGACAGACGGCGCGAGACGGCTGCGCCGATCCCCTTCGCTGCGCCCGTTACGACGATACACATAGCTCCCTCCACGAATCATCTCATAAAGAGCATTGCACACTACCATGGTAGTGTGCAATGCTCCGGAAATTAAGTAGATGCGCAAGGTTCGGTTTCTCCAGAAGAAACGCGTTTAAAAAGACTGACAACGCTGTACCATTATAACCGGATATTGCGGCGAAAGTCTGCTTTCGAAAGCCATACAATAATCCCCGCTGCGAAGCGGTCGTTTGCATTTGGCGCCTGTTGTCTGACTTAAATGGCTGCTTCAGTGATCTGCGCTAAGTTGCACCAAATCCCTGCTTCAAACGCGAGGAGATGCTGCATCAGCGAAGTTGGGAAACATAATGTCGGCTTTGTCCGCATAGCAGACATCCATGCACAGTTCAGCGAACGGCCGTAATCCATTCATCATTCGGATATACTTACGACAACAAGATATATAGATAAAAC
>JABITU010000063.1 GCA_018668195.1 Tateyamaria sp. | reverse complement strand
TCTCGAGCGCACCAAAGCCGCGCTTTTGGTCTGAGGCATATCCGAATGAGGTTTTTGTTGCCTTTGACGGTGAAAACCTGACACGCGGAAATGAAGGCTTTGCCCTTCGTAAAGGTGATTCAGATGCGCTGAATTTCTTTAGCAACTGGATCGTCGTGAACACCAGCAGCGGTTGGCTCAAAGATCGTCATGACTTTTGGTTCAAGAACCGTTCAGGCTGGAAAGACATGGTGAAGCTGGAGCAGTAGCCCCGTTTCATGATGCCAGAGACCCCTTGCCAAATTTTGGGGCAGAGCGGTTTCTGGCATCACTCTTTTCACCCAGACAAAACATTCACCGGCAGGGTTTTTCCTGTCGGTGACAAACCCATAAGGGACAGAGCATGAACGGACCCCCCTTACAGACACGGCGCAAACTGACGAGCGTAGACTATATCTGTTTCGGACTCGTTGGCGCCATTATCGCCTATGCGGTCTATCGTGTAAGTGATGTGCTTGTCTATAATTGGAATTGGTCGCGCGTTTTCAATTTCGTCATCTATTATGATGAAGAAAAAGCCCGCTATGTGCCTAATCTGCTGTTAAAGGGCATTGCAACAACATTGCGACTGGCCTTTTGGGCAACCATATTTGCCGCCACCATCGGCCTTGTCATGGGCTATATGCGCACCAGTAAAAACCTGGCGATGCGAATGATCAGTCGCTGTTATGTCGAGTTGGTCCGCAACATCCCACCGGTGGTCTTCATCTTCATTTTTTACTTTTTTCTATCTGGCCAGTTAATGCCGCTGGTTGGTCTTGATGACTTTGACAAGAATGGCGCGTTTGTAAGTTCAGGCGTTTTCTACATGCTGTTCGGTGACCCCAGATTATTTTCCAACTTTGTGGCGGGGGCATTGTGCCTGGCGCTATTTGAGGGCGCGTATATCACCGAGATCGTGCGGGCCGGCATTCAATCCATCCCAAAGGGTCAATGGGAGGCGGCGCGCGCCGTTGGCTTGTCGCCATTTGACGTTCTGCGCGACATCATTTTTCCGCAGGCGGTACGCAAAATTCTGCCACCGCTTGCGGGTCAGTTCATCACCTTGATCAAGGATTCGGCGATTGTCTCGCTGATCTCGATTCAGGAGCTGACCTTCCTTGCCACAGAGGTGGCATCGACCACGACCAAGGTTTTCGAAACATGGATCATTGTCGGCGCGATGTATTTCATCCTCTGTTACTCGTTTGCCGCGCTGTTCGGCCATCTTGAAAAACGTGCCCTGCGGGCGCGCCGCTAGGAGACATTATGTCAAACACATCAGCCAGACCCCAACCAGACCCCGACACCCTGATTGCCTTTGAAGGTGTCAGCAAATGGTTTGATCAGTTTCAGGCGTTAAAGGATATCAATCTGTCGGTCAAACAGGGGGCGCGCGTTGTCGTCTGCGGCCCGTCAGGATCCGGTAAATCGACCATGATCCGCTGTGTTAACCAGCTGGAAAACCATCAGCAGGGAACGATTCATGTCTGTGGGCGCGAAGTCTATGGCAACATGAAACAGCTGGAGCAAGTGCGCCGCGAAGTTGGCATGGTGTTCCAGAGTTTCAATCTGTTCCCGCATATGTCGATTTTGCAGAATGTGACGCTTGGCCCCATTCGCAACAGCAATCTCTCGCGCTCTGAGGCCGATGACATCGCGCTGCATTACCTTGAACGGGTGCAAATTGCCGATCAGGCGGACAAATTCCCAAGCCAGCTTTCGGGCGGCCAGCAGCAACGTGTGGCGATTGCGCGGGCGCTGGCAATGAAGCCGCGGGTGATGCTGTTTGATGAGCCAACATCCGCCCTTGATCCGGAAATGATCAATGAAGTTCTCGACGTTATGACCGAACTCGCCGATGACGGCATGACGATGATGGTGGTCACCCATGAAATGGGTTTTGCCCGCGAGGTTGCCGACCGCGTCGTCTTTATGGATGAAGGACGGATCGAGGAAAACTGTGGCAAAACCGAATTTTTTGCTGGTGGGCGCGGCGAACGGGCGCAAGCCTTTCTGTCAAAAATATTGCAGCACTAGGCCGGTTATCGACCTGCCTAGTCTAGAATACCAGGCAGGTTGAGCCCCTGTTCACGGGCACAGTCCAGCGCATCGTCATATCCGGCATCTGCATGACGCATTACCCCGGTGGCCGGATCATTCCACAACACATTGGCGATTCGCCGATCCGCATCCTCGGTGCCATCACAGCAAATGACCATTCCAGAATGCTGGGAAAAGCCCATACCAACACCGCCGCCATGATGCAGTGACACCCAAGTGGCCCCGCTTGCCGTATTCAAAAGCGCATTCAGCAACGGCCAGTCAGACACCGCATCCGAGCCATCCTTCATCGATTCTGTTTCGCGGTTTGGAGAGGCAACCGAGCCGCTATCAAGATGGTCCCGGCCAATAACCACGGGCGCAGACAGCTCTCCCGTGCGAACCATTTCATTGA
>JABITU010000062.1 GCA_018668195.1 Tateyamaria sp. | reverse complement strand
GTGCATCCGCTAATCCCGAACGGATCAAGGCGCTGATCGCGTCCACAGGGTCTGATCTGGATGCCGAAGGCCTAGACCTTTATCGCCGCCTCGTAACAGACCGTAACCATGTCGATGGCACATTAAAAATGATGGCGCAGTGGCGGTTGAATCTCTTGCTCGATCGGTTGCCCGATTACAATGGGACAGTCCATTTCGTGGTGGGCCAAAACGACAAGACTGTCCGTCCATTAGTTTCAGAGACCGCGGCGCAGATCATTAAGGGCGCGCACCTGCATCACATCCCAAAATTGGGTCATCTAATGCATGAAGAGCAGCCTGCACAGGTTGCTGAAATCATCCATAACATCATAGATAATACCAACAAATGAGGCGTCATGTTAGAAGTTGTGAGCGACCAAATGTGACTGTGATCAAAGATTTTATGGCGTTAAACGATGCAAAGTGTTCCAGTATTTTGCCAAACATCAACGGACATAAATCTAACTTATCAGACCTTACTATCCTTGCGTTTCATGCCATATAAATAAGGCCAGAATGATCGTAATTAATGTGATTTGCATCTAACTGGCATGCAGGCCAATAAAAAACGCCGCCAAGATAATTTCCAAGCAGCGTTCGTGTTGTTGAAAAGCCGCGGAGCTTTAGTTTGCAGCCGCAGGCGCCAATGACGCAAGGTAGGCATACAAGTTTAAAGCATCGGCTTCTTTGCGAACCTTATAGGTCATCTTGCCCCGACCACTTTCACCTGTAACCCCACGAAGGAAACCCGTCGGATCCTGAACATATGCGACAAAGTTCTCTTCGTTATAAACTGTTCCACCCTCGCCGGCGGCGAGCATCAGCTTTGAATACTTGAACCCTTCGACCGATCCTGATGTCGCACCTACGACACCATACAGGTTAGGGCCGGTTTTTGCCCGTTTGCCAGCTAGCGTTTCACCGTCACCGTTAACTACAACGTGGCAAGACACGCATTTGCGAAATGCCTTTTCGCCAGCGGCAACGTCGCCAGTCGCAGTCAGATCAACGGCATGACCGTCCGCCAACACTGGAAAAGCGAAAACGGTTGCAGCCGCGATAGCAATAAATCTGAACATAGTTGTCTCCTCAGCTCTACATCATACCTACCAGTTAGGCGGATTATGCCGAAGTCAACAGTACCAGAGCCAAAAGGCCTGCTAAAATCGCAATTACAGCAGGCCTTTTATCTATGCGACCGCATGGCTGACAGCGCATTGCTTCCACAAATCCTTGAGCGCGAGAACAAGGTGTTCGATGTCGTCGATGCTGTGCATCGGCGACGGAGTAAAGCGCAGCCGCTCTGTACCTTTGGGAACAGTGGGGTAATTGATTGGCTGAACGTAGATGCCATAGCGCTGCATCAGATAGTCCGCCAGCATACGGCACTTAACCGGGTCCTTGATCATAACCGGAATAATATGGCTAGCATTGTCCAAGTGCGGAATGCCCTCTTGATCCAGCCGCTTGCGTAAATACGCAACACGCTCACGCTGCAACGTGCGCTCTGTACTGGACTGTTTCAGATGCTGGATGGACGCTGTCGCAGCAGCAGCAACTGCCGGTGGCAGGGCCGTGGTAAAAATAAAGCCCGAGGCAAAACTGCGAATAAAGTCGCACATGGCAGTTGATCCAGTCACATAACCGCCGACCACGCCATAAGCTTTGCCCAAGGTGCCCTCGATCAAGGTGATACGATCCGCCAGACCTTCGCGTTCTGAAATACCGCCACCGCGCGGTCCATAAAGGCCAACAGCGTGCACTTCATCCAAATAGGTCAAGGCACCGTGTTTCTCGGCCACTTCGACGATTTCATGCATCGGGCAGATATCACCATCCATCGAATAGACAGATTCAAAGGCCACAATTTTGGGCGCATTTGCTGGCAGTGCGGCAAGCTTACGATCAAGGTCTTCGGGATCGTTATGCTTCCAGATCACCTTGGCGGCTCGGGAGTGACGGATGCCCTCGATCATCGAGGCATGGTTCAACTCATCGGACAAGATCACCGCATCCGGCAACCGGCTGCCCAATGTGCTGAGCGCGGCCCAGTTGGACACATAACCAGACGTGAACAAAAGAGCATCTTGTTTATTGTGTAAATCAGCCAGCTCTGCTTCTAGTCTTTTGTGGGCATGGTTGGTGCCAGAAATGTTGCGCGTGCCACCTGCACCCGCTCCGCACATATCGATTGCGTCCTTCATCGCTTGTGTGACAGCAGGGTGCTGCCCCATCCCAAGGTAGTCATTAGAACACCATACTGTCACCTCGTCCGGGGCGTCATCATCATGGCAATGCGCACGCGGAAAGGCGCCAGACTTGCGTTCAAGCTCCGCAAATATGCGATAATTCCCCTCCTCTTTTAGTGTGTCGAGTTGGGCTTGGAACAGCGCATCAAAGTTCATGATGTCCCCCTTGGTTTGTTTGTTGTTCAGGTGTTGTTTCAGGTGTGGGCAGCATCCACCGCCACAGTCGTTCGTCGGGTATCGGCAAAACCATCACCCAGTGTTCCACGGCTGCCAAAACCGTCAATGCGGTTAGCAAGGCAAAGCCCGTGATTTCGCCCATCGCCTGCGATGCATAAAGCCGTTCCAACCAGCACGCGGCGGCAAAGGTCAGCGCAGTAACGGAAACGGGAAACAGCCAGTTCATTGATGCGATCCGGAAATGACTGGGCAAGTGACCAAGTGTATCCGGTAAAAAATCGATGTTGATCCGAGGCACCCCTAAAAACAGGTTCAACTTGGCAGAGATACGAGCACAGAAAAGCACTGCAAAGGTCCACAAAGCAAAGCTGTTGGGTGCATTCCACAGCAACAGTGCCAAAATGATGAGCGTCATAGCCAGCAACATCTCGTGATAAGCAACGGTACCCCAAGCCCGAATGAATCTCTCCCATTCTGGCGTGTGAGCAGGCAGACCATTTCTATTCGGGCCTGTGATCGTACCAGTGAGGAAAGCCAGTTCTATCCAACCCCACAGCGCCAGGGCTGACAAGAAGGCGACATAGGTGCCAAGAATATCTGTGTGCCCTGCTGACCAGAAAACGCCATACGCACCCATGAAAACCAAAGGTAACCCGAAAAGTGTTGTCGTCATCCGGGCTCGGGGGCCTGCACGGTCGGCATATTTCACAGCCATCAGGATTGTACCGGTAGAAAACCACCAGACGAACAGGGCGATTATGGCAGCGATCCACGGGGTCATCTGCACACCCTTACAACCTGAAATCGACATGGTTTTTGGCTATTCGTTGATACAGAAAATATCCCCGCGCAGAGCATCAGATATGCCGGAAAACCACCCGTTTCCCAGCCTGTCCCCTTATCGGAAACAGCATATGAGATGGCTTGTCTCAATAGGCTGGCTCCATCCGAACAGATGCGGGAACTGTGTGCTTTTTCGCCGGAATTGCAAACAATGAAACGAAGGCCGCAGCCGCCCGGGTCTGCGCCCAGAGCTTGCGCAAAACCTGCCCACCTGCCTGTGCTTCTGCGAGATCAACATTCGCCTGTTGCAGCCGTTCCAACCCGCGCTGCCAACGTGGATGATCTATGTCGAGTGTAATCGGAAAGATCTGTTTGGTCAGCTTGGACGTCTTCACAAAGACCTCATGCGCATACCAATCAGGATCAACACCTAACGCCTTGTGGAACGCAGGCCGCTGATGATCGCGCACATACATCGTGCCATAGACTGCCGTGAGAAAGAACTTGATCCAAAGGACATTTATCCCGCGCGTCAGCTTTGGATCGGTTTTCATTAACAGCGCGAAAGCCTCGCCGTGGCTGAACTCGTCATTGCACCACTCTTCGAACCACTTAAAGATCGGGTGGAACCGGTACTCTGGGCTATCCTGAAGATGACGGAAAATCGTGATATAGCGCGCATAGCCAATCTTTTCCGAAAGGTAGGTGGCGTAGTAGATGAACTTGGGCCGAAAATATGTGTACTTCTTTTTCTGTGTCAAAAAGCCAAGATTCACCGCGACACCCGCCTCGCGCAATGCATCATTGATAAAACCTGCATGACGCGCCTCATCTCGCGCCATCAACTGGAACAGTTGCGTGATGTCCTTGTTGTTACCGCGCCGCTTCATCTCTTTATAAAGCACACAGCCAGAAAATTCTGCCGTACATGACGAAATCAGGAAGTCGATGAACTCTTTCTTGAGTTCGGGCTCCATATTGTCCCAATCGACGTGATCCCAGTCATCGTTTTTCTTGAAATGCCCCTTGTTGGGGTCGCTGACCATTTGTGCGATCAACTGGTCCCATTCTTTGCGCACGGGGCTCACGTCAATCGCGTCCATCTCGTCAAAATCGGTTGTATAAAACCGGGGCGTCAGCAGAGTGTTGGACATCGCAACTTCGGTTGCGCTCTCGCTGTCGACAACCGATTGCGCCTCTTGTAGCGCCAGCGATTCCTCGGCATCTGTGATATCGGATGTGTGTTTGACCGGGGCATTCATAGTGTCACCTCCTCGGAGAAGGAAAATTCGCACAGTTCCATCACTTCGAAGTCCCCAGTGAGACGGGTCCACAGCTGCTCCAGTTTACTGGCCCTAATGATCGTTGCCTCGCGGTCTTCGCTGACGATTTCACCAAACGGGGCCATGATTTCCGGCCCGTGCACCTGCACTTCATCACCGGGATAGATCACGGCACCATTGTTGAATCGGACATGCGCATGCAGGCTTTCGAATTTATGTGAGATTTCAACAGTGCACGGAGCGCGTTCAAAATCTTTTCTCAGTAGTCCCATGGTGGCTTCCTCCAGTGACTTAAGGTTTTCCCAGCAACCTGGCGAAGGTGCGGAGATTGTCGGCGCCAAAGCCCATAAGCTCGGCTGACCAGTTGGTTTCGGGGTCGTAAATGGACAGTCGGTTGCCTTCACGCAGTCGCAGCAAAACAGGCGCCGCGGTATCAGCACTGCTCTTTGTACGTTCACGAAAGACAACGCGGTCAATTCCCGCGACAAAGCCGCCCTTATCGGCGGGAAAATCGGCCAGCAGCGATCCATTGGCATCCAAAACACGCGCAGCACCAGATCCGTCGCTTGATAGGAATATGGCACGTTCACTCAGAATTTTGCCATTAGCCGGCATGCTTTCCAATGGGCGCCCAGACAGAGTCGCGATCGTTACCAAGGCGAGAATGGCCAATATCAGCGCCATCACAGCCCTAACCAGAATGCGCGGAACCAATTCATCTTCTGGAGCATGAATACGGGTTTGGGACGTATCAGACATGGCCGTTACTCCGCCGCAACTGCATTGAACTTGGGTGCCTTGCGCGCAACCTGCGGTATGCTCACCCGTGCCTCGGCAGCCCGAGCGAGGATTTTCGCAACATCCGCCGCATCGGGAATCGCTCGCAATGCAGGCTGTGACGGGCTGAAATGCCAAGGCCGCGCGTGCGGCCAAAGCACCAGCAAACTAAACTGCGTCTTGCCCGTTGTTTCCAGCGCGATCGTCCCAGTGCCGTTCTTGCGCAAGCTGAGCGACGCATTGGCAATTTCACGATACGGCAGGTTCAATGTCAACGTCAGGGCGGCACCAATCCGCATCGCAACACGTGCCGACGTGATGGTATAAACGGTATTACGAGACTGAATATATGAGACCCCAATCAAAAGCCCACAAACAACCATCCCCAGCAACAAGAACGGAACCGTTGCCCCGATCGCCTGACCCAAAGGCATAATGTCGGAAACGGACAGGAACCGCCACGCCATCAAAACGGCGAAATAACCAATGATCCAATTCAGGTTCATCGCTTCTCGCGCCAATGCCATGGTCGACGGTCTGCCACGCCAAAGAATTTCTTCGCCCTCAGGGGGCAATTCCGGTAATCCCTCGACCGGCTCAATCTCGAAATCATCATGGGACATGGCGCACACTCCCCTTTCAGTTCTTGTTGTGAGGCTTCGCGGTCACAAACGGACCGCGAAGCACGATTGCCTTACAACTGCGGTTCTTGACGGCTCGCATCGGCATAAAGAGTACCGCCGCCGTAGTAGCCACAAATCTTATCTTCCTCGAGCAGGGTCACCTGCGTTGCACTCGCAATAGTCGGGATGGTTGCGAAATGCTTACCATACAGGCTGCGTACCTTGACTTGGTTCGATCCGATCCGCGCCAGCGTGAGTGGCATGAGGCGATTGCCCGTCCCCCATTTCGCATCCAGCGTGAATTCAAGATAGCGCACCAGCTGTTCCGGCTCGTCAATCCACATGTCGGTCACCTTGCCGACGACCTCACCGTCGCCCGACACGACTGGCAATCCGCGCGGATCCCGGCCAGAGGCGAACTTGAAAGCATCATTCGCAGACATCGGTACAATTTTGGGATGGCCGTGGCCGTCCAACTCGGGCGCGTCGCGACGCGGGGCCCAGGATGCTGGGCCAACACCGTCCAGCATCGGGTCACCGGTGGGTTCAAGCGGATAGCCGTTGCCCGGACCAACCCTTTTCAAAGGCAGATTGGCCCGCTCAGGCGTTTGCCCAGATGGCACCGTCACAGAGCCTCGCCCATGGGGCAGTTCAAAGGTCTTATCATCAGGAATTGGGAACATGCTTGGGTTCGAAGATTTGTTCCCCTCGTCATCTTCCAATGGATACCCTTCGCGCATGTTTTCGCGTTGGATGTAGAATAGCAGGCCAGCAAAGAAGGCCCAAAAGAGCCATAGCGTCGACGCCGCCAAGTCGAATTCGCCAAAAAATGTCCCGGTCATGTCAGTTTTCCTTTTCTGGACAAGGTCATGTTGGGAAGTCCGCCAGCCCAAGGGGCTGCGGATCTTCCGGCTGGGTGAGGGGACCAGATTGGCGCACGAGCGGTCCCAGGATGACGAGAGTGACAAAAAGCAAGCCAATCTCAGCATGGTAAACAAAAGAGTAGCCAGTGGCTGGCGTATTCAACGCCTCGCCCCACTGGCCTGATGTTGCGATGGCACCGATCCAATCGCGCAAGGTTCCCCCAAGCGCTATGGCAATACCTGCAGCAGTAGCTTGTGCTGCACCCCAAGCACCAAGAGCCAGACCACGACCTGCAGTTCCCCGCGCAGGCATCGTCATGGCCGCAGTGAGTGTTGACACAGCGAAAAGCCCACCGCCGAACCCAATCAAGGTGGCACCGGCGTAAAACAGAACATTGGCCTGCATGGGTGCTGCAAAAATAACGAGGCTGAATGCCCAAATACCAGCCAATATTCCGCCACCCGCCAAACGGTAAGCGTTTGACCCCTTGGCCAGTCGCCGCCCGGCCCAGGCGAAGCCAACAAGCGCACCGGCTGCCCAAAGCGCTGTCAGTAACGTCGTTGCAGAGACCGACAGGCCCAATATCTCGCCGCCGTAGGGCTCCAACAATACATCCTGCATGTTGAACGCCATGGTTCCAACAAAAACGCAAACCAGCAGGCGGCCCGCCTGCCCCCCGGCCATGAAATCCGCCCAGGCATCGCGGAACAGCGGCCTTGGCTTGTCGCGCTCAGCCTTGGTCATGGGACGCACGCTTTCTTGTTTCCACAGGGCAATCAGGTTCAGCGCGATCCCAACAACGGCGGCCCCCTGCACGACGCGGATCAAACGCAAACTGCTATAGTCCGTGAGCAATCCACCGATGATCAGTGCAGAAACACCCATGCCAACCAGAAACATCACATAAAGGAGCGCAACAACCCGAGGCCGGGTTTCATCTGTGGCCCGGTCGCTGGCCAAAGCCAGCCCCGCCGTCTGTGTCATGTGCAGACCAAGGCCGGTCATCAAGAACGCCAGTGCCGCAAGAAATTCGCCAGCAAACGGAATTTCGTGGACAACATCACCCCCAAGGACCAGCAGCGCAAATGGCATGACGGCCAATCCGCCGAACTGCCACAATGAGCCGAACCAGATGTACGGGATACGCTTCCAACCGATTGCGGATCTGTGAGTGTCCGACCGGAACCCCAGCAGCGCTCGGAACGGCGCGATCAACACAGGCAGCGCAATCATCACGGCCACGATCATCGCCGGCACCGAAAGTTCGACAATCATTACGCGGTTCAGCGTGCCTAACAGCATGACTGAGGCCATCCCCACAGACACCTGGAACAGCGACAGCCGCAACAACTGGGACATAGGCAAGCCTTCTGATGCCGCATCGGCAAAAGGCAGGTACCGGTTGGTGAGCTGCCGCATATGGCTCATGGGCGCAACTCCAGTGCTTCAGAGATGTAAAAGCCGGAAGTGATACGGTCGACCGGGCGCAGCATCCGCCGCACGCCGCATGTCTTTGCAACTCGGGCCAGCTCTGGTTGCGCATGAGGCACCATCACAGGCGAACGATCAGAACGAGGAAAGGCCTTGCCCGCGTACCACATCACCATCAAAGCAGGTGTACGCGGCGCTACGGTAAAAACGATCGGCCCGCGTACGCGGCGTTCCAGCTTGGCCAGACTGACACCGATATCTTCTGCAGTATAATAGATCATGCTGTCCATTGCGATCATCGCATCGAACTGACCCAGCTTGGGGTCAAACATATCACCTGCATGAAACGTTACCTGACGACGTAGATCCGCCGGCAAACGCGAACGCGCAATTTCAATCAACTGCGGAGATATATCTGCGGCAACCACGGTGGCCCCACGCTCGGCCAGTTCAATTGTTGCAGGCCCTGCTCCACATCCAGCATCCAGCACCCGTGCGCCGCGCATATCTTTTGGCAAGCGCGACAACATCAAAGCGCGCATTTGTTCACGACCTGCTCGTACTGTCCCGCGTATCCAAGACACAGGCGCATCTGACGTCAGTCGCTCCCACGTCTTGGTCGCGGTGCGGTCAAAGTAATCCTCGACCTGCGCACGGGTTCGGTCATAGGCCATGATCAGTCAAACCCCAGTAGCTCAAAGATATCACGATCTTCCATAGGATCCGGAGCAAGCCCCTCTGTCCCGTCATACAAAAGCTGTGCAAGACGCAAGTATTCGGCTCGGCAACGGACGATATCTTCGTCATCGTCCATCTCGAAAAGTGTTTTTTTCTTCAGTCGAGAACGACGGATTGCATCCAGGTCTGGCATATGTCCGATGCGGTTGAACCCAACTGTATCGCAATAGCGGTCCACTTCGTTAGTTTCTTTGCTTCGATTGGCGACACAACCAGCAAGCCGGACCTTATAATTTTTTGACTTGGCCTGAACGGCGGCAATGATCCGGTTCATTGCATAAATGCTGTCAAAGTCATTGGCCGTCACGATCAAGGCGCGATCAGCATGCTGTAAAGGGGCCGCAAAACCGCCACAGACAACATCGCCTAGTACATCAAAGATCACCACGTCCGTCTCTTCCAGCAAGTGGTGCTGTTTTAGCAGTTTGACCGTCTGTCCAACGACATACCCCCCGCACCCGGTGCCCGCAGGCGGGCCGCCTGCTTCGACACATTTCACACCATTAAATCCCTCGGTGACAAAATCCTCTGGACGCAGTTCCTCCGGGTGGAAATCAACCTCCTTCAGGATATCGATAACCGTGGGCTGCAACATGCCGGTCAAAGTAAAAGTGCTGTCATGTTTGGGATCACAGCCAATCTGCAAAACCCGCTTGCCCAGCATCGAAAATGCCGCCGACAGATTTGAGGATGTGGTCGATTTGCCAATCCCACCCTTGCCATAAACGGAAAATACCTTGGCGCCCTCAATCTTGGCGTCGGCATCTTGATGCACTTGCACCGAGCCTTCGCCGTCTTGCCCGCGAAGATTGGGTGGATTTCTATCGAGTGGGCTCATGAGAGCCTCCTTTCATCAGACACGCGCTGCCTGTTGTTGCAATCGGGGGCGCAATCCCCTGCTTCATCTTGCCAGAGAAACTCCCGCCGGAGGCTCCTGTAATCTGTGTCGCGCGAAGGGGTCATTCGGCTGCGATCCCTTCGAGCTTGTCTTCCAATGCGTCGGCTGCGTCCTGCAAAGCTGTCAGAGTATCAGCATCAGGCTGCCAATAGTTCCGATCCGATGCTTCGAGCAGGCGGTTCGCCATGCGGCTGGACGCTGTCGGGTTCAAATCTGCCAGCCTCTGGCGCATGTCGTCATCCAGCACAAAGGTTTCGGAAATGCGTTGATAGACCCAATCATCGACCTGCCCGGTCGTTGCAGACCAGCCCATTGTATTGGTCAGATGCGCCTCGATCTGGCGCACGCCTTCTGCCCCATGCTTCAAAAGGCCCTCAAAGAATTTCGGGTTGAGCGACCGGGCCCGCGTCTCGAGAGCAACCTGATCCTTGAGCGTACGTACCTTGGCTGCGCCGCGCGTCTGATCCCCGATATAGACCGCAGCATCCGACCCACGCGCGCGCTTCACCGCCCGCGCGATCCCACCGAGCGTGTCGAAATAATGATCAACCGTCGTTACCCCAAGCTCGACCGACTCCAGGTTCTGATAGGCCAGTTCAACATCCGCCAACGCCTGTTGCAGAAGCTTGGGATTGGCAGCAGATTTGCCATCGACGCCATAAGCAAAGCTTTTTCGGTTCTCATAGGCATCGGCCAGTTCGTCTTCGTCCCCAAAAGCAGAGCTGTCAACCAACTGGTTTACATTCGATCCATAGGCACCTTCGGCGTTAGAAAAGACACGCAGGCTCGCCGTTTCCAAATCGCAGCCCTGAGTTTCGGCATAGGCCAAAGCATGCGCGCGCACATAGTTCATCTCAACAGGTTCATCGGCCTTGGCACATTTCAGCGCAGCCTCGGCCAGCATCCGGCTTTGCAAAGGCAGAAGATCGCGGAAGATGCCCGAGAGGGTCATGACCACGTCAATCCGCGGGCGGCCTAGCTCTTCCAGCGGGATGAGGTCGGCACCGGCAAGACGGCCAAAGCTATCAAAACGAGGGGTGCAGCCCATCAGGGCCAGCGCTTGGGCAATCGGTCCCCCATCAGACTTGATGTTGTCAGACCCCCAAAGCACCAGCGCAATCGAACGCGGCAAGGTTGGATGCGTATCCAGCAACAGCTGCGCCTGTTTCGCACCGTCGCGACAGGCATAGGCCGTTGGCATCCGGAAGGGATCAAAGGCATGAATATTGCGCCCCGTGGGCAAGATATCAGTCGACCGGATCAGATCACCGCCCGGCACGGGCGGTATGAACCGTGCATCTAGCGCATTCATCAATGCGGTCAGCTCTGTTTCGTTCTGCAACAGGGCATCCACCCTGTCTCGGGCCGCTTTGTCTGCATGGGGCATAAGATCAAGGTATTCGGCGCGCTGCGCGTCGGTAAATTTGGTTCCGACGACATGCAGCCCATCCGGGATCAATGCATTTTCTGTCTCAAGCAGTTTCAACCACAGTGCATCGGGCGATGTGCCACCCATGTCCACCGCTTCGGCCTGCTCAACAATCAACGCTTCCAATTCAGCGCGGACTGTTTTGTTGTCCGCATCAAGGCTTCGCCACCGTGTCAAACTGTCTTTGAGGTCAGCCAGCCCCTTGTAAAGACCCGATTGCGCCAGTGGTGGCGTCAGATGAGTGACCATTACAGCGCCTGACCGGCGTTTGGCTAACGATGCCTCTGACGGATTGTTGGCTGCATAGAGATAGACGTTTGGCATGTCGCCAATCAGCCGGTCTGGCCAATCCCTGGCACCCATTCCCGCCTGCTTACCAGGCATAAATTCAAGCGCACCATGCATGCCGAAATGCAGCAGCGCGTCCACGCAATAGGTGTCGCGCAGCCAGCTATAAAATGTTGAAAACGCGTGTGTCGGCGCAAATCCCTTTTCAAAGAGCAGCCGCATGGGGTCACCCTCATAACCAAAGGCGGGCTGCACACCAACAAAGACATTGCCCAGATCCTTGCCAAGCACGAAAACGCCGCGCCCGTCTGATTGGACACGACCGGGGGCTGGGCCCCACACGGCCTCGATCTCGGAAAGATGTGGGCTGGTGCGCACAATTGTATCGGCTGACACGTGCGCTGCGACATTGGCCTCTTGGCCGTACTGCGCCGCGTTGCCTTGCAAGACGAGTGCACGCAGCGCATCTACGCTATCGGGGACTTCGACAATATATCCACGCGCCTTCATCTCATGCAAGGTGTTGAAAAGGCTTTCAAATACGCTTAGATAAGCTGCTGTCCCAGTCGCGCCAGCATTAGGTGGAAAACCAAACAGGACAACCCCAATCTTCTTTTCGGCGTTCTGTTTGCGGCGCAAGCGAGCGACTCGCCGCACTTTTTCCGTAAGACGATCAATACGCTCATGACAAGGCACCATGGCCTTGGGTTCGACGACTTGACAGGCATGCGCACATCCGCCGCATCCCTCTGGCCCAAGCCGCCCACCAAAGACTGACGGACATGTTGCACCGTCCAACTCAGGCAGCGCAACAAGCATTGTCGTCTCGATCGGGCCCAGTCCACCAGAGCTGTCGGCCCATTGCCCAAGGGTCTGAAACTCGAGCGAATGTGCCGCGACATAGGGCACATCCAGCACACTCAGAACTTCGATCGCCGCATCGTTGTCATTATAAGCAGGGCCACCCACCAACGAGAACCCGGTTAATGATACCAACGCATCGATCTTGCCCCCGAAATACGCGTCGATCGCCGGCCGCGCATCCAACCCCCCGGAAAAGGCAGGCAAAACGCGTATGCCTTTTGCCTCAAGACCGCGAATGACACCATCGTAGTGGGCCGTGTCTGAGCTAAGGACATAAGACCGCAACATTACTACGCCCACAGTCAATTCGGCGCCAACGGGGCCAGGTAAGTCGGTTGGGTCGGTGGTGATACGATGCGGCAGGTCAGGATGATATAGACCTACGTCAGGGTAATCGATTGGGGCTGCGGCCTCTGGTGACTCTTGCCAGCCGGTGTCCGTAGCATACCGGTTCAGCAGGAACTGGATCATAGAGCGTACGTTGTCGTCCGATCCGCCCAGCCAGTATTGCATGACAAGGAACCACGCGCGCAAGTCCTGCGCCTTGCCCGGCAGATATTTCAGGATCTTCGGCAAGCGACGCAGCATTGCCATCTTCTTGGCACCACTCTCGGTCGACGGCTTGGATGAACCACGCAGGCGCTTCATCAGCTTGCCCATGGTTGAGGGAGGTGCCGTCATATCCAACGTACCCATGCGCGTAAGCTTGACAACCTCGGCATCCGCCACCACGCCGATCATAGCATCGCAGTGATCGCGTCGTGCACGCAGGGCAGGCAGAATACGCGCCACGTGCTCTTCGAGGAACAAAAGATTGGCTATGATTATGTCACCGTTGCGCACGGCCTCTTCGGCCGCCTCGAAGGCGCCGGGGGTTTCGCCCCACTCAGCGGCCGCATGGATCTGCAGATCCAATCCGGGATAGTCAGTGGCAAGAACGTCCATTGCACGGCGTCCGGGGCCTGCGGCATGGCTGTCCAGCGTGATTATAACCACGCGGTAGCCGGGCATGCGCCCCATGATGCCAGTTTCATCGCGCATAATGTGCCTTTGCCTCGTATAGCGTATCGACAGAGATTTGCGCCACGCCACGTTCGGCGGCGAATGTTTCAGTGTTCCGACGTGCCTTGCCACGTACAAAGAACGGGATCTTTTTTAGTTCGCGCTCTGCATCGTCAAGCCAGATAACATCGCCGTCCTGAGTTTGCTGCGGAATGGAACTTTCCCGACGGGATTTTTCGGGTACCGCGGCATCTGCGTTTGGCACCGGCGAATGACCTCCGTGATGCGACGCACCCGCAGCGTCGTGGAATTCAAAATCATCGCGGAACATGTGAAGCAGATGCTCTTCGAGCCCCATGACCAAGGGATGTACCCATGTGTCAAAAAGCACGTTGGCTCCCTCGATGCCCATCTGAGGAGAATAGCGCGCCGGGAAATCCTGTACGTGCACAGGTGCGGAAATCACTGCACAAGGAATGCCAAGACGCTTTCCAATGTGGCGTTCCATCTGGGTGCCCAGGATCATCTCGGGCTGCAGCGCCTCGATCACACGCTCAACCTCAAGGTAATCGTCGGTAATCGTCGCCTGCAGGCCCATTTCCTTGGCTTTGGCGCGCACAGGGCGTGCCATTTCACGGTTGTAGCACCCCATGCCCACGACCTCGAAGCCCATTTCGTCTGCCGCCACACGCGCGGCAGCCAAAACATGCGTCCCATCCCCAAACAAAAATACGCGCTTGCCCGTAAGGTATGTGCTGTCAACCGACTTAGAGTACCACGGCAAACGCAACCGGCTGTCATCCAGATAGGGAGCAACCCCCGTCAATTCGGCGACTTCATTCACGAAATCACGAGTCGCACCAACGCCGATCGGCACAGTTTTTGTAAACGGCTGGCCCAATTCACGCTCCATCCAGCGTGCAGCGGACTCGGCTGTTTCGGGGTACATCAGCACGTTAAAATGCGCAGCACCCATGCGGACAATATCGCCGGGTGAGGCCGTCATCGGTGCCACTACATTCACGCTTATGCCCATATCTGACAACAGCGCAGTAATTTCTTGAATGTCATCTCGGTGACGGAAACCAAGGGCCGTTGGACCGATCAGGTTGGCCGTCACTCGCGCACTACGTTGCATCGGCCGGGCCAGCGCCTTTACAATCTGAAAGAATGTCTCGTCCGCGCCAAAGTTTTCTTTGCGCTGATAGGATGGCAGCTCAAGCGGGATAACCGGCACCGGCAGGCCCATCGTTTCTGCCATGCCGCCGGGATCGTCCTGGATCAGTTCAGCCGTGCAAGAGGCGCCAACGATAATCGCCTCTGGCGCAAATCTGTCATACGCATCCTGCGCTGCTGTTTTGAATAGATTCGCGGTGTCTGCCCCCAGATCTCGGGCCTGAAAGGTGGTGTAGGTGACGGGCGGGCGATGATTGCGCCGTTCGATCATGGTGAATAGTAGATCGGCATAGGTATCGCCCTGCGGGGCATGCAACACATAGTGCAGCCCGGTCATCCCCGTGGCCACCCGCATGGCACCCACATGGGGCGGTCCTTCGTATGTCCAGACCGTCAGCTTCATTGCATGCAGCCCATCGGAGTATCTTTTGAACCCGGAGCGGTCATGTCGCCTCCACTTTCAAAAGGTCGGCGCGCCTGACAGGGCGCGAAAACAGCCCTGCAAGGTCGCCGGCCTGTTCGTAAAAATGCACAGGCGTGAAAACCAGTTCGATCGCCCATTTGGTAGCAAGGCCCTCGGCTTCGAGCGGATTGGCAAGGCCGAGGCCACAAACTGTCAGGTCGGGGCGAGCAGCGCGGACGCGGTCAAGCTGCAAGTCGACATCCTGCCCTTCGGAGATCGTGGGCCCTGCGGCCATCAGATCAAGATCGGGGCCGACAATACCTTTGTGGATAAAGGGCGCGCCAACCTCGATGGCCTGCATGCCGCATTCACGGGTCAAAAAGCGGGCCAGAGGGATTTCCAACTGGCTGTCAGGAAAGAAAAAGATCGATTTTCCATTCAGCGCCTCGGCTGCTTGCGCTACCGCCTTGCGCGCTCGGCCACGCGGGGCCGCCGTGACTTTTTCGAACAGCTCAGGTGATACGCCAAATTCTGTTGCAATGGCGGCCAGCCACTGGGTCGTGCCTTCTTCGCCAAAGGGGAAAGGGGCAGGCAGATGCCGTGCACCCCGTCGCGTCAGCACATCATGTGTGTCGCCCAGAAAGGGCTGTGTGAGCGCATAAACCGTGCCAGAGCCGACACCCAAATCATCGGTTGCGCGCGACGCCGGCAAAACCCGGATCGGCCCGATGCCCATCGCCTCAAGCAGGCCGACAGCTTGTTCTTCTACCACATCCGGTAGCGCACCCACCAAAAGTAGCTGGCGTTGATCATCTTTTGGCAGCACAGGAACCATCGAGGCAAGGCAAGCGTCCTCACCTTGGGTAAATGTCGTTTCAATCCCCGAGCCAGAAAAATTTAGCACCCGGACAGATGGTGCGTGGCGTTGGGTCATGCGCTCGGCGGCCTTGGACAAGTCAAGCTTGATGACTTCCGACGGGCAGGACCCGACAAGGAACAGTTGCTTGATGTCAGGACGGCGTGCCAGCAGCTCGTCGACAACTTTGTCTAATTCATCCTGAGCATCGGCGAGACCCGCCAAATCCGTCTCTTCGAGAATCGCTGTGCCAAAGCGCGGTTCGGCAAAAATCATCACGCCCGCAGCAGATTGCAACAGGTGCGCACATGTGCGCGATCCAACCACAAGAAAAAATGCATCCTGCATCTTTCGATGCAGCCAGATGATTCCCGTCAGCCCACAGAATACTTCGCGCTGGCCGCGCTGCTTAAGAATCGGAGTGTCGCGACAACCGCCAGAGGCCGGAAGACGGGGCAATTCAGTCATGCTGCAACCTCCGAAAATGTTGCGGCTTGCAGCCGGGCTGCACGCAGCTTCATCAGGAATTGACCGGCATTAATGACGTACGCCGCATAGGCTGCGAGCGCCAACCACATCAAAGCCTGTGGTGCCAACGCGCCTGTAAACAGCGCCAATAGATACGCCGTGTGCAGCCCAATCACGAGAAAGGAAAACACGTCCTCCCAGAAAAAATTGGGCGCCATAAGGTATTGTCCAAAAACGACTTTTTCCCAAATCGCACCAGTAATCATAATGACATAAAGCAGCATGGTTTTGACGATGATGGACAAGGTCGCAATCTCGTATCCACTGCCGCCCAAAAGATAGCGCACCACTAAAACGAGCGAGATCAGAAAAGCCACGAACTGGATCGGCGCCAGAATGCCTTGAACTGGAGTCCAGATCGTGGCGTCGCGGCGCGCGCGCTCTTCGGCCGTATAAAGGCCGACTTTCACCGGTTTAAAATGTGTCCGTTCGGACATTAACACTGACCTCATGCATAATTCTGCGTTCAAGGTATCTGCGACAGATGAAAAGTGTCAATTAAAACTTACAGTCCAATGATTCCTTGCTGTTCAGTCTGCTTGAGCGAGTTTGTCAGATATATTCAGCGAAAATCCTTTAAATCATAGTCACTTTCACGTATATAGGAGATACGGCATACGCAGTGAAAACCGAAATCTGTCAAATTCAGTTGACATATCAACTGTCCAGTCAGGCACCTTTCGGGATTTGCGGCTCTAAAGCTACAGAGTCATCGACTGCGTTCCTGCCGATTTGAGGTATAGAATGGCGAACGACGACACTTATGACATGATTGACCCTAGCGCTGGCTTGGATACGGAGCCGCTGGCTGCGCAGGTTGTTTCATTGCTGTCCGAACGTCAGACTGTGAATCCTGCTGGTGCGCGCAAAGTTATCTTTGACTATTTAGTGCGCGCATCACTGTCACAAAACCTGTTCGATCCGGTGCAAGTGATGCATGAGCTGCGCGGATACAGGCTGACAGTTGATGCCATCATTGATCTTTATGTGCCGCAGGCAGCAATCGAACTTGGGCAGATGTGGCAAACGTCTGATATCGATTTTGCTGATGTCACGATCGGCTCTTTAAGACTTCAGGCATTGCTAACCGAAGCAACCGCGGAAATGCCACATTTACCTGCAGCGGGCATAAGAGACGTTTTAAGCGCTCTAATGATCGTACCAGAGGGGGAACAGCATTTTCTGGGTGCAAACGTTGTCGCCGCCCAGTTGCGCCGACTGGGATGTGATGCAGCCATCTCGTTTTGTGAAACCCCTAAACAGGTGCTGGCAAGAATTATTGGCGATCAGCCAGATATGGTTCTTATGTCTTGCGCGCGAGCTTACCCGCTTGGCGCCATTTCCATGACCGTTCAAGAAATCAAGACCAATGCGAATCCTGTTCCTGTAATCGCCCTTGGCGGAGCGATTAGAGGCGATGTGGACGGCATCAAAGAATTAACAGGCGTAGATTTGGTGACGAATTCTCCCAAGGATGTCGTTGGCTTCTGCACCAAGCGGCGGAAAGCAATAGGCCGAGGATGACAACCGGAGGCAGCAATTTTTGGACAAGCGGCTCTGTGCCGCTCATTGAGCCAGAATTTCTTGGCAGTATCATAGGTGCGGCTTCGGATATTGCGCTGGTTGTATCGGCTCAGGCGACAATCCTGTCCGTTGTGATTAATTCGAACGATGACAGCTTTGGCAACCTCAAGCATTGGGAAGGACGCCCTGTCGTTGAGTTCCTGACAGAGGACAGCATCAACAAATTCAAAATTGCCCATTCCGAATATCTGTCCGGAACAGCGCCGCGGAAGCCTATGGAACTGAATCATTCGGACAATGCCGTCTGGCAATATCCAGTGCGTTACACATTCCATCGGTTTGGTCACGAAGACGCCGTCTTACTGCTTGGTCGAGACTTGCGCCCAATCGCAGAAACTCAGCAACAGCTGGTGCAGGCGCAAATCGCGCTGGAACAAGGCTATGAGGCGCGTCGCGAATATGACGCGCGCTACCGGGTTGTTATGGCCAATGCTGATGATGCAGTGGTGTTCGTCTCGGTCCAGACCGGTCGAATTGATGACGCGAACGTGCATGCAGCCGCTTTGCTGGGCCTCAAGGCTGAGGCTTTAACTGGTGCAACGTTTGCCAGCCTCTTCTCGGATAGGTCGGGCAGCGAACTGATTGAAAGTCTGATCAACGCGACCCTTTCAGATGACGCACACCCCGTAACAGTGCGCGCCACGCGGACGCGCCAGACATTGACCATTGAACCATTTGTATTTCGAGCCGCCGGCCAACGTGTGCTGATGTGTAAGCTAAAAAATGATGTCCGAACTTCCGTTGCGCCCAATGCAACTGCCAACCATGCCGCCGCCCTGTTCCATCAGACAACCGACGGCATCGCCTTCATGGATACGCGCGGCGCAGTCCTATCTGTAAACACCGCGTTCCTTGACCTCGTCGGGGCAGCCCACATGAGCGATATTGTTGGCAACACGCTATCTGATTTCGTAGCCCGTGGTCAGATTGATCTGGATGTTTTGCTAGGCAACACTGGCAAAGCTGGCCAGATGCGCGTCTACAGCACCAAGCTTGTCAATGACCTTGGTGGGCGCGTTCCAGTAGAAGTATCTGCGACACGGCTCGATGATCCAGAGAACCCAGTGGTCGCACTGATTCTCAGGGATGTCAGTCGCCTCGAAGGTGTTAGAAAGTCTGAAGGAGCGAATGCCCTGCAAGAGCCACGCAACAATGTCATGGATCTTGTTGGGTCTTCTTCTCTCAAGGATATTGTCGCCGAAACCACCGATGTCGTCGAAAAGATGTGTATCGAAACGGCAGTAAGTCTGACCAAGAATAACCGTGTTGCGGCCGCCGAAATGCTCGGCCTGTCGCGGCAGTCACTATATGTAAAGCTGCGCAAGTACGGCTTGCTTGCCAAAGAGTAATACGTTGCGCCACCAGCACTTGCGTCGACTCAAAGTGTCAGACATAGTTGACACATGGATGTTAGCCAATCCTTACATGAACGCCGTTTTCCAGAACCTGCGGCTGCCCTGCGTTTGATCAAGCCGATCACGTGGTTTCCACCGATGTGGGCCTATGTGTGTGGCGTGATCTCGTCAGATGTATCGCCGATCGACCAATGGCAACTGGTTCTACTAGGCGTGATACTGGCCGGGCCCATCGTTTGCGGAATGAGCCAAGCTGCAAATGATTGGTGCGACCGCCATGTCGACGCCATCAACGAACCCGGCCGCCCGATCCCATCTGGTCGCATTCCCGGCCGATGGGGCCTTTGGATCGCACTGGCAATGTCTGGCCTGTCTCTTTTTGTCGGCTGGCAGTTGGGGTTATGGGGGTTTGCCGCTACGGTCGTTGGTGTGCTGGCAGCTTGGGCCTACTCCGCAGAACCTGTTAGGTTGAAACGATCAGGCTGGTGGGGGCCCGGGCTGGTCGGACTAAGTTATGAGACATTGCCCTGGATCACCGGAGCGGCGGTTCTGAGCGCAGGTGCGCCACGCGCAGAGGTGCTGGTTGTCGCACTTTTATATGGATTAGGCGCGCATGGCATCATGACACTGAACGATTTCAAAGCGCTCGAAGGTGACCGACAGATGGGCGTCAATTCACT
>JABITU010000061.1 GCA_018668195.1 Tateyamaria sp. | reverse complement strand
TGTGTCTCCTTTCGGCTCAGATGACAGCTTTTTCAATGACGGGGCGGTTTTCAGCAATACGCGCAAAGTGAAATGGGCTTAGGTCCAAGCTGCGGTATTCGCCATAGGTCAACCATTCGGCAGTGCCGCGCCCCATCGCTGGCGATTGTTGCAATCCGTGGCCAGAAAACCCATTCAGAAAGATAAAATTTTTAACTTCAGTATGAGGCCCCATGATCGCATTCTGATCAAACGTATTCATTGAATAGTGCCCCGCCCATTCGTGTGTCACCCTGATCGCTTCAAATTGTGGGATACGTGTGGCCAAGACAGGCCAAATGTGATCCTGCCAGAGGGTATGATCCATAGTGAAATCGTCAAAGGCAACAGCGGGGTCCACATCGGAATGTCCGCCCGCCTGATAGGTCCCACCACCAATTTCTCGCACGTGTACACCGGACGGATCAATCGTCAAAGGCAGCTCACGGTCCAGCGGTTGTTCGGCGGAAAAGATCCACGTAAAGCGCTTACGTGGCTCAACCGGCAAAACAATGCCAGCCATTGCAGCCGTGCGCGCCGCGCGCGGACCAGATGCATTGACCACCTGCCCACAGCCAATAACCTCGCCACACCTGAGCGTCACGCTTTCGACGTGCGTACCGCTTGCATTGCGCGTCATGGCAACGACTTCGTTTTGTACGTATTCCACGCCGCGCTCACGCGATTGCCTGCGCCAACAGTCAAAAACTGCGCCACCGTCCCAATACCCTTCGTCCAGCGTGTTGATGGACCCAAGAACGATGTCATCAACCCAATAGAATGGATAGGCGGCCTTGATCTGGGATGCAGTCATCAGTTGGGTGCCAGCCCCAGTTGCCTGCTGCACCATCTGATTGGTGCGCAAGATGTCGGCAGAAGACTTGGTGTTGGCGAGGTACATGTAGCCGAAATCATGGATCGAAAGCTTTGGGATGCGATCATCGGCGCCCATACGTTCGCGTAGGTTTTTGATAAAATCTGCAGCGAACTGGCTGATCTTTACATTAAGTTCGGTCGAAAACTGCTGCCTGATGCAGCTGTTGGTGTGGGTGGTAGAGCAAGCCTCATAGGTCATGTCCCTTTCGATGACCAAAACCGATCCGTTGAAATCCGGGTTATCCGTCAGAAACCATGCCGTTGATGCACCCATGATAGCGCCCCCCACAATAACGACATCATAGTGCCGCTTTCGAGGGTCGGTCTGATGGGCCATCATGATCAGTCTATCCTTTCTGTTCAATCAAAGCGGGCGGCGTCAATGTGCTCGCAGCTGCCCCAGCACATTGGGCCAAACTTTTGTACTGCACCAGCCCTTGTGTTTTGAAAAATCTAACACGTCGTGGGCCGTAGCGATAACCACTCGCACCCCGACAAAGACCCAGCCGCAAGTCGCAATCAACTATAGCAATTGACAAAACACTTGAAACATCACGCATTGATAAAATTTTGTATCTGACACATGCGGCAAGGCAGCCAAAGCAATGCAGCCGTGTAATCTTTTAGGGCAAATCGATTGTCTACTTACGAGTCAAGTGCCCCGTCTTATCGGCAAACTGGCTTCCAGCATTTCGAGGCGCGTTCCAAAATCCGCTGCTTCCTCTGCAGTGAAGTCTTGCAACATGGCATCAATCCAATCTTCATGTTCACAAGCTTGGCGTTCGAATTCCTGTAATCCGCGCTTAGTCAGTCGCACCATCGATGCACGCCTGTCACCGGGTACCGGAACGCGAACCAGAAAACCATCCTCGGCCAAACGATCTACAATCCCGGTCACGTTCCCATTAGAGACCCGCAGGACTGTGGACAGCTGGCTCATCTTTAACCCTTCTTCATAGCGTGAAAGGGCCGCCATCACATCGAAACGCGGCAAAGTCGTCCCGAATTCTTCGCGGAGCCGCTCGCGCACAGTCGCTTCAATCGACCGCGTTGTCTTGAGCAAGCGTAGCCAAAGCCGCAAACGTTCTTTTGAGGGGGGTGCAATCGCCCGTTGAGGTTTGTTTTGCATTACACTTCGCCCCCCGACAAGCTTAGAGTATGACCGTTGACCGAACGCGCGGCATCCGAACAGAGCCAAAGTGCGGTTGCCGCCACTTCGTCAGCCTGAATGAACCGACCCTGCGGGTTGCCTTTGGTCAGCGACTTTGCAGCGTCCGCAGCGGACATTCCAGTGGTCATCACGATGTTGTCGATCGACCGGTCCAGCATCGGCGTTTCGATAAACCCAGGACAAATGGCATTGACGGTGATCCCAGTGCGCGCAAGTTCCAACGCCAGAGCGCGGGTCAGTCCCACAACGCCATGTTTGGCGGCGCAGTAGCCGGCCACATAGGGAAACCCCTTTAAGCCAGCCGTCGATGCAATAGCGATCATGCGCCCTGATTTTGCAGTTTTCATATCGGGCAAAGCAGCCTGCCAAACGTTGAATACACCCGTCACATTGACGTCCAACATCGACGCTATGTCTTGGGCGGTCATCTTGGCAAACGGCTTTGAGGTGACTGCCCCAGCATTGGCAATGACGGTACCAACGGGGCCATGTTCGGCACGCGCCGCGTTAAAGGCCTGCGTGACTTGGGTTGCGTCCGTAACGTCGCATAACTGACAGTGCAGATTTTGTGCCTGCAATGGTGCTTTAGTGCGACCCATAATCGTCACGTCGTATCCGGCATCCGCAAAATGACGCGCAGTTTGTGCGCCAACACCGGTGCCACCCCCCGTGATAACAACATGTGTCATATTTTGCCCACAATCTCGGCCGCACGGTCCGCCAGGCGCCAAGCCTGATCACGGCCGGCATCATAAGGTTTCGGCCAAACCTCGTGCCGGTCGCCCAGATCAGTCGCTGCGCGCAACGTCCAATAAGGATCCGCAAGATGCGGGCGCGCAATACAGACCAGATCGGCGCGGCCTGCCATCAAGATTGAATTCACATGATCAGCCTCGTAGATATTGCCAACCGCCATGGTTTTGATCCTCGCCTCGTTGCGAATCTTATCCGAGAACGGCGTCTGGAACATACGCCCATAGACGGGTTTGCCTTGCGTTGATGTTTGCCCCGCCGACACGTCAATAATATCAGCGCCGTGGGCCTCAAACATGGTAGCAATCTTAACGGCTTCATCAGCGGTCACACCATCATCGCCCGCCCAATCGCTCGCCGAAATACGTACAGAGATCGGCTTGTCGGCGGGCCAAACAGCGCGCATGGCATCAAAAACCTCGACAGGGTAGCGCATCCTTTTTTCAAGGCTACCGCCGTATTCATCATCGCGAATATTGGACAAAGGCGAGATAAAAGACGAAATCAAATACCCATGCGCGGCATGGAGTTCGATCATATCAAAACCCGCGCGTTCTGCCATCTGAGCAGAGATCACAAACTGAGCCTTCACATGGTCCATATCAGCACGGTCCATAGCTTTGGGCGTCGCATTCTCGTTAGACCAAGCAATGGCAGAGGCAGACAAAAGGGGCCAATTGCCATCCTTCAACGGCTTATCCATCCCCTCCCAACCAATCCGGGTCGAGCCTTTGCGCCCCGCATGACCGATTTGACAACAGGTTTTCGCGTCGGTCTCAGCATGGATAAACGCATTCAAACGGGCCCACCCGGCTTCATGTTCAGGCGCATACAGGCCCGGGCAACCCGGCGTTATACGCCCATCCGCCGACACACAGGTCATTTCGGTGTAAACCAACCCAGCGCCGCCCTTTGCCCGTTCACCATAGTGGATCAAGTGCCAATCGGTAGGGGACCCGTCGACCGCCTTGTATTGCGCCATCGGCGATACGACCACGCGATTTTTCAATGTCATATTTCGAAGGGTAAACGGCGCAAACATCGGCGCACGCGCAGCCACATTACTGCCAGCGCCCGACTGTTCCATGAACCAAGCTTCAGCCGACGCCAACCAATCCGCATCCCGTTCGCGCAAGTTTTCATGACTGATACGCTGAGAACGCGTAAGCATCGAATAGTTCAGCTGAACCGGATCAAGATGCAGATACCGCTCAACATCTTCAAACCACTCGACCGAATTGCGCGCAGCGGATTGCAGACGCAAAACCTCAAGACGACGATGTTCTTCGTAATTTGTGAATGCGGCATCCAACGTCGAATGTGATTTAATATTCTTGGCCAACGCAATGGCACTTTCCAAAGCAAGCTTTGTGCCTGACCCAATAGAAAAATGCGCTGTTGCAGATGCATCGCCCAAAAGCACAACGTTCTCATGGCTCCACTTTTCACACAACACGCGCGGGAATTGCAGCCAGGCTGACCCGCGAATATGCTTGGCATTGGTCATGAGTGGGTGACCACCAAGGTGATCCTTGAAGATTTCTTCGCAAATCGCGACGCTGTCTTGCTGACTGATCTCGCCGAACCCATAGGCTTCATAGGTCGCCTGACTGCATTCGACGATAAACGTCGCAGTGTTATCATCGAATTGGTAGGCGTGCGCCCAGACCCAGCCCTTATCGGTGTCTTCGAATATAAAAGTAAAAGCGTCATCAAATTTCTGATGTGTGCCCAGCCAGGTGAACTGGCATTTTCGGGTGTCGATATCAGGCTTAAAGACTTCTGCGAATTCCATTCGTGTTTTTGAATTCAAACCGTCACAAGCAACCACAACATCGAACTCGTTCATGTAATCAGACGCGGCATTGACTTCGGTTTCAAACCGCAGATCAACGCCCAGTTCTTTGGCGCGCTCGTACAGGATCAGCAACAATCGCTTGCGCCCGATACCACAGAAACCATGCCCGCTGGACACCAGTTTTTGCCCCTGATGCAGCAGTGCTACATCATCCCAATAGGCAAAGTTCTCTCGGATAGTAGCGGCGCTTGTCGCATCATTATCTGCGAGATTTTCGAGCGTCTCATCCGACAAGACAACACCCCAACCAAAGGTATCGTCAGGCTTGTTGCGCTCGAACACCACAACGTCTGCATCAGGATCCCGAAGCTTCATTGAGATGCCGAAATACAGGCCCGCAGGGCCGCCCCCAAGACAAGCAATACGCATGTGTACTCTTCCAGCTTTGTTGCGTTGATAAAACGCTAAAGCCACCATAAATGTATTTCAAGCAGAAATATTTTATATATAAAGTATTCGTATGGCGGTTCGGCAAATCACATATAGATTAGGCATCATTCCTGAATCTGGAATACCCCTCGGCGCGCCAAACCCCACAAGACGCTGACGTCACAGTGCGTGACAAGATACATGAAACATTCCGCACGACCTCACGCGTTAAAACCTTTGATTTGAAACAGCGTGAAGTGATTCAAGGTTTTGCATAATGCTTTAAGCCAGTCGCCAATGCAGATGGTCAATCAGGGACCAAATACTGTGCGCAATGAACCTACCAAGCGTCACTAACCGAGGTAAAAAAGGGAGGAATTCAGTTTATACAATCGTCTGTTCACTGGGAAGCCTGCCAAAGCGGGCTTTATACGCCTGCGAAAACCGCCCAAGATGCGAGAACCCAGCCCGATAAGCCGCGTCGGTAACGCTTGGCGCGTCTTGTTTTACTGACAGGTAATAATGCGCAGCATCAAGTCGGGCCTCGCGTAGAACTTGCATCGGGGATTTACCAAAGGTGCGCTGAAACGCTTTTTGCAGGGTTCGCGCGTTCACCCCCGATTGTCTTGCGATATCGTTCAGTGTGATTGGTTCCGCCAGGTTGTCGTGGATATAAGAAATGGCGCGCTTTATGTCCCCCGGGGGCGCAGTATTGTCCACCGCTTCTAGGATATGGGATATGTTACTCGTTTGATGCATCAGCAGGTTCGACACCAATTCAGTTTCCGTCCACAAATCTTGCGCTTGCTGGATTCGTCCGAATAATGACCCTTTTCCTGCCATCAAAGCCGCACGCGTCAAGATATTGCGAATTTTGCGCCCAGGGGATGCTTGCAGATTAACCACCGGATCAAATCTGACAGGACCCGGTGTGGGGCGACCTAACAGCTCTTCTGCAATTTGGCCCAAAAAACTCTTGTCGATTTGCAACAATAATTTGCGACAATCCCCGCGCCACTGCATATGCGTTTCACGATCTGGGTTGAGTAGCGTGGCGGTTTGCGGGCTGGCCACGATTTCACGCCCTCGGTGACGCACAAAGGCGGCACCGGTCAATGGCACCTGCAACAAATAGAAATCCTGCAGCATGCCGGGGTCGATTGTGACATCCGCACCGTAGTGCAAATAATTAATCGACACATGCCTGCCAGCGACATGATTGTGCCGCACTGCCAATTCATCAAAACGAGAAGACTTATTTAACTTGTGGTCGCAAAACTTTTCAGTGACCCTGTGCCGGGCTTCATCCAAGTTGTCTGTCCGCACAAGCGGAAATGCGGCTAAATACTCCATGACTTGTCCATCTACTGCACACTCTTGTGCAGTAGTTTGGCTAATACCCTCCTTTGTTTCAAGCCTAAAGCACTTTGGTTCGCTTTTTGGATAATGCCTGTCAGAAACATGGCACATACTGAAGTGGAAGAAAAAGGGAGAAGAACAAGATGGAAAAGGGAATCACATCTGCAGCTGACGGCATTGAAAACATGTCATGGAATGTTGTGGGGCAGACCTATGTGCCGAAACTGGTTAGTCCAAACACATTCATCTGGCATGCGACAATTCCAGCAGACACATTTGTTCCACCACATATTCATCCAACGCAAGATGAGTGGATCAACGTTCTATCGGGCAATCTCGAGATTGAGTTTTTGGACGATATTCACAAAGCGGGGCCAGGTGATGTTGTGCGCATGCCGATGGGTGAAGCGCATGGTATCTTTAACCGATCCGGCGCTGAGGCGACTTGCGTTTTTGGCGTTGCACCTGCGCGTAAACTATTTGAACTATTCACACAATTAGATGGCGTAACGGACCCGGAAGAGCTGGTTCGCCTTTCTGCCATGCACGAGGTGGACTTCCTGCCACCCCCTGCAGAAGCTTAAGGGGTTGCAACAATGGTAAATCGAAAGAAGGTCGCCATTATTGGCGGCGGTGTTAGCGGGCTGGCTGCAGCCAAAGCATTCGACGAAAAAGGGCACCGTGTCTGCGGTTTCGAACGTAGCCATGATTTTGGCGGCGTTTGGGAAATTTCGCGATCCTACCCAGATGTGCAAACGCAATCACCAAAAGACCTGTATTGCTACACCGATCATCCCATGCCTGATGATTACCCTGAATGGCCCAAAGGGCCGCAAGTGCACGCCTATCTACATTCTTACGCCGAAAAGCACAAAACAGCGCGCTTGTTTCGCTTGAGTACAAACGTAAAGACGATGGAGCGCCGTGCAGATGGTCGGCCGGGCTGGACCCTCACCGTCGAAGCGGGCAATCAGACATGGTCCGAGGATTTTGACTTTGTCTCGATCTGTACGGGCCAGTTCTCAGAAAAAAACATCATCACCCATCCCGGCCAAGACGGCTTTGTTGATCGCGGCGGTCAAGTCATGCATTCGTCTGAATACACGGATCCAACCGCGTGTCAGGGAAAGCATGTTGTTGTGCTTGGCGGATCAAAATCCGCCACCGACATTGCGGTTAACGCGGTTCAGAACGGTGCAAAGTCAGTTAGGCTCGTGTACCTTGAAAACGTCTGGCGGGTGCCATATTTTGTCGGTGGGATAAACTTTAAACGCTTGCTGTATATGCGCGCACAAGAGCAGCAGTTTAACCAGTGGGGAAAAAACCCGCTGCAGCGCATAATTGCGGCAGTGTTGAAACCTTTGGTATGGGTAAACTTCCGTGGTCTTGAGACTCTGCTAAAAACGCAACTGAAAATGAAAAAGCACAATATGGTGCCCACGACACCGATCGAAAAGGAAGTATCCTGTTCGGTGCCCATCGTCACCCCCGGCTTGATCGAATGTCTCGATAAGGGGCAAATTAATACTGTTTTAGGAACTTTTGACAGTTACACCGAAGATGGTTTACGGCTGACAACAGGCGATACAGTGCCTTGTGACGTGGCTGTTCTGGCCGTGGGCTGGAAACTTGGCGTGCCATATCTACCGCAACAGTATCAGGAAAAACTAATTGAAGACGACGGCCAATACCGTGTCTACCGATTGGCTGTGAACCCAGATCTGCCGGACATGGGCTTTGTCGGATTTAACTCAAGTTTCTGCACGGTTCTGTCTGCTGAGATGATCGCGAATTGGCTTGTTCGTTACGCGGATGGCCAATTGAAAAACCAACCAAACCAAGCCGATATGAACAAAAACATCGATATGATGTTGAATTGGAAACGCAACGAACGCCCCGCAGCCAAAATATATGGCGGTCTGTGTTCGGCCCCGTTCCATTTCAAACATTTCGATGAACTACTTGCAGATATGGGAGCGTCGCAAAAGAAACGGAGCAACCCATTGGCAGAACAATTTTCCTATCCCAACGCCCCGGCATATGGGTCGTTCCTTGCATCAACACCACAATACCAAGCGGGGTAATCACGTGCTGCAACCGACAAAAGATTGGGACGATGCTTTTGCCAATATGGCACATATCGCAGGATCAGAGGCTTTGCCCGGTCTTTGGGCGGACAATGCTGCGGCTTATCGCGGCTGCGGTGTGCACATCGAGGAAGACATTGCTTATGGTGACCACCCCCGCGAAAAATTCGATTTAATCTGGCCCGATGGCACGCCCAAAGGCGTGGTGGTTTTCATCCATGGTGGTTTTTGGATGCGGTTAGATAAATCTTTTTGGTCGGACCTCGCCGAAGGCGCACGGGCAAATGGCTGGGCAGTCTGCTTGCCCAGTTACACTCTGGCACCAGAGGCGCGCATCCACAAAATGACCGCGCAAATAGGTGCAGCCATCACAAAGGTCAGCGCGCGTGTTGCTGGACCGATCAAATTAAGCGGGCATTCCGCTGGTGGCCATCTCGCGTCCCGCATGGTCAGCAGCACCAGCCCTCTGTGTACCAATATTTTGGAGCGGATTAATCATACACTTTCTATCAGTGGCCTTCATGACCTGAGGCCATTGCTGCACACCAAGATGAACGATATTCTGCGCCTTGATGACACTGAGGCACACGCAGAAAGCGCAGCCTTATTGCGCCCAATCACAACCGCACCCGTGACGGGTTGGGTTGGAGGAGGCGAGCGACCAGAGTTCATTCGCCAAACTGAACTGTTAGCACAAATGTGGAGCGGCCTAGACGCGCAGATCGTCAGCGCAATAGACTGCCAGCACAACCACTTTACCGTTATCGAGGGACTGAGCGACCCAAAGAGCGCAATCACAACGGCACTTTTAGAAACCTAAAGCGCTTTGCAAAAAATCTACACCAACTAAACTTGCATGAAATCAGAATTTTCAATGCATTTGGCTATGCGTGATGGCACAGGTATTTTGTCGAAGGCTCTAAATCGTTACTGCAAGGAACAATCCTATGCGTATCGGCAATATGCGACCAATGTTAAAGCTCACAATTACAATGCGGCATCCCTCAGCGCGTTTTATTCGCGGTTCGTTGTCGGCTTAGCTTTCGGACGTCCCGACAAGTGCATCCAGAGCGGCAATTGCAGCTTTGCCCACAGCGATATCCTGTTGCGGACTACCAGAGCCAACCCCAATAGCACCGACAAGTATACCTTTGACAAATATCGGCAAGCCACCGTCTAACCCAGTGACCTGATCTTGGGTCGCGGCGGCAATCAAAGGTGCCACATGCGCAGGAATAGCGCCGCTATCGGCCTTGATAGAGGCCGCCGTGCGGGCTTTCGTGCGCGCGCTCAACATGCTGAGAAATTTAGCACCCGTCATTCGGATACTTGCGAGGGTTTCACCACTTTTATCCACGATAACAATACACTGGGGCTGATCTATGGACTCAGCGGCTGCAATTGCGGCGCTCAACATTTCGAGGGCAGCAGCATGCGTCAGCTCAAGCGTCTCGTGAATATACGTCATATTTGCAAACCTTTGTACGTTCAATTCAAATCGGGGAAACACCGTTTACGTTCAGGTAGACAGAATAAAGCGACGTTGTTCCACAAATAAACAAGCGGTTTAACTTTGGGCCACCAAAGCACACATTTGCGACCATTTCAGGAATTCGAATCTTGCCAATCAATGCGCCTGCGGAAGACAGGCAATGAACACCGTCCGCCGCAGAGGTCCAAATGCGCCCATCGGTGTCCACACGAAAGCCGTCAAAGACACCGTCACTACAGTTGGCAAATACCGCGCCCCCAGCCAATGACCCGTCTGTTTTGACAGTGTGACACCGAATATGCGCAGGTCCCCCGGGCGTATGTGTGATCCCTGTATCTGCAATGTAAAGCAGGCTCTCATCAGGGGAAAAAGCCAACCCATTTGGCTTAACATAGTCATCCGCCACAATAACGACATCGTGCGTTTTTGGATCAATTCGGTAGACGTGACAGGCCCCAATTTCACTTTTTGCGCGCATCCCCTCATAGTCCATCATGATGCCGTAAGACGGGTCTGTGAACCAAATTGATCCGTCACTTTTGACAACAACATCATTCGGAGAGTTCAGCCGCTTACCGCCAAATTCATCTGCCAGAACGGTAATCGTTCCATCATGTTCTGTACGGGTGACGCGACGGGTCAAATGCTCGCAACTGATCAGCCGACCCTGTCGGTCCACAGTGTGACCATTGCTATTATTTGAGGGCGTGCGGAATTCGGAAACTGACCCGTCAGTCTCATCAAAACGCATGATGCGATTGTTCGGAATGTCAGACCAAAGGAGGTAGCGACCAGCTGCGAACCACACCGGCCCTTCTGACCAGCGCGCGCCCGTCCACAAACGTTCAACCCGCGCATGGCCGATGATGCACGCATCAAACGACGGGTCCAACGCTTCGAGCTTCGTTCCCTCAATCACGCCGAACATTACCTTCTCCTTGTCGTGCGTTGCCACCAATTTGACATCGGTTGTTGGTTTCCAGGATGCACAATATCTGTGCCCCAAATGGCTTGATATGTGTCTACAGCCATACCCGCCCGCTGTAGCATTGCAAAAGCACAAACATAAAACATCCACCAAATTACAAGCACAAGCCACATCCAGCGAGGTGCATTTGCATCCCACATCCCAACAACAATCGTTGCTACGGCAAGTGTCAGCAGACAATAGCCCACTGTCTTGTGAACCAGTTCGAAAATAAGACGTCGAGAGGTCATATCATAATGGTCCCCACGCAGAGAGCCGTCAGCCGCAGCCTCTGATGGGCCACCTTTTGAGCCGCGCGCGATGCCAAGCACAGTCTGTACCAGCAATCCAATCAGCACGCAGTAGCCCATGATCATGTGCAAACTCAACCCCGCCCAGCTTGGGGGCCACACCAGCGCAAGACCAATTAACGTTAGGGCAAAGACAACAGACTGACCCATCCAATGACTGCGCCACCAGACCTTGTTATCCAGCTGAACGGGCCAATTCTGACCCGGCATGACCTTGAAGAAACGTGCAATCAGCACAACGGATGGTGCCATAATACCCCACCCCAACACCATGGCACGGGCGTGCCATGACACGGCCCACCCCACATCGTGCGCCCGGCTCGGATCGACGGCGGAAAGCAGCCATTCCCACATTAGCCCTTAACCGCTCCAGCCGTCATTCCAGTGATGATTTGTCTTGATGCAAACAGCGTGAATATGATTGGGGGAATAGCCAGCAACATACCCGTTGCCATGATCACACCCCATTCAACGTTGAATTCAGACATGTTGTTCACGATCAGGATCGGGACAGTTTTGGTGTCGCGGTCCGACAAAGCAGAGGCCAGCAGATATTCGTTCCATGCGATCCGAAAGGTAAATATCGCAGCAGCTGCAAGACCGGGCTTGATCAGGGGAAGCACAATTTTAAAGAATACTTGAAACGGCCCTGCCCCATCAGCGCGCGCTGCTTCTTCAAGCGACCGAGGCACCTGTACGATAAAACTTTGCAAAATCCAGATCACGAAGGGCAAGTTCATCGCCACATAGACCAGAATGATGCCAGAGTGCGTGCCCGCAAGACATACATCACCGCGTCCACCGAGTGTATCGCGGATCAGAC
>JABITU010000060.1 GCA_018668195.1 Tateyamaria sp. | reverse complement strand
TTATCACCTTCGTCTGTTGCGATCACGCCGGGTCGGCATCGCGACATATCAACGTTTGCTGATTGAACACGGCACCGCGCAGAATGCGCTGGAAGCACTACCCGAAGTTGCGCGCGCCGCAGGCGTTTCGAACTACATAATTTGCTCCGAAGCCATCATTGACACGGAATTAAAGATGGCGCGCAACATCGGCGCGCGCCTCGTGGAAAAAGGCACGCTTGATTATCCCGCAGCGCTGGCCGACTTGTCAGATGCGCCGCCTTTTCTTTGGGTGCTGGGCGACAGCCGCCTTCTGAAACGCCCGATGATCGCGATGGTCGGTGCGCGAAACGCTTCTTCACTGGGAACGCGCATGGCGCGCAGACTCGCGGGGGATTTAGGCGCTGCCGGATATGTTGTTGTGTCGGGTCTTGCCCGCGGCATCGATGCCGCTGCGCACTTGGCAGCGCTAGATAGCGGCACCATTGCAGTGCAGGCGGGTGGCGTTGATACGATCTATCCCGCCGAGAATGCTGAATTGGCACGAAATCTAGGCAAGAATGGACTGCGGATAAGCGAACAACCGATGGGCCTCCAGCCGATGGCGCGGCATTTTCCTGCGCGCAACCGTATTATATCGGGCTTGGCGCAGGCAACCATCGTGATCGAAGCAGCTGCAAAGTCGGGATCTTTGATCACTGCCCGTGACGCATTAGATCAGGGTCGCGAAGTTTTGGCAGTGCCCGGGCACCCCATGGATGCGCGCGCCTCGGGCTGCAACATGTTGATCCGGGATGGTGCCACACTGGTACGCAGTGCCCAAGATGTGCTGGAAGCGCTGGCACCGTTGGCTGCCACCCAACAGCCCGAGTTGTCACTTGTCATCCCTGAAGCGCCACAAAAAGACAATAGATCCTTGCGCGAAACAGCAGACCTGCACAGTCAAATCCTTTCACGACTTGGCCCCTCGCCACTGGCTGAGGATCAACTGATCCGCGATCTTGGCCGCCCGGCTGCCAAAATCACTCCAGCCCTCGTTGAATTAGAGCTGGATGGCAGCATCGATCGCGCCCCGGGCGGGTTGCTCACCCGGGCCAGTTAACACGCACTCATCTAGCCTGGTTGACAAACTTTACTTGCACACCACGTTTTGTGCGGCCATAGAGCAATACAGCTTTTTTGTCCGAGGTGCGCCCTTAATTATGCCAGTCGTCGTCGTTGAATCGCCCGCAAAGGCCAAGACCATCAATAAATACCTGGGCGATGATTACACCGTTCTGGCAAGCTATGGGCACGTGAGAGACCTACCCCCAAAGGACGGATCGGTTGACCCAGACAACGGCTTTGACATGTTGTGGGAGGTCGCAAGCGACAGCAAAAAACACGTCAAGGCGATCGCTGATGCACTCAAAGACGACAATGCTTTGATCCTTGCAACCGACCCCGATCGCGAGGGCGAAGCGATCAGTTGGCACCTTCAAGAAACATTGACCAAACGCAAATCAATCAAGAAAGACACGCCTGTAAGCCGCGTAACCTTTAACGCCATCACAAAGGCCGCCGTGACCGAAGCGATGGCTAATCCGCGCCAGGTCGATATGCCGCTTGTCGAGGCCTATCTCGCGCGTCGCGCGCTTGATTACCTTGTTGGCTTCAACCTGAGCCCGGTGCTGTGGCGCAAGCTGCCGGGGTCACGTTCGGCGGGCCGTGTGCAATCTGTGTGCCTGCGCATCCTGACCGAACGCGAAATGGAAATTGAAGCGTTTCGCGCGCGAGAATACTGGTCAGTCAAGGCCCTTTTGTCCTCGCCGCGCGGTCAGGAATATGAGGCGCGACTAACGTCGCTTGCGGGTAAAAAGCTGGACAAATTCGACCTTGAGAACAAGACTCAAGCCGAAATGGCCGAGCAGGCGATTACCAGCCGCGAACTCAAAATCCAGTCCGTCGAAGCAAAGCCTGC
Source organism: Tateyamaria sp. (assembly GCA_018668195.1). Next base: position 24,242 of record JABITU010000060.1, on the reverse strand, counting down.
GTCGCGCAATCCATCTGCTCCGTTCATGACCTCGACGCTTCAACAAGAAGCGAGCCGCAAGTTCGGAATGGGCGCACGACAAACGATGAGTTTGGCCCAACGTTTGTACGAGGCGGGCCACATCACATACATGAGGACAGATGGCATCGACATGGCCCCAGAAGCGGTTGGCATGGCCCGCGACGCGATCAAGGACCGCTATGGCGTAGAATACGTCCCAGATCAGCCGCGTATCTACAAGAACAAGGCCAAGAACGCTCAGGAAGCGCACGAATGTATTCGCCCCACAGATATGACCCGCGACGCCGGTTCGCTCAATATTTCGGACGCCGATCAGCGCAAGCTCTATGATCTGATATGGAAACGGACATTGGCCTGTCAGATGGCCGGCGCGCGATTAGAACGCACCATCGTCGAGATCGGCAGCGATGATGGCCAGGTGGGCCTGCGGGCCACTGGTCAGGTCATGCTGTTTGACGGATTCTTGCGGGTCTATGAAGAGGGCCGCGATGACGATGTTGTCGATGACGACGACAAGCGCTTGCCACAGCTAAGCCAAGGCGAAAAAGCCGACAAACGTTCGGTCACTCCTGAACAACATTTCACACAACCTCCACCCCGCTACACCGAAGCGACGCTGGTCAAACGCATGGAAGAACTGGGCATCGGGCGGCCCTCGACTTACGCCAGCATCGTAACGACCATTCAGGACCGTGGTTATGTTCGAAAAGACCGTAATCGCCTGATCCCCGAGGATAAGGGCCGGTTAGTCATCGCATTTTTGGAAAACTACTTCCGAAAATATGTTGGCTATAATTTCACCGCCACGCTCGAAGGAGAGCTGGATGACGTCAGCGCCGGTGATCGCAACTACAAGGATGTACTTGGCAGGTTCTGGCAGGATTTCAGCGCCGCCATTGCAGAAACATCCGAGTTGCGCATTACGGAAGTCCTTGAAAAGATCAACGAGGTTCTAGAGCCGCACCTTTTTCCACCGAATGAAGACGGAAGTGACCCGCGCTTGTGCCCGAACTGCGGCGCAGGTCGATTGAGTATGCGCACGGCCCGCTCTGGCGGCGCTTTTATTGGCTGCTCCAACTATCCGGAGTGCCGCTACACTCGCGCGTTTGGCCCACCCGGGGCTGAGGACGAGAGCGGCATTCCACCAGAAGGCAAGCTTCTTGGCGAGGACACAGGCGACAAAATATACGCGTTCAAAGGCCGATTTGGCCCATACGTCCAGCGCGGTGAAGTCACTGACGACAACAAGAAACCACCTCGCCAGTCGATCCCGAAGGAGTGGCCGCCCACTGAGGTCGACCTTGAGCAAGCTCTGCGTTTGCTGAGCCTGCCGCTTCAAATCGGCCCTCATCCGGAAGACGGGATCATGGTCTGGTCCAATATTGGGCGCTATGGCCCCTATTTGAAACATGCAGAATCCACCTCTGACCGGGGTGGCACGAATGCTAATCTCGAAAGCATTGAGGAGGTTTTCACGGTCGGCATGAACCGTGCCGTACAGCTATTGGCCGAAAAAGTAGCAAGCCGTGGCGGACGCGGAGCGGCGGCCAAGCCGCTACATGAATTGGGCGAGCATCCCGACGAGGGTGGGCCAGTCAATGTGATGAAGGGCAAATACGGACCCTATGTGAAGTGGGGAAAGGTCAACGCCACTATTTCCAAAGAAATAGAGCCTGAAAACGTCACGATGGAAATGGCCCTACAGCTGATTTCAGAAAAAGCGCCGACTAAGAAAAGGGCGCGCAAGGCTCCAGCTAAGAAAGCACCAAAGAAATCCAGTGCAAAGCCCAAGACAACTAAAAAGGCGTAGCCGTTCCCCAATGCGGCCAATTTAGCGCCGTATTGTAGTGTCAAACGCTTTCGATACGTTGACTCAGACAGCCAGTCGCTTAATTATGATGCACGGCAAGGTCAAAGCGCGGCAAGGCGGTTTTGGGGGATACCATGAAGAAAATCTATGGCTCGGCGGCTGAAGCCCTCGATGGGGTACTGTTCGACGGCATGTTCGTCGCATCAGGTGGGTTTGGTCTGTGCGGCATTCCCGAACTCTTACTAAACGCCATCAAGCAAGCCGGCACCACCGATCTGACGTTCGCGTCCAACAATGCGGGTGTCGACGAATTTGGAATTGGCATCCTTTTGCAAACGCGACAAGTTAAGAAAATGATTTCGTCCTACGTGGGCGAAAACGCAGAGTTCATGCGCCAATATCTGTCAGGCGAGCTTGAGCTCGAGTTTAACCCGCAAGGGACTTTGGCAGAACGTATGCGCGCAGGGGGCTGCGGGATCCCCGGTTTTTATACAAAAACCGGCGTCGGCACCGCCATCGCCGAGGGCAAAGAACACAAGGAGTTCGACGGCCAGACCTATATCATGGAACGTGGGATCGTGGCTGACCTTAGCATTGTGAAAGCGTGGAAGGCCGACGAGACCGGCAATTTGGTCTTTCGCAAAACCGCGCGCAATTTCAACCCACCAGCAGCGATGTGTGGTAAGATATGCATCGTCGAGGTCGAGGAAATTGTACCAACTGGCAGCCTTGATCCTGACAGCATTCATTTGCCGGGAATCTACGTGCATCGTCTGGTGCAGGGCACGCACGAAAAACGGATCGAACACCGTACAACCAGAGCCGCATAGGGGGAAGAATCATGTCAGATACACTTCACCGAGTTCTGATGGAGGACGCTTTCTTTGACGGGTTCAGCGGTGCGCAGGTCGCAATGGTCGTGTGCGACCCACACCTCGAAGACAGCCCAATCATCTATGTAAATCAGGCATTTACTCGCCAAACCGGCTACACGAGGCATGCCGCTATCGGGCGCAACTGCCGTTTTCTGCAGGGCGAAGGCACCAGCAAGGCGTCGGTCGATCGTCTGCGCGAGAGCATTCAAACCCAGACACCTGACGCGGTCGACATCCTGAATTATCGTGCAAATGGCGAACCTTTCATGAACCGGCTGGTCGTCGCCCCAATAACCGACAATAAAGGAAACCTGCGCTATTACGTAGGGATCCAAAAAGAGCTCGAACCGCAGCACCGCGACGAAGACACGGAAACCACCAACCGGCAACTTTCCGAAATCCAGGACCGGGTCGAGGCAGACATGTCGATGATCATTGGGATGGTGCGCAAGCAGTCCAACCAGACATCGCAGTCTTCTGAACATGCCGCCCTGACCCGCCGGATCGAGACATTGCAGCTGCTGTACGAAGAGATGAAGCTTTCCGACCAGCAGTCCAATGAAGACACCATTCGCATGGCAAGCTATGTGTCGCGGCTGGCATGTGCCATCGCGCATGTCTATGGACGGTCAGGCATTCGGATGAACCTGCAGCTTGAACCACTGGACGCGCCAATTGAAATTGCCTCACGCGTGGGATTGGTGGTGTCGGAATTGCTGACCAATGCGTTTGAGCATGCTTTTGATAGGATCGATACCGGCCTTGTCGAGGTGCGCATGTCCCAGCTGAGCGGGGGCGGACTCCGAGTAATCGTGTCTGATGACGGGGTCGGCATTCCAAAATCCATGACTTGGCCCAGCCAAGTCAACATGGGCGGCCGCATCGTAAGCGGCTTGATCGAGGGCCTCGAAGGCACGCTGGATTTGGGGCGTGGCGCGGCAGGTAGCTTTGTCACCATCGATGTGCCTGCGGGCGCTTCCGTAGTAAAATAGGATCAACAGTAATGCCCTGGGACCGAAACCAGATGGCGGCTCGCGCCGCGCAAGAACTTGAAGACGGATGGTATGTCAATCTTGGTATCGGCATCCCAACGCTTGTGTCGAACTATATCCCCGAAGGTATTGAGGTCACACTGCAATCAGAAAATGGCATGCTGGGCATGGGACCATTTCCGATAGAGGGCGAAGAGGACGCTGACCTGATCAACGCAGGCAAGCAAACCATAACCGAATTACCACAGACCGCTTATTTTGACAGTGCGCAGTCCTTTGGAATGATCCGGGGCGGCAAGATCGCGATGGCCATTCTTGGCGCAATGGAAGTTGCCGAAAACGGCGACCTTGCCAATTGGATGATTCCTGGCAAGCTGGTCAAGGGCATGGGCGGCGCAATGGATCTTGTCGCCGGGGTGGGCCGCGTGGTGGTAGTCATGGACCACACCAATAAGCACGGTGACAGCAAGGTTCTCAAGGCGTGCACGTTACCGCTGACCGGAGCAGGAGTTGTCGATCGAATCATCACCAACCTTGGCGTTCTTGATGTGGCCGACAACGGATTGCGCATTCAAGAACTGGCGCCAGGTGTGACCCGCGAAGAGATGATCGCTTCAACAAAAGCCACGATCGTCTGAAGTTATGACTCAGGTTTCTGGCGTTTCTCAGAACGAAAAGAGCTCGATATTTACTCAGACTTCTTCAACTGTACATTCAGCGAAATGTGGGGCAAGCGCGGTCTATATGGGCCGTTCAAGCCAGGTTTGCTGCAACAATCATATCTCGGGTATAAAATGTAACCCAAGGTAGGATACATTCAGTCGCCTTCTGCGACGCCGCCAGCGCGGGCCTTGGCGCGCCTAGCCCGGTAGCTTGGCAGCACAATCAGAATTGCAGCAATGACCAGCAGCGCCAATGTCATCGGTCGTTCCCAAATGAATGCAACGCCATCGTAGAGCTGCATTGAGCGTGAGAAGTTATCTTCTAGCATTCCACCTAAAATGAATCCGATCAATAATGGGGCAAGTGGATAATCCGCGAATTTCAGCGCCGTCGCACAAACCCCAAAGCCAACAAGTAGCAACAATTCAGTTGCGTTGTTCTGACCGATGTAAGCGCCCATCAAAGTAAAGAAAAGTATGAATGGTATCAGATAGGTACGCGGAACCGAAAGGACTCTAGCGATATAGGGAATAAGCGGAAGATTTAGGATCAATAGCACCAAGTTGCCAATAAACATCGACATGATAACAGCCCAAAAGATTTGTGGGTTGTCAATCATAAGCCGCGGGCCGGGCGTTACGTTCAACGCTATCAACGCACCAAGAAGTATCGCGGTGGTGCCCGAGCCGGGGATGCCAAGTGTAAGAAGAGGCACAAAAGAGCCTGTGCAAGCTGCGTTATTGGCGGTCTCAGGCGCGGCAAGCCCCTTGATCGAGCCCTTTCCAAATTCATCTTGTTCGTGCTTCGGGGCGATATTTCGCTCTACAGCATAGCCCAAAAAGCTGGCAATCGTTGCACCAGCCCCAGGCAGGACACCGATAAAGAAACCTTGCAAGGATTGGCGTCCAATCACGGGCATAATGGCCTTGGCCTCGGCACCTGTGATGCGCAAATCCTTGATATACCCCTCGCCACCCTGCAAGTTCTTGGGCTTGAGCACGAGAAACAGCGCCTCTGGCAAAGCAAACATCGCCATTGCCAGTGTGACGAAACCAAAACCCGACTGCAAATCCATGATACCCATCGTGAACCGCGGGAGATTAAACAAGGCCCCCTCTCCCACCGTCGCCATGATCAGGCCAAGGACCGTCATGATCATCGCCTTGGCAACCTGCCCGGTGCCCGCAAAAGCCGCAATTGCCGAAAGACCAACAACCATCAAGGCAAAATATTCTGCCGAATGAAAAAGCAGCGCCACAGAAGAAAGCGCGGGCGCAAATATCATAAGTAGCAGCGCGCCAATGGTTCCGCCCGCGAAACTTGCAATGGCCGCAATGGTGAGAGCCTTGCCTGCCTTGCCCTGGCGCGCCATTGGATAACCGTCAAAGCTTGAAGCAACCGTTCCCGCCACGCCAGGCGCATTGAGCAGAATCGACGACGTCGACCCACCAAAGATCGCCCCATAGTACACGCCCGCCAACAAGATCAGTGCAGCCGACGGATCGCCCATGGAAATGGCTACGGGAATCATTATGGCGATGATTGACATCGGGCCAAGGCCGGGAAGCATTCCGATGAACGTTCCGATCAAACACCCCGCGACGACCATCAAAAGGTTCTGGATTGAAAGCGCCGTTGTGAGACCAATCAGTAGTCCTTCAAGCATATCAGCCTCCAATAAAGCCCGGCAGCGGGCGCATGTATATGCCAAGAATTTCTTGAACCAAATACCAAACGGAAACCGTTGCGATCGACGCGACTGGCAGCATAACATGCCATTTACGCTCACCCAGAATATACGATCCGAGGATCAGAAAGGCTAATGTTGACACAAGAAAGCCCAACGGTCGCAGACAAAGCGCATAGGTCACCATCAGCACCAATAGCAGTAAGGCTTGGCCAAGGTGATATTCCCCAAGACGACGGTAATCGATGTCAGCTTCTTTCGGCACGCTTTTTTCAACACCAAGCAGGATAAAGAGTGTGGCGATAATACCAAGGATCGACAGCAGCTTTGGAAAGGTGCTTGGCCAGATCGGGTTGCGCCGCATAAAGGGGGCTAGACCTTCGTCCATCGTAAACCAAGCAGCATAGCCATAAGCTAAACAAATACCCAAAAGAACCAGTGCAATCCAGCGATCAAGTGCCATCGTCCCCTCCCATGGAATGGCGGGATCAGAGCGGGTTGACCGCTCTGATCAATTTTTTCGGGTCGGATCAGAGGAAGCCAAGCTTCTTCATCAGATCGCCAATGACCTTTTCCTGCGCCTCGAGGAAGGTCAGGAAGTCGCCGCCAGAGTTGTGAATATTCACCCATCCGTTGCGCGCACGTACAGCTTCCCATTCAGGCGTGTCATACATCTTGGTGATGGCATCCTGATACATAGCCAATTTGTCATTGGGCAAACCTGGTGCCGCAAAGAACCCGCGCCAGTTGACGAACATCGTGTCGATGCCTTGTTCCTTCATGGTCATGGCATCGGGGGCTGCGCTAACGCGTTCATCAGCGGTTACACCGATAATTTTCACTTCGCCGGCATTGGCCAGATCAACGGCCTCTGAAAACCCAGTTGAAAGCGCCGCAATTTCACCCGACAGCAAAGCTGCCATGGCCTTACCGCCAGCATCGTAAGGAATGTATTTTACACCCAGTGCGTCTTTGCCAGCGGCTTCCATCACCATGGCTGCAACCAGATGGTCCATCCCGCCGGGAACCGAACCGCCACCAATGGCCGTTGCGCCGGGATTTGCGTCATAAGCGGCGACCAGATCACTCATTGAGTTGATTGGGCTGTCCTTGCCCACAACCATGGCCGCATAGTCACCGATGGTCCCAGAAACGAGCGTCAGATCGCGAAAATTGTGCGGAAACACACCAGTAAGCGACCGGATAACGATCGGCGTCGAGTTGACCATCAGCGTGCCATGATTGCTTTCGGCATTTTCGATAAGGTAGCCAATAGCCTTGCCGCCACCACCGCCCGACATGTTTTCATACGAAGCAGAGCCCACAAGACCAGCCTCGGTCAGGGCTTCGCCGGTACCCCGAGCAGTTCCGTCCCAGCCTCCTCCGGCACCGCCGGGGATCAAAAAGTGAATACTATCCATTACCTGATGGCCATCGGCTGCAACAGGGCCAGCCAAGCCAAATGCGGCAACAGCCGCGAGAAGAGCCCGACGGCCCATTACGAAATTCGACATATTTTCCTCCCATTTGACAACTGGGCACGTCTTGGCCCAGTTGATGTGTTATTAATCACACCAACCTGACACAAACCTGTCATGATGAAAGAAAGCTCAGGGACAGCGATGAAATTCCTGCTCGTTGAAGACAATAAAGACCTTGCCAATGCCATCGTTTCTCGCATGGAAATGAGTGGGCATGTCATTGATCATGCTGGAAAATTAGAAGACGCAACAGTTTTTGTTGCGACAGGTGAATACGACCTGATTTTGTTGGATATCATGCTTCCAGACGGGGATGGACGTGCTTTCTTGCGCCAACATCGCGCCAGTGATTTCGACACTCCTGTGATCGTTTTGACCGCCCGAAGCCAAGTGTCGGATCGAATCGGTTCGCTTGATCTGGGTGCCGATGATTACGTCACCAAGCCCTTCGATCACGCCGAACTTGAGGCGCGTTGCCGTGCTGTTTTGCGCCGCCGTGCTGGCAACACCACGACAGCAATTGAGATTGGCGGCATCGCTTTTGATCCAGTTGCTGGCAATCTTGTGGTTCAAGGACAGGCTGTGACCTTGCGCAACCGAGAGCTGCGCCTGCTCGAGTTATTTCTGAATGCACCCCGCCAGATATTTTCCAAGAACAAGCTGTCTGATCGGCTATTTTCTTATGACGACGATGCCTCAGAGAACGCGATCGAGGTCTATATCGGACGTCTTCGCAAACATCTGCAGCCTTCGACATTGAGAATAACCACCTTGCGCGGGCTGGGATATCGGTTGGATCTTGATGGCTGATCTGTCTGTATCCGGATCGCTAAGAAATCGGCTGGCTCTGACCCTGATCGGAGGAGCCGCAGTGCTTGCGATATTGCTCTTTTTCGCCGTGCGTAACTATGCCGTTCAAGTGGCCCAACAAGGTCAGAACGATATTCTCCAGGCCTCTGTGACATCGATATTGGACGCTGCTGTCATTCGCAACAACAAGGTAGAACTTGACCTGCCGTATTCCGCGTTTTCAATGCTCGCCACGCCAGCGGACGATCAGGTTTTCTATGCGATTATACAAGACGGTATACATATATCCGGATACGATGACTTGGTTTTTTCAGCAGGTGTATCTGGTGGGAATTCTGTTTTTGAAACCGGGAAAATGCGCGGTGTCACCATCCGAAAAATCAGTGCAAGCAAAACTCTGATTGGTGCAAACCAACGGATCGAGATACAGATTGTTCTGGCTCAGACACAGGACGCACTGTCTGATACTCTCGACCAGATATCCCGAAACGCAGCTGTTTTGGGCATAGGGTTCTTCGCACTTGCCGCAGCACTTTCTTTTTGGGCCTCTTCGGCAACGATCGGACAACTCGGCAAGCTGACGTCATCGGTCACGCGGCGGGGCCCCCAAGATCTGAGCCCATTCAGCAAACCAGTACCGCGTGAGATGGCGCCTTTGGTGACTTCGCTGAACTCATTGATGGGGCGGCTCGAACAATCACTGAGTCAGTCGGAGGATTTTATTGCTGAAGCCGCTCATCGGGTCCGCACGCCGCTTGCCACCGTTCGATCCTATGCCGAAGCAACGCTTCAGCGCGTCAACAAAGAAGAGAACCGCGAAGCAATGCGGTCAATGATAAAGGCAATCGACGAAAGCTCGCGCGCGGCCGGTCAACTCTTGGATCACGCGATGATCACGTTCCGCGCAGACCACTTGGAACGCCAAGAACTTGACCTTGTCGCATTGGCGAAAGAACTGGTTTTACGGCTGACACCGATCGCTGACATGAAGGATCTGTCACTTACCTTGCAGGGCGATTCAATCGTGCCATATTCAGGCGATTTTGTCCTAATTCAGAACGCGGTACGCAACCTCATTGATAATGCAATGAAATATAGCCCTGCCGAAGGTTCCATACAGGTCATCGTTTCGGCCAGTCCCAGCCCACAAATTACAGTTTGCGATCGTGGACCGGGTTTTCCAAATGACGAGATTGAAACTCTGACTGCTCGTTTTCAACGCGGGACCAACGCGACAAACACCATTGGATCTGGTCTGGGACTTACCATTGCACGCGATGTCGCCGCTGCACACGGCGGCAAGATCACACTCACGAACGTGCAGGAGGGCGGCGCATGCGTAACTTTATCGCTTTAGGTCTGATCTTGATGTGTAACGCCAGTTGGGCGCAAAACTGGGAAGATCGTCAGCAGTTCAATGCCACAGACGCGACGACCACACTTCGCATTATATCAAGTACCGACACCAACTTGTTTGCCCCCTTGATAGAAGCGTTTGTTGCCCAGAACCCCGATGTCGCAATCGAGTATCTAGTGACCGGGACAGCCGACATTGACACTCGGTTCCGCAAGACACCAAAAGCATTTGACATCGCAATCTCAAGCGCGATGGACTTGCAGTTAAAGCTCACGAATGACGGATATGCCCTGCCCCTCAAAGGTGTATCACACCCGGCTTGGGCGCAATGGAGGCAAAGCCTTTTTGGTTTTACCTCTGAGCCGGCCGCCATTGTCATTAATCGAGCTGCGTTCAAGGGGCTGCCAATCCCGCAATCTCGGCAAGAACTGATAGAAGCATTGCGCGCGCGCCCCGATGTTTTTCGCAATCGGGTTGGAACCTACGATGTTCGTCAGTCCGGGCTGGGCTATTTGTTTGCCACACAAGATGCCCGCGCATTCGAGACATTCTGGCGGCTGATGGAAGTGATGGGTGGTCTTGATGTACGGCTGTATTGCTGCTCTGGCGACATGATCGACGATTTGATAGATGGCAAGATCGCGGTCGCCTACAATGTTCTAGGCAGTTACGCGCAAGCGCGCGCCGAAAGCCAGAACGTCATAAAGATTATTCTGCCTTCAGACTTTCCAACAACGATGATGCGGACCGCTTTGGTTTCAAGGTCATCGCAAGAACCACAGGCCGCCGAGAGATTCATTCAGTTTTTGGTTGCGTATCAATCAAACCCCATTGAAAGTACACGACTATTACCGCCACTCAACGCAACAGAGAACGGTGTTGAGCGTGCAACCATCGCGTTGGAACCTGCCCTTATGACGTTTCTTGATACGCTGAAGCGAAACAACTTTCTATACGAGTGGGAAAACGCGCTGATACAGAATTAGACCAAAGAACCAGAACATCACGACTGCAGCGCAAGAGATACCTACCACAAACACCATTGGCCGAAGAAATCCAATGCGGGACCCACAGTAAATTTCGACCGCGTGGTTCCCATTTCGACAGCGATTGATTAACCCCAATTTATCGGGGGTCACCATACGCGTTGAAATCTTGAATTTCAGGCGGCCTTAATTGATTATAGTTTTTTGCATAACGCTCTAACGGAAATGTCTCACAAGTAGTGGCCAATCTAAACCCCACTTGATGACTCACCCTCTGTTAGATATGAACAAAATATGAACACGTGCGCCCTCACCTTGGCTGGATCAACACTGCAAGCGCTTGGGTCAGGCGCCCTCTTTTGGCCCGAGCACGACCTGCTATGTGTGTCAGATCTGCACTTGGGCAAAGCAGAACGGATTGCGCGGCGGGGTGGTAGCCATCTGCCCCCATACGAGACTCGCGACACTCTCATTCGATTGTCCAACGACCTTGAAATCACCAGAGCGCGCACGGTGATCTGTTTGGGTGACAGCTTTGACGACCTAAGTGCCGCACAAGCATTGCAAGAGGATGACAGGCTTTGGATCACACGGCTGCAAGCCGGGCGTCGTTGGGTGTGGATCGAGGGCAACCACGATCCCGGACCTATCGAATTTGGCGGCACTCATCTGGCTGAACTGTCCCGCCCGCCACTAACCTTCCGTCACACCGCACGACCCGGCAGCAGTGGCGAGATCTCGGGTCATTACCACCCCAAGGCAACGCTGCATGCGCGTGGGCGCGCAATCACCCGGCCTGCTTTTCTGATCGACAGCTACCGCCTCATTATGCCGGCCTACGGCACTTATACTGGCGGATTGCGCAGCGATAACGTTGTACTCACACAGTTGATGCAGCCTGACGCACATGCGATTCTAACGGGCCCAAAACCGCTGCTCATCCCTATGCCGCGCTAAGCCGTCAACCCTTCTGGAACATTGATGCCATTTGCGCGGCAGCATGCCGTGACGGTATTAGCGAGCAGGCAGGCGATTGTCATGGGGCCGACGCCACCGGGGACGGGTGTCACGGCGCGCGCGACCTCCATTGCTTCGGCATAGTGCACATCGCCCAGCAATTTCCACTTTCCAGGCTTGTCAGGGTGTGGGATGCGCGTGATACCCACATCAATTACCGTGGCGCCCTGCTTGATCCAGCCCCCCCGGACCATTTCAGCCCGCCCCACGGCGGCTACCAGAATATCCGCCCGCTGACAGACTTCAGGCAAATCTACCGTTCGGGAATGGGCAATCGTGACGGTACAGTTCTCTTGCAGCAACAACTGACCCATCGGCTTGCCAAACAGGTTTGAGCGGCCAATCACAACTGCGTTCTTGCCAGTCAGATCGCCCAACTGATCACGTAAGAGCATCAAACAACCCAGCGGGGTACACGACACCAGTCCATTCTCACCACTGGCCAGCAACCCGGCATTTACCACGCTCAGCCCATCCACATCCTTGGCCGGATCAATGCGCGCCACGACAGCGCGTTCGCTCAGGTGGTCTGGCACCGGGAACTGACACAAAACACCATGCACAGACGGGTCCGCATTGAGCCTGTCGATCAGCGCAAACAGATCCGCCTCGGTCACATCCGCGGGCAGCTTGTGCTCGAACGAGGCCATTCCGACTTCGAGTGTTTGCTTGTGCTTGGCCGCCACATAAACCTCGCTCGCCGGATCCTCGCCCACAAGGATCACCGCAAGGCCGGGCGTAATGCCCTGTTGTTCTTTCAGACGTGCAACATGATCCGCAATTTGCGCGCGTACATCCGCTGCGAATGCTTTGCCATCGATGACTGTGGCTGCCATTTCAGCGCCCCTTTCCAAAAAAAATTACATCCCAAAGGGATTCGGTCAAACCCAAGGCTGCGCCGCCTGCGTTGACTGAAAGTAACTTCACATTCAACCGAGATCAAAACCCCTGCCTCTCGCAACACTCGACTGGGGTTTTGAACATTCACGCGCCATTGCCTCGTCAAAGCACTCTAGAACAGCCCCTCGATTTGGCCGTCGTCATTCAAATGAATACTTTCGGCAGAGGGCACACGGGGCAAGCCCGGCATTGTCATGATCTCTCCGCAGACGGCCACGATAAACCCGGCCCCCGCCGACAGCCGCACCTCGCGCACCGGCACAGAAAAGCCCGTAGGCGCGCCCCGCAGCGTCGGATCAGTCGAAAACGAGTATTGCGTCTTAGCCATGCAGACCGGCAAATGACCGTATCCTTGCTCTTCCCAGATGCTCAACTGGTCGCGGATCTTTTGGTCCATCAGCGCCTCGTCGGCGCGATAAATGCGCTTGGCAATGGTCTGTATCTTATCTGCAAGGCTCATTTCATCAGGATAGATCGGGGCGAAATTCGCCATGTCCGCATCGGCAATCTCGGCCACGCGTGTTGCCAGATCCGCCGATCCTTCGGACCCCAGCTCCCAGTGACGCGACAAGATCGCCTCGGCGCCCTGACCCTCGACAAAGTCCTTAACCGCCTGAACTTCGGCGTCCGTATCGGTGACAAAATGGTTGATTGCCACAACAACGGGTACGCCAAAGGATTTCAGGTTCTCGATGTGACGGCCCAAGTTCGGACAACCTTTTTGAACCGCCGCGACATTTTCTGGGCCAAGATCCGCCTTGGCCACCCCACCGTTCATCTTCATCGCGCGTACGGTCGCCACGCAGACCACAACCGACGGGGCAAGGCCCGCCTTGCGACACTTGATATTCATGAACTTTTCGGCCCCAAGATCAGCGCCAAAGCCCGCTTCGGTGACGACATAATCCGCCAGTTTCAGTGCCGTTGTCGTCGCGATAACCGAATTACAACCATGCGCGATGTTGGCAAAGGGCCCACCGTGCACAAAGGCCGGATTGTTCTCGAGCGTTTGCACAAGATTGGGCTGCATCGCATCCTTTAGAAGCACGGTCATCGCGCCATCGGCTTTGATGTCGCGCGCAAACACCGGGCTGCGGTCGCGGCGATACGCCACGATCATGTCACCCAACCGTTTTTGCAGATCCTTCAGATCGGTCGCCAAACACAGAATCGCCATGACCTCAGAGGCAACCGTGATATCAAAGCCCGCCTCGCGTGGAAATCCGTTGGCTACACCGCCCAGTGACGCCGTTATCTGGCGCAGCGCGCGGTCGTTCATGTCAACCACACGGCGCCACACCACCCGCCGGGTGTCGATCTCAAGCGCGTTACCCCAATAGATGTGATTATCGATCATTGCAGACAAAAGCGAATGTGCGCTGGTAATGGCGTGAAAATCACCAGTGAAGTGCAGGTTCATTTCTTCCATCGGCACAATCTGCGCATAGCCGCCACCGGCTGCTCCCCCCTTCATGCCAAAGTTCGGGCCAAGCGACGCCTCGCGGATACAAACACAAGCGTTCTTGCCAATGCGGTTCAAACCATCACCCAGACCCACTGTCGTTGTGGTCTTGCCCTCGCCGGCGGGTGTGGGATTGATCGCTGTCACAAGGATCAGTTTGCCGTTGTCCCGATCCTGCACCGAGTTGATGAACGACTGGCTGACCTTGGCCTTGTCATGGCCATAGGGCAGCAAATCACCACTGCCAATGCCAAGCTTAGCTCCAATCTCTTGGATCGGCTGCTTGTGCGCTTCACGCGCAATCTCAATATCAGACTTATACGACATTTTTGCTCCCCGCACGTCATATGGGTTTTTTCGTCTTGGCCTGCATACAGGTGTATGCACAGTGCATAGGCGCGCGATTCCGACATTTCAGCGAGACGGAGCGGCCCAATTCACCACCGCCGTTTCATTTAGGAAACGAAAGTAGCCACACGATGTCGACGCGCCGCGTACTGGGACGGCAAACACTGCTGCTGAGGGGCTGATTGATACGAGGGCATGCACTATTTTTGAGCCCGTGCATCCTCCAGATGCGCCCAGACCGGCTGATCAGGAATATGCAAACGCAATGTGTCGCCAAGGGCGAAACGCCCGGGCCGTTCGATCCACGCTGTTACACCCCGACGCCCAAGTGCCGCGGGCTTATAGCGAGCACCAAATCCCTCGGCCTCTCGCTCAACCTCGCGAGCAGGCAACGAGCAGGGCCGATTTTCCATATCGACCACCAAGGTTGCCCCTGATGGGGCCTGAAACCTTGATGATGGGGGCACATGAGTAAAGTCGGGGATGCCCTCCACGACCATGGACGCGCCCAACAGCGCGGGGTCAATCGCTTCCAAGCCCATATCGGCGGCCGTTTCAGCCAGTTGTTCGGCGCTTATCACGCTCAATTGACGGACATTGCGAATGATCGTGCCACGGGCGTGCTGCGCCTTTACTCTGACGCAGGCAGGGCGTGTGACACCGGCGTGATCCTCGCCCGGAAACCCATCAAAATCAGCGTCAACATGAACGATTGGTACCGCGCGCAAACTGGCCTTGCGGTTGGGTACCTGCCCCAGCCAGACGATGCGCGCAACATAGGATGTGGGTTTTAGGGCAGGCATAGTGATCTCCTGTCAATCCAAGGCTGAACACGCCGCACTATCATCATTTACCACAAGGTTTTCATCATCTGCGATGGATCGCCCAGGGCTCCCCAAAACAAAAAGGCCCTCCAAAAAGGAGGGCCTTTGCTAGCTTATGCCGAGGGTTCCGGCTCCATTCCGCCATCAGCAGACGGGTCAGGCTTTTTTTTGGCTTTCGGAATCGATGTTAGGCTCGCTTTTTTGTCTTCGACAGCAGCCCCACCACCTTCATCATCCGGCGCTTGCGGTGGCTCGCCACGCATGACGCGGTCAATTTCTTCGCCGGTCAGAGTTTCATATTCTAGCAAGCCCTGCGCAAGACGTTCGAATTCGTCATTATCTTCGTGAATGATCTTCAAAGCCCATTCATAGCCATCCTGAATGAACTGCTGCACCTCCTGCTCGACCAGTTCCTTTGTATTGGCAGAAACAGAGAAACCGCCGGTGTTTCCAGTATAGCCCTGAGCCGCCTCGGAATAGTCGATGTTGCCCACTTTGTCCGACATGCCCCACTGCAGGACCATAGCACGTGCCAGCGCGCTGGCCTGCTGAATGTCGCCCGCCGGACCGTTGGATACTGAGTCTGCGCCATACTTATGAATTTCAGCCGCCTTGCCGGCCATGGTCATGGCCAGACGCTGATGGCATTCATCCTTGAACATGTTCAAACGGTCCATCTCAGGCAGGCTCATCACCATGCCCAGCGCTCCGCCGCGCGGAATAATTGTCGCCTTATAAACGGGATCGCATTTCGGAAGCTTGTGCCCAACCAATGCGTGCCCAGCCTCGTGGTAGGCGGTCATTTCCTTTTGTTCGGGCGTCATTACCATGCTGCGGCGCTCTGGGCCCATCATGACCTTGTCCTTGGCCGACTCGAAATCGATCATCGTGACAAAACGGCGCCCGACTCGTGCTGCCATTAACGCAGCTTCGTTCACAAGGTTGGCCAGATCAGCACCCGAGAAACCAGGCGTGCCGCGTGCAATGATTCGCAGATCAACATCCGGGCCAAGTGGCGTTTTGCGCGCATGCACACCTAGGATTTTCTCGCGCCCCTTGATATCTGGGTTGCCCACGGTGACCTGACGGTCAAACCGACCGGGTCGCAGCAACGCGGGGTCCAACACATCCTTGCGGTTGGTCGCCGCGATGATGATCACACCCTCATTTGCCTCGAAACCATCCATCTCAACCAGCAACTGGTTCAGCGTCTGCTCGCGTTCGTCGTTGCCGCCGCCATAACCTGCACCACGGTGCCGACCCACAGCGTCAATCTCGTCAATGAAGACGATACACGGCGCATTTTTCTTTGCTTGCTCAAACATGTCGCGCACCCGGCTTGCGCCGACACCCACAAACATCTCGACGAAATCAGAGCCTGAAATGGTAAAGAAAGGTACGCCCGCCTCGCCCGCAATCGCACGTGCAAGCAACGTTTTGCCGGTGCCCGGAGGACCAACCAGCAGAGCGCCTTTAGGAATTTTTCCGCCCAAACGGCTGAATTTCTGCGGATTGCGCAGGAATTCAACGATTTCTTCTAGTTCTTCCTTTGCTTCGTCGATGCCCGCAACATCGTCGAATGTCACGCGACCATGCTTTTCGGTCAGCATCTTGGCCTTGGACTTTCCAAAGCCCATGGCGCCACCTTTACCGCCCCCCTGCATGCGGTTCATGAAATAAATCCAAACACCGATCAGCAAAAGGAATGGTAAAAGCGATACTAGGAATGTCTGGAATCCCGATTGCTGCTGCTGTTCGGCGCGCAAGGGGATGTCGTTCGCAATCAGAAGGTCTGTCACTTCGGCATCTTCAGGCTTGATAGTCACGTAATCTTCCGCACCGCGACGGAACCTGACCTGTTCACCATCCAGCGTGACATTGCTGACAGACCCGTCCTCGACGGCATCAACAAACTCAGAATAACTGATTTCGCGGCTTTGAAGCGTATTGCCCGCGCCGCCAAAAAGATTGAACAGCGCCAGGACCAGCAAGAACAGAACGACCCAAAAGGCGATATTTCGTACATTTCCCAAGGAATGTCTCCCGATAAGTTCACCGCCCGGTTCGATGCCCGCGCTGTTATCTGTAAGATAGTGGTCTAGAAACTTAGTTCAATGCGATAATAGCGCTGAGAAGTACGCATCGTCGCCATCTTTTAGATATGCGGTCCATTCCTTGTCGGGATTTGCCACTGGGGCGGCAACCAACTGGCCATTGCACCAAACTGCAGGAGATGAAGCCAAGGCGGCGCGGGGCAGCCCCACGCCGCGCCAGCCATCAATGCTTGTGAGTGCGTCGAAACCCAGAGCGCGGACTTGCAGGTCGGGATCGTCGTCGGCACAGTCAACTAACCAACGAACATCCCACGTCTCACCAATCTCACTGGTTAGACTACGCACCGCATCATATTCACGAAACACCCAAATTTGGCTACCATCAGACATGATCTGACATCCATCCAGCGTAACCGTTCGCCCATTTGCAATCGCCTCAAGAGTGCGGGTCACTGTTCCACCACGCGGCGGATAGCCGTTGCCTGAAATCCAACGCACTGTATGCACCAGCAGGCGACGACGGATTTCTTTGGGATGTGTGTCAAAGCGGCCCTTGTCCATAACGATGACACCATGCCGCACGGTGGCCAGGTCGCGCGCCGCCTGAAAGGTCTGCCAATCCAACGCCTCGCGGGCCTCAGTCATATTGTGGGCGACATTTAGCAATCCATCCACTGTGATGCCCAACGTGCCCAACACAGTAAGCGCATCACGCGCCTTGATGCGCTCATAATCGCGATTTTCGTTGCTGGGATCCTCGCACCAATCCAAACCTGATGCGCGCAGAAACGTTCGCAAGGCAGCGCGTTCCACGGTAAGAAAGGGGCGAACCCACGTAATCCCCCGGCTGCTTCGGCTCGAGGCCATGCCACTTAATCCGTCCACGCCAGCGCCGCGCGCTAGCCGCATCAGAAAGGTTTCGGCCTGATCGTCTGCCGTATGCCCCAACGCAATATGGGTAATGTCATTGGCAAAGGCCCAATCGGCCATCAGCGCATAGCGTGCATCGCGTGCCTTTGCCGAAAAATTACCCTCGCCATTCCAGCCTGTCCAATATTCCACATGATGCTGCAAATCCCATCGACGGCACAGGTCCGCAACAAAGGAAATCTCCTGCTTGGCCTCTGGCCGCACCCCATGATCAACGCAAACCACATGCAAGGCGATCCCGTGATCACGGGCATAGCCCACAAGCACCGACAACAATGCAACAGAATCGCCGCCACCCGATACGGCCACCCCCAACCGCATGGGGCGCGCAAGGCCAAAAACGGCGTCCACACGTTCGCGCAAATACGCGGTCATAAGTTAGAAACAGCCAAAATCTTGTCGGGCCGATTGCGCGTCCTGCACAAAGGACGCATCGGGATAACGCGTGCCAACTTCTGACAGCGTCACACAGGCCTCGTCGGTCTTACCCAAGCGACCAAGCGCAGCACCCAACCGAAATAGTGCCTCTGGTGCTTGCGGGCTTTGCTCGTCGAGTATGAATGCGGCCAGATAGGCACGCGCGCCCTCGCGCACATCACCCAAACCCTCAAGGGCCTTGCCCCGGCGCAATTCAACCTTTACCGCAAGGGGCCCGTCTGGGTAGGTTACATTGAAGGCCGCAAACTGGTCTGCTGCGGAGCGGAAATCACCGGAAGCAAGAGAAGCCTGCGCCCGCTCAAAATCGGCGCGCTCTTGTTCTGCCAGTTGAATGTCCGACTGCGAAGCGGACGCTGTGGTAGGGGTCTCTGGCACTGAACCGCCCCCTAGGGTGGACGTAATACCCAACTGCGTGACGTCGCCACCCTCAAGCTCAACCAAACGAAATTCAATATCACCGATGCGATTTGTACCGTCCTTGACGATGGCATCAATGCGAAACTCCATCTCTTCGGTCTTGCCAGTCAACCGCTGCAATTCGCGCTCGATCGCATCAAGCCGATCTAATGTGTCCATGCCAGTCACCGGGATGGACATACCGTTAGTTGTTGACAACTCGCGGCGCAGTTTCTGCACCTCGACATTCAACACCGTCAATTCCTGTCGGATATCTGCCAGCGTCTGGTCTTGCGCAGAGACATCCTGCGAGCCGATCAGACCCGCAACAAGCACAGCTGCGGCAAGCAAATATGCCCGCATCAACGACATCGCACTCTACCCCGACAAACCAGCGGTCAACACTGTAACCGCGCGACGGTTTTTAGCATAACAGGTTTCTTGGCTGCAAACTTCGGTTGGGCGTTCTTTGCCGTAGCTGAGCACCTGTAAACGTCCCGAAGGCACGCCTTTGCTCACAAGATAGGCACGGGCCGCGTCAGCCCGGCGGGCGCCCAGCGCCAAATTGTATTCGCGTGTGCCTTGCTCGTCGGCGTGGCCCTCGATGACAGCGGTGTAATCGGTATTGGTGAGCAACCATTCCGCCTGCCAATCCAGTGTTGCGCGCGCCGCAACCGTCAGGCTGGACTGATCGACCAAAAACAACACCCGGTCACCGACGGCCTGCTGGAAATACGCAGCCGATGCCGGATCAGACGCGCTGCCAAGCCCCGATCCATCCGCACCTCTGCCAAAAAGACCAGACCCTGCACCGTCAAGGTTATCAAAACGGTTGGGATCGGTGCAGGCAACCAGGCTCAGGACGGCGGATAGCATCACGATGGATGTCTTAAGTTTCATTGGCTTGCCTCTTTTTCTGTCTCAAAAAATCTTATTTTACAATGCTATTACCATGAATCGCAGGATTTGGAAACGGAACCTATGGCTGCAATGGCCCCCAGGATGGATCCGATCCGCCTTCGGGTGTGCGCACTGGGCGTAAATTCCGGCCCGTGATATCCACCGAATAAAGAGTTGACCGCCCGGCCACACCTTGGGTCTCGCGGGTGAACATAATGACACGGCCATTGGGTGACCAGCTTGGCCCCTCGTCCAGAAAAGACGCCGTCAACAACCTCTCTTCACTACCATCATTGCGCATCACTCCGATATGGAACCGGCCCTTGGACTGCTTGGTAAAGGCAATCAGATCACCCCGCGGGGACCAGACTGGTGTGCCGTATCGCCCATCTCCAAAAGAAATTCGGCGCGCTTCGCCACCGTTGGCCGGCATCACGTAAAGCTGCTGAGTTCCCGACCGGTCGCTTTCGTAAACAATCCGGGCCCCGTCTGGGCTAAAGCTGGGTGCGGTTTCAATCGACGGTGCACGGGTCAGGCGGGATGTGGCACCGCTGGCGATGTTCATCGAATAGATATCTGTGTTGCTGCCTTGGCTCAGTGAGTAAACAACTGTCCGCCCATCCGGCGCAAAACGGGGCGCAAAACTCATGGTGCCCTGCTGGCTTTCTAGAACCTTGCGTTGAACCGATCCAACATCCAGCACGTAGATGCGCGGAAAACCGGTCTCGTAACTGGTATAAAGCACCCGGTCACCATTGGCCGAGAAGCGCGGTGCCAGAACAATCGCGTCCGAGTCGGTCAGATACTGCACATTAGCACCATCGTAATCCATCACCGCAAGACGTTTGCGGCGTTCGGACTTGGGCCCACTTTCGGAAACAAAGACTACGCGGCTGTCAAAATAACCACCCTCTCCGGTGATTCTGCTATAGACTGCGTCTGCGACCTTGTGGGCAATACGCCGCCAGCCATCTGACGCGCCGACGAATTGCAATCCATCGCCCAGTTCCGCACCGGAAAACACATCATACACCCGAAATTGCACCCGGACCTGCCCGCCTTGCACCCTGACAGCACCCGTGACCAGCGCCTGTGCGTTGATGGCCTTCCAATCAGCATATTGGACTGCGGCACTAAAATCGTTGATCTGACTGATAAAGGCAGAGGACGGTACTTCGCGAAATAGTCCCGTACCCGTCAGGTCCGCAGCGATAACCCGCGCGATCTGCTGCCCCATCTGCACACTTCGCGCCGTTTCGGCGACCAGATCTGGGATTGCAACGGGCAAGGGTTCGATCACCCCTTCGGTGATCTCGATTCGCAGGGGGCCGGTCTGGGCCACAGCGGGTGCCACGCCCAGCCAAACCAGAATCACAAAAAGCACTCGAACCATCATTTGATACGCATCCTTTCGGGATTGAACGTTATCTCGATTTGTTTCCACTGATCATATTTTTCAATGGGCAATTGATATCCATTTTGGCCGGTGCAGCGAGTGATCGCCCGACGTGCGGTTTCATAGGCTTGCTTGGCCCCTGCCGCAGATCCACCAGAGCTGGATATCATCCGCATGGTCGAAACAACCGGGCGGCCTTTTCGGCTCATGTCAAATCCAACTGTGACGGTGGTGAGCAAAGCTTCGGACGATAGCGATCCGACGTTCCAGCAGACTGAAACCGCAAACCGCAATGCGTCCTTTTCGCCTGCCGACAGCGGTGGGCCAAGGGGCACGTCGGGTTCAGTGCCACCCAAGGCCTCGCGCAGCGCATCGTTTACGACGGTCTGAGTGGCGGCAGCGGCTGGAGTATCTGGCGTTCCAACTGTTCGTGTTGGAGGCGCCGGTCTGCGCGATGGTGGACGCAACGAGCTGCGCAGCGCGCCCGAGGGTTCTTCGGCCTCGGTCACGATTTCGGTAGCAGCCTCTTGGGGGGCCGTGGCCTCTTGTTCTTGCGCCGGGGTCTCGGCCTCGTCCTGTTGGGTCACTTGATCACGTTCCACCGGATCAGGTAGCGCTTCGGGCGGCGGTGGGGCCACGGCCAGCGGCGCCACCCGTTCCGAGGGGCGCGGGATCGGCCTGGCGCCCACGTCAGGCACCAACATCGCAAAGTCCTGCGGCTGTAAAGCTACCGGAGCAGTATCGATGCCCTCGGGCACCGGCGGCACCGGGCTTGGCAATTCCGCTGGCACGGTCTCAGATACGGGTTCCGGAGACACCTGTGGCGCGTCTGTGGCAATAGTTTGATCGGGCTGTGATGTCGCGACCGGGTCCAAGTCAACGGTAGGTGCTGCAGGAAGAACCACCTCAGTCACGGTATCGGGTTGCGGACCAGTGGTCAGCAGGGCTTCGAACGCATCCGATGATATCATCGACACTTCAGTCACCTCGAACGGTAAGGGCTCGCTCTGGAACGCGCCACCGAAAAGCACCCAGCCAATCAAACTCACGTGACCAATGCCAGATATAATCAGCCCGGTGTTCACCTTTCAACGCCCCACACCCGCAGCTATCCGTCGCCGTCCATCGTCGGTCCACCGATATCCGTGACCAGTCCGATGTTCGAAAACCCGCCCGCGTTGAGCGCGCCCATCACTTGCATGACCTCAGAATAAGGCACCGCCCCATCCGCTCGCAGGAACACCTGGTCGCTCGACCGCTCGGTTGCAATTGCGCGCAACCGTGGCACCAGCACATCGCGCGCAACTTCTGTGGTTTGTATCTGCACAGATCCACCTGATGTCAGCGTAATGGTCAATGGCTCGTCCTGCCCGGTGGACAGCGCGCCGGCAGCGGTTTTGGGCAATTCGACAGGCACGCCAACCGTTAAAAGCGGAGCAGCCACCATAAATATAATGAGCAAGACAAGCATAACGTCGACAAAGGGCGTCACGTTGATTTCAGACATTGGCCGGCTGCGGCTGCGCTTGCGGCGCCGCCGTTGACCGCCCCCGTCATCAGACCGGATCACACCCGCGCCCATGGCTCAGCTGTCCAACTGGCGGCTGAGTATGGTTGCAAACTCATCGGCAAATGCCTCGTAGCCCGATACGATCTGGTCGCTGTCAGCACTCAACTTGTTGTAAAAGATCACAGCCGGGATCGCCGCCAACAGCCCCAACCCCGTCGCCATCAGGGCCTCGGCAATGCCCGGCGCGACAACCGCCAGGTTGGTGTTTTGCTGCTCTGCAATCTCGATAAAGGCGTTCATGATGCCAATCACTGTCCCAAACAACCCAATGAAAGGCGCCGCCGACCCCACTGTTGCCAGAACAGTCAACCCGCTTTGCAACGCCTCTGCCTGCTTGGCGATAGCCACATCCATACTGCGGTCAATCCGCGCTGTGGCCCCCGCAATCAGCCCGCCATCCTCGCGATGCGAGCGTTGCCATTCAATCATCCCTGTCGCAAACACTGTCGCAGTGGCCCCCTTAGGGTCGGGACCGATCTGTTCGAACAGCTCATCCAGCGGCTCGCCTGACCAAAATGCCTGATCAAAGCGAGCGCCCTGCGCGCGCGCGCTTCGGTAGATCATCAACTTTTGAAAGATGATGCCCCATGACCAGAATGATGCCACGATCAATATGATCGTCACCAATTTCACGGTCAGGGTGGCACGTACAAAAAGCCCCCACATAGAGAAATCAATCTCCCGTGCCAAAGCCAAGGTTTCTGCTTCCATCTGCCTGCTCTTTTCTTTGGGCGCGTTTGTCGACCCTTATTGAGTTAAAGTCTAGCCGACGACAAAAGGAAAAGCCATCACTTCGGCGTCAGAACGGGTTCATTTCTCAACTATTGCGCGGATTTCCGCAGGCAATCGTTTGGGTTTACCCGCCGTTGTCATGCACACCGCGACCACATGCGCGCGAAAGATCAACTCGGCGCCCCGGCGCACCTCTTGGTCAAAAGTCCAGCGCACCGGGCTGGCCGCGCGGTGCGTGGTGACAACCTCCAGCCGGTCACCAAGTCGAGCGGAGCCAACATAGTCAGCCTCGACCCGTGTCACCGCAAACACGATATCGCGCGCGCGCATGGCGTTTTGATCCACACCCATATCCTCGACAATGGTCGACCGCGCGCGTTCGATGAAGCGCAGATAATTTGCATAGTAAACAATGCCCGCCATGTCGGTGTCTTCATAAAAGACCGTGATCGAAAAACGGTGTGCAGCCATTGCTGAAACCCTCGTAAAACAACCTGAAACCTAAAAGCGCGCTTGCCTTAGATCAAGGCAGATCATTGACTCGATAAACAAGTCCGCTTTGCAAAGATTAGAGCGACCAACAAAAGCGCCTT